>JAEWEW010000249.1 GCA_023389175.1 Pseudomonadota bacterium | reverse complement strand
GACCTGCGATCTACCCGCCGGAGCCCGGCCCGACCATGTCCTCCGGCCGCACCCAAGCGTCGAACTGCGCCTCGTCGACATACCCGGAGGCGAGCGCAGCAGCCTTGAGCGTCGTGCCCTCGCGGTGCGCCTTCTTCGCGATCTCGGCCGCGCGGTCGTAGCCGATGTGCGGATTGAGCGCGGTCACCAGCATCAGCGACTGCTCCAGCAGCTGCGCGATGCGCGGCCGGTTCGGCTCGATGCCGACGGCGCACTGGTCGTTGAAGCTGCGCGTGCCGTCGGCAAGGAGCCGCACCGACTGGAGCACGTTGTGCACGATCATCGGCCGGAAGACGTTGAGCTCGAAATTGCCGCTCGCCCCGCCGATGTTGATCGCCACGTCGTTGCCCAGCACCTGGGCGCAGAGCATGGTCATCGCCTCGCACTGGGTGGGATTGACCTTGCCCGGCATGATGGAGCTGCCCGGCTCGTTCTCCGGGATGGTGATCTCGCCAAGCCCGCTGCGCGGGCCGCTGGCGAGCCAGCGCACGTCGTTGGCGATCTTCATGAGGCTCGCGGCCACGGTCTTGAGCGCGCCGTGCGCGCTCACCTGCGCGTCCGCCGCCGCGAGGGACTCGAACTTGTTCGGCGCGGTGACGAAGGGCAGCCCGGTGAGTCCGGCGATCACCTCCGCCACCCGCTCGGCGAAGCGCGGATGCGCGTTGAGCCCGGTGCCCACCGCGGTGCCGCCGAGCGCGAGCTCGTGCAGGTGCGCAAGCGAATCGCGCACGTGCCGCATGCCGTGGTCGAGCTGGGCGACATAGCCGGAGAACTCCTGGCCGAGGGTGAGCGGCGTCGCATCCTGCAGGTGGGTCCGGCCGATCTTGACGATCTCCGCGAAAGCCTGCGACTTGGCGGCAAGCGTGTCGCGCAGCGCCTGCAGCGACGGCAGCAGCCGCTCGGTGATGGCCATGGCCACCGCCACGTTCATCGCGGTCGGGAAGACGTCGTTCGAAGACTGGCCGCGATTCACATGGTCGTTGGGATGGACCCGGCGATCCTGGCCGCGAGCGCCGCCGAGCAGCTCGCTCGCCCGGTTGGCGATCACTTCGTTGAGGTTCATGTTGGTCTGCGTGCCGGAGCCGGTCTGCCAGACCACCAGCGGGAACTCCGCATCGTGCCGCCCTTCGAGGATCTCGTCCGCCGCCCGCACGACTGCGTCCGCGAGCTCCGGCGCGAGCGCGCCCAGCTCCGCGTTCACCTGCGCCGCCGCGCGCTTGACCAGGGCGAGCGCGCGGATCAGCTCCAACGGTTGGCGCTCGGTCGAGATCCGGAAGTTCTGCAGCGAGCGCTGCGTCTGTGCGCCCCAGAGCCGGTCCGCCGGCACGGCGATGTCGCCGAAGGTATCGCGCTCCAGGCGCGTCCCCGCGGGCTTCGGGCCGTCCATCAGACCAACGCCTCGTAGCGGACACCGGCGCGACGCACCATCGCGTCGAACATGCGGCGCGCGTTGCTGACCGTGCCGGTGGCCATGCCGCGCACGGTCTCCGGCACCCGCGCAAGCACCTCCGGCGCGATCTGCCGGTTGGGCCCCAGGCCGGCGTCGCTTGCGATCTGCACCTCGCAGGCCCGCTGCAGCGTCCACAGGCGCTGGAACGCGACCGGGATGTCCTCCCCGGTCACCAGCAGGCCATGGTTGCGCAGGATCAGGTGGTTGCACCGGCCGAGCGAGCGCACCAGCAGCGGTTGCTCCGCCGGATCCGTCGTGACGCCCATGTAGTCGTGATAGGCGAGGTCGCCCGCCAGGATCACGCTGTAGAAGTTGTCCTGGCGCAGGCCGCTTTCCTTGCAGGCCACCGCACAGCCGGCGGTGGTGTGCACATGCATGATGCAGTGCGCGTCCTCGCGGGCGCGGTGGATGGCGCTGTGGATGATGAAGCCGGCGACATTGACCGGATGCTCGCTCGCGGAGATGGCCTTGCCTTCCACGTCGATCTTCACCAGGTTGGTCGCGGTGACCTCGCTGTAGTGAAGGCCGAACGGATTGATCAGGTAGTGCGGCGTCTGCGGATCCGGGCTTGGCACCCGCACGGTGATGTGGTTGAAGATCGCCTCCGCCCAGCCGAGGTGGTCGAACAGCCGGTAGCAAGCGGCCAGCTCGAGGCGCAGGGCCCATTCGGTCTCGTCCATCCCGTCCGGCCGCGCCGCGGCCAGGGCGTCCCGATCGGTATGCATCGCGCGATCCTCCTTCCGGACCCGTGACCAGGTTCAAGCCAAAGTGTACGCGGTCTTCACCGTGGTGAAGAACTCGCGGGCATACCGGCCCTGCTCGCGCGGACCGAAGCTCGATCCCTTCCGGCCGCCGAAGGGCACGTGGTAATCGACGCCTGCGGTGGGCAGGTTCACCATGACCAGGCCCGCCTCGGAATGCCGCTTGAAGTGGGTCGCGTACTTGAGCGAGGTGGTCGCGATTCCGGAGGACAGGCCGAACGGGGTGTCGTTCGCCACCGCGAGCGCCTCGTCGTAATCCTTCACCCGGATCACGCTCGCCACCGGGCCGAACACCTCCTCGCGATTGATGCGCATCGACGAGTCGGTGTCGGTCAGCAATGCAGGCGCCATGTAGAAGCCCTCGGTGCTGCGCTTCAGCCGCTCGCCGCCGGCGGCAAGGACGCCGCCCTCGGCCTTGGCGATCTCGAGGTAGCTCAGGTTCTGCTCGAGCTGCGGCTGCGACGAGACCGGCCCCATGTCGACGCCGGCCTCCAGCGCGTCGCCCACCTTGATCCGCGCCATGCGCTCCCGAAGCGCAGCGACGAACTTCGAATGGATGCCGTCGGTGACGATCAGCCGGCTTGCCGCCGTGCAGCGCTGGCCGGTCGAATAGAAGGCACTCTGGGCGCAGAGCTCCACCGCGACCGACAGGTCCGCGTCGTCCAGCACCACCTGCGGGTTCTTCCCGCCCATCTCCAGCTGCAGCTTGCGCATCTTCTCGCCGCAGATCTTCGCGATCCGCGCACCGACGCTCTGCGAGCCGGTGAAGCTCACCGCATCGATGCCCGGATGCGCGACCAGAGGGTCGCCGATGACGCTGCCGCGCCCCATCACCAGGTTGAAGACCCCCGGCGGGATGCCGCTGCGCGAGATGATCTCCGCGAGCGCCCAGGCGCAGCCCGGGACCAGGTCCGCCGGCTTCAGCACCACGCAGTTGCCGTAGGCAAGCGCCGGCGCCGTCTTCCAGGCCGGGATGGCAATGGGAAAATTCCACGGCGTGATCAGCCCGACGACCCCCACCGGCTCGCGGGTGATCTCCACGCCGATGCCCGGACGCACCGAGGGCAGGCTCTCGCCCGACAGGCGCAGGCACTCGCCCGCGAAGAACTTGAAGATCTGCCCGGCCCGGGTCGCCTCGCCGATGCCTTCGGGTCGTGTCTTGCCCTCCTCCCGCGACAGCAGCGTTCCGAGCTCCTCCCGGCGGGCGAGGATCTCGTCGCCGATCCGGTCGAGCGCCTCGAAGCGGGCCTGCACGCTGCCGGTCGACCAGGCCGGAAAGGCCTTGCTGGCAGCCGCCACCGCGACATCGAGCTGAGCCGCATCGGCCTGGGCATACTCGCCGATCACGTCGGCGAGGTTGGACGGATTCAGGTTTGGCGAGTAGCGCGCGCCGGGGGTCCAGGCGCCGTCGATGTAGTTGTCGTGCCGCTTCGTGGTCATGGGCGGATCCTCGCGTCGTTGGAATCGGGAACGCGGCAGCGATGCGGCCGCCGCGAAGCGGCCGCGCTTCGGGGCCGCGGATGCCTGCGGCTATTGTGAACCTTCCGCGGCGCCTGCGCGCGCGGCCGGCGGGGACCCGCGACGACGCCTCCAGGCAGCGTCCCCTCGCGCTACAACCCGAGCACGCGGGGCAGCCAGAGCGAGAGCGCCGGAATGTAGGTCACCATGGCCAGCACCGCGACCAGCAGCCCGAAGAACGGCAGCAGCGCCCGCACCACCCGCTCGATCGGCAGGCCCGCAACCGCGCTGCCCACGAAGAGAACGGTGCCGACCGGCGGCGTGATCAGTCCGATGCCGAGGTTGATGATCATGATCATGCCGAAATGCACCGGATCGACCCCAACCGCCGTCACCACCGGCAGCAGGATCGGGGTCAGGATCACGATCAGGGCCGCCATGTCCATCAGCGTGCCGAGCACGAGCAGCATGGCGTTGACGCACAGCAGGATCAGCACGGGGCTGCGGGTGAGCGCGGTCAGCGCCTGGGTGATCGCCTGAGGGATCTGCATCAGCGTCATCACGTAGCCGAAGCCGGCGGCGAGCCCGATCAGGATCATGACGATGGAGACGGTCTTCACCGTGCGGTGCATCAGCTTCGGCAGGTCGCGCCACTTGTAGTCACGGTAGACGAACATGGTGACGAAGAAGGCCCACACGACCGCGATCGAGGCCGACTCTGTGGCGGTGAAGACGCCCGTGAGGATCCCGCCCAGGATGATCACCATGGTCATCAGGCCCCAGAGCGCTTCGGCGCAGATCTTCAGCGCCTCGCGCATCGGTACCACCCGGCCGCGGGGGAAGCCGCGCTTGCCGGCAATCAGCAGGCAATAGGCGCCCAGCGTGAAGCCGAGCAGCAACCCGGGAAACACGCCCGCCATGAAGAGCGCCGCGATGGAGATGGAGCCGCCGGCGGCCATGGAGTAGATCACCGCATTGTGGCTTGGCGGGATCAGGGTCGCCTGGATGGAGCCGCTCACGGTGAGCGCGGTGGCGAAGTCGCGCGGGTAGCCGTTGCGCTCCATCTCCGGGATCATGACCGAGCCGATGGAGGCGGTATCGGCCACCGAGGATCCGGAGATCGCGCCGAAGAAGGTGGACGCGAGGATGTTGACCAGCGCCAGTCCGCCGCGCACGAAGCCGACCAGCACCGCCGCGAAGGCGACCAGCCGGCGGGAGATGCCGCCTTCGGCCATGATGGCCCCGGCCAGCACGAAGAAGGGAATCGCGAGCAGCGAGAACTTGTTGACGCCGCTTGCGATCTGGATCATTACCGCGTCCACCGGCAGCTCGATCCACAGCGCGCCCAGGAGCGCCGAGAGGCCGAGCGCATAGGCGACCGGCATGCCGATCGCGATCAGGAGCGCAAAGCTTCCGAGCAGGGCGAGCGAATCCATCTAGGAGGCCGCGTCTAGGTTGTGGTCGAAGCGGACGACCGGGCGGTCGTGCTGCGAGCCGTAGAGCATCCGCTCCAGGACGAAGAGCAGGGTCACCGCGCCGCCGATCGGCAGCGGCAGGTAGGTGACGCCAACCGCTAGGCCGGGCAGCTCCGCCACTTCCTGGCCCATCGTCTCCAGCGAGAGCTTGCCGCCCCATACGATCATGAAGACGCTCACCACCGCCATCAGCAGCTCCGCCAGCCGCGCGACCGGCCGCCGCGCGGTCTCCGGAAGGCGGTCGGTCAGCACCGCGACCGCGATGTGGGCGCCCGCCCGGTAGGCCACTGCCGCCCCGAAAAAGGTGAAGGCGACCATCAGCAGGATCGCGATCGGCTCGGGCCAGCGCGAGCCGTAGCCGAGCACGTAGCGCGCGAACACGCCCCACGGGATGACGAGGCTCATGACGGCGATCGACAGGCCCGCCGCCCACATGACGGCGAGGTAGGTCGCATCCGCGAACCGCAGGAAGGCGGCCTTCATCCGCGGTCTACCTGACCGCCTCGATGCGCTTGATCAACTCGGTGTAGTCGGCGCCGTACTTGGCCCGCACCGGAGCGGTGGCCTCGTAGAACGGCTTGGTGTCGACCTCGATGAACTCCACGCCCGCGGACTTGAGCTTCGCCGTGTAGTCGGCCACACTCTTGTCCCACAGCACGCGCTGCTCCATCTGCGCTTCGCGGGCGAACTTGCGCATCAGCTGCTGCTCGTCCGGCGTGAGCTTGTCCCAGGCGATCTTCGACATGACGAAGATCTCCGGGATGATCAGGTGGTTCGTCTGCGAGTAGTACCTGGTGCCGGTGGTGTAGTGGTTGGAGGTGAAGAAGCTCGGCGGGTTGTTCTCCGCGCCATCGACCACGCCGGTCTGCAGCGCCGAGTACACCTCCGAATAGCCCATGGAGATGCCGTTGCCGCCCATCGCGTTCATGGTGTCCACGAAGAGCGGGTTGCCCATCATCCGCACCTTCTGGCCCTTCAGGTCCTCGGGCTTGCGCACCGGCCGCTTGGTGTAGAGGCTGCGGGAGCCGCCGTCCATCCATCCGAGCGCGACCAGCCGTGCCGGGCTTGCGCTGATCTTCTGCAGGATCTCGTCGCCGATCGGTCCATCGATTACCTTGCGCATGTGCTCCTCGTTGCGGAACACGAACGGCATGTTGAAGACGTTGACGTCCGGCACCACCGGCCCGACCGGCCCGAGCGAGGTGCGCAGGATCTGGATGGCGTTCACCTGCGTCTGCTCGATCATGGTCTTCTCCGAGCCGAGCACGCTGTTCGGGAACATCTGCATCCGGTACTTGCCCTTGGTCGCCGCCTCGAACTTCCTGCCGAGGTTCTCGATCGCGGCCACCGTGGGATAGCCCGGTGGATGGACATCGGCAGCCTTGAGAACGGTCTGGGCGAAGGCGCCGGGCGCCGCGGCGATCACGAGCGCGGTGCCGACGAGGGAGGCGATCAGCTGTCTGCGAGCGGTCATCACGATCTCCATCAGTGTTGCCTGCCGGAGGGCGGCGTTTCATTCGAAGGGGCCGGTGCGCACGAACACGCCGCCCTGGTAGAGCGTCGCGGGATCGGACATGTCGGGGGGCGGCGTACGGGCATGGATCGCCTCCCGGAAGGTCTCCGAGCTGTCGCGCGGGATGTACCCGACATGCCGGGCCAGCCGGTTGTCCCACCAGGTCACCGGGTTGGCCGACATGCCGAAGAGGATGGTGTGGCCGAGCACCGGCGTGGTGAGGCAGGCGGTGACCAGGCGATGCAGGTCGTCGTAGCTCAGCCAGGTAGCGAGCATGCGGCGGTCCCTGGGCTCCGGATAGGACGAGCCGATCCGCAGGCATGCGGTCTCGATGCCGTAGCGGTCGAAGTAGAGCCGCGAGAGGTCCTCGCCGAATGCCTTGCTGAGCCCGTAGAGGCCGTCCGGCCGCGGCGGGTGGCCCGCGTCGATGGTCTCGCTCTGGCGGTAGAAGCCGGTGACATGATTGGAGCTCGCGAAGACGATGCGCCTGACGCCGTGGCGCCGTGCCGCCTCGTACACGTTGTAGGCTCCGACGATGTTGGCCTGCAGGATGGGCTGCCAGGGCCCCTCCACCGAGTAGGCGCCGAGATGCACGATCGCCTCCGTGCCGGCCACCATGCGGTCCACCGCGGCCGCGTCCGCGAGGTCGCCGGGCGCGAGCTCCTCGCCTTCCGCCGCAGGGCCGAGATCGGCGATGTCGGACAGCCGCAGGATGTCGCAGTTCGCCTTCAGGCGCTCCCGCAGGATGCGGCCGAGGCCGCCGGCTGCGCCGGTGAGCAGCAGCCTGCGATGCAGCTTGATCGTCAAGGCCCGTCCCTCCGATGTCCTTCGCGATGCTGGACAAGTGCGCCGGATTTGCTACATTCGGGGCGTCCGGTCATCGGACGTCTGACGACTGCATTCTGGGAGGACGAACGGCCGGTGTCAACGGATCTGGGCCTGCGACGCCCGCGCGGCTTGGTCACCGGGATCGTCGACAGCCTCGCGGCGAGCATCCGCGAAGGGCGGCTGCGTCCCGGGGACAAGCTTCCCACCGAAAGCGAGATCATGGCGCGCTTCGCCGTGAGCCGCCCGGTGGTGCGCGAGGCGATCTCCATGCTGCAGGCCTCGGAGCTGGTCCGCACGCGCCACGGCATCGGCACCTTCGTCATGGAGCCTCCGCGCAGCGGCGCCTTCCGGATCACCTCCGGCGACCTGGCCACCGTCGCCGACGTCATCGCGGTGCTGGAGCTGCGCATCAGCCTGGAAACCGAGGCCGCCGGGCTCGCCGCCCACCGGCGCACCCCGGCCAACCTCCGCGCGATCGCCCGGGCGCTGCGCGACTTCCGCGAATCGGCACAACGCGACTCGGACGCGGTGCCCGCGGACTTCCGCTTCCACCTCGAGATCGCCCGGGCCACCGGCAACCGGCATTTCACCGACCTGATGATGCATCTCGGTACCATGATCATCCCGCGCACGCGGATCGATACGGCGCAAGCCGCGCCGGAGGGCCGGCTGCGCTACCTGCAGCGGGTGAACGAGGAGCATGAGCGCATCCACGCGGCGATCGCGGCGCGCGATGCGGACGCGGCGCGCGCCGCGATGCGCAGCCACCTGATCAGCAGCCGGGACCGGCTGCAGGCGGCGCACCCGACACCCACGACGCGCACCCGCCGGACAGCGAACAGGACCAGCCGATGACCACCACCTTCGATTCCCGAGCCGACGAGGCGACGCTTCTCGCCGGCATCCGCCACGAGCTGCATCGCGAGCCGGAGCTGTCGTTCCAGGAGGCACGCACCGCGGCCTTCGTGGCCGAGCGTCTCGGGCAATGGGGCTTCGCCG
>JAEWEW010000129.1 GCA_023389175.1 Pseudomonadota bacterium | reverse complement strand
GTGGAGGACGTGGGCATCACCATGGGCCAGGCGCTGGCCCGGGCGCTCGGCGACAAGCGCGGCCTGCGCCGCTACGGGCATGCCTACGTGCCGCTCGACGAGGCGCTGTCGCGCGTCGTGATCGATTTCTCCGGCCGTCCCGGCCTGCACTGGCACGTCGACTTCGCCCGGGCGATGATCGGCCGCTTCGATGTCGACCTCGCGCGGGAGTATTTCCAGGGCCTGGTCAACCATGCGCAGATCACCGTGCATGTCGACAACCTGCGCGGCGACAATGCCCACCACCAGTGCGAGACCATCTTCAAGGCTTTCGGGCGGGCGCTGCGGATGGCAGCGGAGATCGACCCGCGGGCCGCGCAGTCCGTCCCGTCGACCAAGGGCACCTTGTGAGGCCAACCCCCCGAGCGTGACTACGATCGCAGTCGTTGACTACGGCATGGGCAACCTGCGCTCGGTCGCGAAGGCGCTCGAGCATGTCAGCCCGGAATCGCGCGTGGTGGTGACCGGCGACGCCGCCGTGGTGCGCGCCGCCGACCGGGTCGTGTTTCCCGGGCAGGGCGCTATGCCGGACTGCATGCGCAACCTCGCGGCCCACGGACTGGACGAGGCGGTGCGGCGCGCCGCCGAGACGCGGCCGTTCCTCGGCGTCTGCGTCGGCGAACAGATGCTGTTCGATTCGAGCGAGGAAGGCAACACGCCCGGACTCGGGATCATTCCCGGCCGCGTGGTTCGCTTCGAGGCGCAGGCGATGCGGGCCGCCGGCCTGAAGGTGCCTCACATGGGATGGAACCGGGTGCGCCAGGTCCGGGATCATCCGCTCTGGGACGGCATCGAACAGGACGACTACTTCTACTTCGTGCACAGCTACCATGTCGTGCCGTCGGACCCGGCGGTGACGACCGGAACCTGTCGCTATGGCGTGGACTTTACCTGTGCAATAGCGCAAGCTAACATTTTCGCCACACAGTTCCATCCAGAGAAAAGCGCAGCGAGCGGCCTGCGACTCTATCGCAACTTCGTCCACTGGCAGCCCTAGAACAGGTTCTTAGGACTCCCGGCCACCCCCGGCCGATCACCCCTGACAAGCCCATGCTGTTGATACCCGCGATCGATCTGAAGGACGGACGCTGCGTCCGCCTTAAGC
The DNA here is from genome assembly GCA_023389175.1 of Pseudomonadota bacterium. GTDB lineage: Bacteria > Pseudomonadota > Gammaproteobacteria > Burkholderiales > Burkholderiaceae_E > Lautropia. The sequence goes on along the minus strand of JAEWEW010000129.1, from coordinate 5,257 downwards.
AAGGCAATCTGGAGGACGAAACGGTATTCTCGGAGGATCCCGGCGAGGTGGCGCGCCACTGGGTGGAGATGGGCGCGGAGCGCATCCATCTGGTCGATCTCAACGGGGCGGTGGCCGGCAAGCCGCAGAACGCCGCGGCGATCAAGGCGATCCTGGAAGCGGTCGGCGCCGAGGTGCCGGTGCAGCTCGGCGGTGGCATCCGCTCGCTGGAGACGATCGAGAAGTATCTCGACGACGGCATCGCCTACGTGATCATCGGCACGGCGGCGGTGAAGAGCCCCGGGTTCCTTCACGACGCCTGCAATGCCTTCCCGGGCCAGGTGATCGTCGGGCTCGACGCCCGCGACGGCAAGGTCGCCACCGACGGCTGGAGCAAGCTCACCAAGCACGACGTGACCGACCTCGCCCGCAAGTTCGAGGGCTACGGCGTCGAGGGCATCATCTACACCGACATCGGCCGCGACGGGATGCTCACCGGCGTCAACATCGAGGCCACCGTGAAGCTCGCGCAGGCGGTCAACGTGCCGGTCTATGCATCGGGCGGCGTCACCGGCCTCGACGACATCGACAAGCTGCTCGCGGTGGAGCACGAGGGCATCGACGGCGTCATCCTGGGACGCTCCCTCTACGAGGGAACGCTCGATTTCGCGGCCGCGCTGGAGCGCACCGGCGTTGTCTGAAGTCCGCGGCGACGTGTCGGGCCTTACCCGGCGCATCATCCCGTGTCTGGACGTCACCGCCGGACGGGTGGTGAAGGGCGTGAACTTCGTGGACCTGCGCGATGCCGGAGATCCGGTCGAGATCGCCCGGCGCTATGACGGCGAGGGCGCCGACGAGCTGACCTTCCTCGACATCACGGCGTCCTCGGACCAGCGCGACATCATCCTGCACATCATCGAGGCGGTGGCCGAACAGGTCTTCATCCCGCTCACCGTCGGCGGAGGCGTGCGCTCGGTGGAGGACGTCCGCCGGCTGCTCAATGCCGGCGCGGACAAGGTCTCCATCAACACCGCGGGCATCCAGCAGCCTCAGCTGATCGCCGATGCATCCGCCCGGTACGGCGCCCAGTGCATCGTCTGCGCGATCGACGCGCGCGCGACCGGGCCGCGGCGCTGGGAGGTGTTCACCCATGGCGGCCGCAAGGCGACCGGGCTGGATGCGGTGGCCTGGGCCCGGCAGGTCGCCGAGCTCGGCGCCGGCGAGATCCTCCTCACCAGCATGGATCGCGACGGCACGCGCGAGGGCTTCGATCTCGCGCTCACCCGGGCGGTAGCCGACGCGGTGCCGGTGCCGGTGATCGCCTCCGGCGGCGTCGGGCGCCTGGAGCACCTGGCCGAAGGTGTCACCGAAGGCGGGGCGGACGCCGTCCTGGCAGCGAGCATCTTCCACTTCGGCGAGTTCACCGTCGGCGATGCCAAGCGGCTGATGGCCGCGCGGGGCATCCCGGTGCGGCCGCTTTCGTGATGGCCGGGCAGCAGCCGGCCAGCGCTGCGCCGACGGACTGGCTCGACGCGATCCGCTTCGACGGCGACGGCTTGGTCACCGCCATCGCCCAGGAGGCGGGCAGCGCCCGCATCCTGATGGTCGCGTGGATGAACCGCGAAGCCCTCGCGGAAACCGTGCGCACCGGACGCGCCGTGTACTGGTCGCGGTCGCGCGGCCGGCTCTGGCGCAAGGGCGAGGAGTCCGGCAATGTCCAGACGGTGACGGAGATCCGGACCGATTGCGACGGCGACGTCGTGCTGCTGCAGGTCGAGCAGGGCGGCGGCATCGCCTGCCACACCGGCCGCCATTCCTGCTTCTTCAACCGGCTGGAGAATGGCCGCTGGGTGGTGACAGACCCGGTGCTGGCGGACCCGGCCGAGCTCTACAAGGACAAGCGATGAAGACACCGTCGCCGGCGGTTGCCGAGCCGGCCGCATCGCAGCATCCGTTGGCCGCGAGCCCGCTCGATCGCCTCGCCGAGGTGATCGAGGCCCGGCGCACCGCGGACCCGGAGCAGAGCTATGTGGCGCGCCTGCTCGCTCGCGGCGAGGATGCGATCCTGAAGAAGATCGGCGAGGAGGCGACCGAGACCGTCATGGCGGCCAAGGACCGGCGTCCCGACCGGATCGTGGCGGAGACCGCGGACCTCTGGTTCCACACCCTGGTGATGCTGGCACACTACGGCCTCGGGCCACGGGAGGTGATCGCGGAGCTGCAGCGGCGCGAGGGCCTGTCCGGGCTGGACGAAAAGGCCGCGCGCAAGCAGCAGGATCAGAACCGGTCCACAGGTTCCCAGGCTCCGGAGTGACCATGCACCAGGAAAAGGACTGTCTCTTCTGCCGCATCGCCCGCGGCGAGATTCCCAGCCGAAAGGTCTACGAGGACGACGAACTCGTCGCTTTCCATGACATCCACCCGGCCGCGCCGGTCCATTTCCTGATCATTCCCCGCGTCCACTTCGCGAATCTCTATGATGCCGACGAGTCCCAGGCGCCGCTGCTTGGCCGGCTCTTCGGGGTGGCGGGGCGGCTTGCGAGGGAGCAGGGCTGCAACGACGGCTTCCGGGTGGTAGTCAACAACGGGCGAGTGGGCAGGCAGGAGGTGTATCATCTGCACATACATGTCATGGGTGGCCCTGAGCCATTGCGTTCCGGCCGCTGAGTGATGGGGGTAGACATATGGGTTCAATGAGCATCTGGCACTGGCTGATCGTCCTCGTGATCATCATGCTCGTGTTCGGCACCAAGAAGCTGAAGAACATCGGCGCCGACCTCGGCGGCGCGGTCCGTGGCTTCAAGGAAGGCGTCAAGGAAGGCAGCGCGGAACCTGCCCCTCCCGGCCAGCAGGACGCCAAGACCATCGACGTCGACGCCAAGCCGAAGGCTTGAGCGCCGCCCTGGCGGCACAGCGGGAGCCATGCGAGCGGCGTCGAGCCGCTCGTTTCGTCTGTACCGTCGCGTGGGTCCGGGCTGCATAGGCGTCCTGCACAGGTCATGTTCGACATCAGTTTTACCGAGATGCTGATCGTGGCGATCGCCGCCCTGGTGGTGATCGGCCCCGAGCGGCTTCCGCGCGTTGCGCGGCAGGCCGGGCAGTGGGTCACGAAGATGCGACGCTACGTGGACGACGTGAAGTCGGACTTCAATCGCCAGATCGAGCTGTCGGAGCTGCGGGACCTGAAGAAGAACGTGGAGGACGCGGCCCGCTCCATCGAAGGCAGCGTGGGCGGAGCGGTGACCGACATGAAGAGCTCGTTCGATTCGGTGCAGCAGTCGCTGGAGTCCGGCGGGTCCGGCCCATCGCCGCTCGCATCCGAGCCGGTCACCAACTGGGACGAGATCTACGCGGTGCGCCGCACCCGCGAGCGCATCAAGGACCGGCGCATCGAGCGTGAGCGCGAGCGCGGGTTCAAGCGGCCCCGCCGGCCGACCTTCCGCTGATGCTGGGTCTCGGGCGGAAGGGGGCGGCCCCTCAGGAAGAGGAAGACGAGGGCTTCGTCTCGCATCTCGTGGAGCTGCGCAGCCGCGTGGTGCGCTCGCTGGTGGTGGTGCTGATCATGTTCGGCGTGTGCTTCTACTTCGCGCCGGACATCATGCGGTTCCTCGCCATCCCGCTGAACAAGGCGCTGCCCGAAGGCTCCAAGGCGGTGTTCATCGCCGGCGAAGGTGCCTTCTTCACCCTCACCAAGATCGCCTTCCTCGCGGCCATCCTGGTGTCACTGCCGTGGGTGCTCTACCAGGCGTGGGCCTTCGTCGCGCCCGGCCTCTATGCCCACGAGCGCCGGTTCGCCCTGCCGCTCATCGTCTCCTCGGTCGTCTTCCTGGTGATCGGCATCAGCTTCGCCTACTACTTTGTCCTGCCTGCCGCCTACCACTTCTTCTTCGCCTTCGCGGAGCGCACCGGCGCGGACGTGATGCAGGACCTGCAGCGCTACTGGGACTTCACGCTCGCGATCTTCTTCGGCTTCGGCCTCACCTTCGAGGTGCCGGTGGTGGAGATGCTGCTGGTCAAGCTGGGCATGGTGACCACCACCCAGCTGCGCGAGGCTCGCCGCTACGTGGTCGTCGGCGCCTTCGTGGTGGCGGCGGTGCTGACGCCGCCGGACGTGCTGTCCCAGTTCATGCTGGCCATCCCGCTGATCCTGCTCTACGAGCTGGGCATCTTCCTGGCCGGCTTCCTGACGGCGCACAGCCGGGCGCCGGACGAGGAAGAAGCCGCGACCTAGGACGCACCCCAAGCTGTCGCCAGCCGGCCTAACGCCCAAGCGGGGCGGGTTTGGGGTCGGGCCGGGTGCCGATCACGATCGGCAGGTCCAACTCGTCGGTGTCCCGCAGGAACCGGAACCGGGCGGTGCTGCCCGGCGGAAGCAGCGCGATCATGTTGAGCATCTGGTTGACGTTGCCGACCGGCTTGCCGTCCATGCTGACCAGGATGTCGCCCACCTTCACGCCCGCCTTCTCCGCCGGGCCGCCGCGCATCACGCCGGCGATGATCGCGCCGTCGCGGCGGGGCAGCCGGAACGCCTCGGCCAGCTCCGGCGTCACGTCCTGGGGTTCGACGCCGATGTAGCCGCGGATCACGCGGCCGTGCCGGATGATCTGCGTCATGACGTCCTGGACGGTGGACGAGGGGATGGCGAAGCCGATGCCGAGCGAACCGCCGGTGCGCGAATAGATCGCGGTGTTGATGCCGATCAGCCGGCCGGAGGTGTCGACCAGCGCGCCGCCCGAGTTGCCCGGATTGATCGCCGCGTCGGTCTGGATGAAGTTCTCGAAAGTGTTGATGCCGAGCTGGCTGCGACCGAGGGCGGAGATGATGCCCATGGTGACGGTCTGGCCGACGCCGAAGGGGTTGCCGATGGCGAGCACGACGTCGCCGACCTGGGCGCGGTTCGCGTCGCCGAACTCGATCGCCGGGAGGCCGGTCCGGTCGGCCTTCAGCACCGCGAGGTCCGTTTCCGGGTCGCTGCCCACGAGCTTCGCCGCGATCCGTTGGCCGTCGGCAAGCACCACCTCCGTGTCGCCTTCCTCTTCGAGCACATGGTGGTTGGTCAGGATGTAGCCGTCGGCGGTGGCGATCACGCCGGAGCCGAGGTTGGAAAAGGGATCCCGGCGCTCCGGAAGCTCGCCGGGTCGGCGCGAGCGCGGATCCCGCGCCGGCGGCTCCACGGCGCCCTTCAGCACCCGGTCACCGGTCAGGATGTTCACCACCGCCGGGGTGGCCCGGCGCGCCGCGTCGGCGTATGAAAGAATGCGATCGGACGCCTGCGACG
>JAEWEW010000186.1 GCA_023389175.1 Pseudomonadota bacterium | reverse complement strand
GGCACCGACCCCGGCACCGACCCCGGCACCGGCCCCGGTGCCGACCCCGGTGCCGACCCCCGGCGCCAGTGCGCCGTACCCAGCTTGGCGCTCGGGCATGAGTCCTTGGCAATGGAAGAACATTCCTGGCACCGACATCGGCGCGGCACTACCTGCGGCCAATCCCGGCGGAGGTCCTATGGCCCGCATCGATGCGTGGAACGGTATGGCTGCCGACACGCGAAGCAACGTGCTCTACATTGCTGGCGCAGGCGGCCATGCGGACTACGCGGGTAACGAGGCGATCGCCATCGATCTTTCGCAAGACAATCCCCGTTGGAGAATGCTTCGCCAGCCAACGCCCGCTTCCCAGATTTCCACCGAGTCCGAGTACTATCAGGACGGACGACCGAGTTCGACCCACACCTACTACGCGCTCCACTTCGTCGAAAGACTCGGAAGAATCTTCCGGGTGGGCTCAGGGTCGAACTGGGGATCTGGGAACTTCGTCGATGGGAACATGAATGCATTCAACGTCGCGACGAACGACTGGGATCCGAAGGGGTCGTGGTCCGCGGTCGTCAGCAGCTACAGCCGTGGCTATTCGATCTGCAAGAACCCGGCGACTGAGGACATCTACGTCGCGACCAACGTGAACCTCCGACGCTTCAACGCGCAGAATGGCACATGGTCGACCCTTGCCGCATTTCCGCAGAACGGATCGGCTACCTATGCGAGACCCTGTGCTGTCGACCCCGTACGAGGACGCGTTGTCTTCTTTGGCGATCAGTACCGCCCCGGAGTCGGTGGATTGCTCTACGACATCGCCGCGGACAGGTTCAGCACGATCAATTTCACCGGAGGCGAAGCGGGCAGCCTGGTTTCGACGAACTTTGCCTTCGTGTGGTATGACCAAACCCAGGGTGCGTTCCTTGCAAAGACTGATGCTGGGGGCCAAGTACTCAGGGTGCATCCTGAGAACTGGTCTGTGACTTCCCAGGCAACGTCTGGAGGCGCAGCGATCCCCGATGCCCGAAACGGCGTGCATACGAGATGGCAGTATCTGCCCAACTTGGGTGGCTATGCCTACTATCCGGCCGCTGGTTCGGGCGTATGGTTCATTGCAACGAGATAGTCGCTGGTCAGAATGCTGGTCTCCGGCAGGACGTAGGATCTTCGCCTGCGCTCAGAGCTTGAGCACCAAGCGGATCTTTTCTAGTCGGTCGGAATCAGCCACCACCGTTTTCGCGTCATCGAGGACCTTCTTCGCCTCACCTCGACGACCAGTTTCAAGCAGTACCTCAGCCTTCAGCCCGTGGCTGTCGGCCCGATTCGGGAACGCAGCCAAGGCCGAGTTTGCCGATTCCAGTGCCTGGTCAAAGATGCGCTCGCGAATCAGCAGCCTCGTGCGCTTCGAGACGATCTCGAACCAGAGTACGAAGTCTGGTTGAGTTCTGTCCAGAACGTACCTCATGTCCGCCAACGCGGAGGCAGCATATCCGCGCCGATCCTGGGCGGTGTTGTTGATTCGATCGTATCGCATCATTGCCACTAGTGCCCAGCAGTAGTGATGTAGGTGAGTCCACCCCTGGCCATAGCGCGCTACGTAGTCGTCGTAAGTGCGTCGTGTCTGCGATTCTTGCGTGAAAGATTGTGTGGAATGACACCACTTTGGCAAGGTGGCGAGTTCTGCCTTTGTGTACTCACCACCTACCCGAGCGTACGAGCCGCTCGCGAAAAGGATCAAGCAACACGGCAAGAGCGCCGTTGCCCATCGATTCGGCGGCAGTCCTCGTAGTTTGATTCGTCGCATATCAACATCCTCCCGGCGTTCAAGTGTCGCGCGGAGCGAAATCAGCAAGATCGATTTCTCGAAAGTAACTGCCTACAAACCATCCGTCGCGAGGCGTGCGACACAACTATCTTCGCATGACGTGCTGCATCGGATGTACCCCGCGGGTCGACATTGCGACGCGACTTTGATTCGCTCGCGGGGCCGTGTCGACGCGGTCAGTTAGAACGCGCGCCATTCCAAGTGCCACCACGAACGCATAATAGATCGCGTCCCAATTGCCGATGTTCACGAATGCACCGGCCACCAAGAATCCGATCAGGCTGACCTGCAGCATTCGCGCAAGCAGATGGACGTGGGCTTCATCACTGTCGCTTCGAGTCTGCTTCACAAGTTCTGCGCAGCGCTTCCAGAAGACCGCCAGAAACACCATGTAGAGAATGAACCCCGGCCAACCGTGCTCCCCGAGCGCTTGAAAGTAGATGCTGTGCGAAGAATGCACGGCCTCGGGGTTCGGTGCGTGCGCGAGATAGAGCCAGCTTCCGTAGTATTCGAACCCGGCGCCAGTCAGCCGATCGTTGGCGACGTTGAAGGCGGTCCACCACGTATTGATGCGACCCATTGCCGATGCGTCCTGTTCGTACGTATTGATGGTGTCGATTCGGTTCCAATACTCCGTCGGCATGATGGTGATGGCCGCGAGGCCGACTAGGGTTGCCGCGACTAGCGCGACGACCCGATGCTTGCTCTTTGCAATCAGTACCGCCCCCATGACGCACAAGGCAAGAAATGCGCCGCGCGAGTGGCTTCCGAGAATCGAGATGGCAGTCAGGATCGGCGCAAGGGCCAAGAGCACTTTCATCCAACCCCGTGGCGCCACGGAGAAGGCCCAGAACAGCAGAGGAAGCACGACGATGAGCCCCGCTGCAAGGTGGTTGTTGTCGGTGATCGCGGTCTCGGGTGGGCCCCATACCAGGTTCTCGCCGCCGCCGAGGACAGTGAATACCCCCCCCTTGATGCCGAAGAAAGCTATGGAACCGACCAGGACGCCGAGAAACCAGATGACTCGTGTCTGCGTCGTCAACAACGCGAGCGTGACAACGGCCATCACGTGCACCTTGAGGATCTGCTGATAGCGGTAGGATGCCTCCGATTCCACGGCCGTCATCGTGGTGACGCCCATCCAGATGGCATAGAGGACCAACGGCCAATACCGCCTGATGCTGTCGAGAACTCTCTTGTCGCCCGCGAATACCAGTCCGACCATGGTCGCGACTGCATACATCATCGACCACGGCATGTCATAGGCAATGCCGAACGTGAACCGGTGCGGGTTCATCAACCCCAGCCAGGTGAAGATCAACGCACCGACGAACGGCCGCGCCAGCGCCACCGGAAGGCCCCCGAACAGCAGGACGGCGAGTAGCAGGTCACGCATTGACGGTATCCGCCGTTTCAGCCGCGGAACGACCGGTGGTGCCGACCTCAGCGCGCAGGAACTGGTCGAAGCAGAAGACGCTCCAGAGCCCTGCGTTCCAGTCCCGCTCGCCGGTGGTGTGCTGCCTGAGCATCTCGCGTAGCCGCGCCGGATCGATGAACCCGCCATCGGCCGCCGGCCCGGCGGCAGCGCGCTGCGCGGCGTCGGCTCCCGCAGTGCTGCGGAACCACGCCGACAGCGGCACGGCGAAGCCCATCTTGCGCCGCTTCAGCAGTTCCTCCGGCAGCAGCGGCTTGGCCGCCTCCTTGAGCAGCCACTTGGACTCGTTGCCGCGGATCTTCAGATCCGACGGCAGCTTGCTGACCCAGTCCACCAACTCGTGGTCCATCAGTGGCTCGCGCACTTCCAGCGAATGCGCCATGCTGGCCCGATCGACCTTGGTGTTGATGTCGCCTGGCAGGTAGGTCTTGTAGTCCAGGTACTGGATCAGGCTCAGTGCATCGTCGGTCGCCAGCCGCGCGGCGTGGCCTTCGAACAGCGTGATGGCGTTGTAGCCGCCGACACGTCGCCGGAAGGCGGCGCTGTAGAGGCGCGTGCGGTCGTCATCGCGCAGCAGCGAGACCGAATGGAAGTAGGCCTGCACCGCGGAGCGGCCGATCGCCTGCAGGCTGGTCTTGGCGCGGAACGGGCGCGGCAAACGGTCGAGTTTCGGGAACGCCTCGCCGAGCGGGCCGAACACGGCCCGCCGCAGGCCCAGCGGCAGCATGGATCGCAGCCGCTCCTCCATCAGGTGCAGCTTGTAGCGCCGGTAGCCGCCGAAGGTCTCGTCGCCGCCGTCACCGGACAGCGCCACCGTGACCTGGCGCCGCGCCAGCCGCGACACCTGCCAGGTCGGGACCGCCGAGCTGTCGGCGAACGGCTCGTCGTAGAGGTCCGCCACCTGGCGCGCCAGGTCGAAGTCGTGCCCCTGGATGATCTCGAGCCGGTGGTCGGTGCCGTAGCGGTCGGCCACCGCCTGCGCGTAGCGGCTCTCGTCGAAGGCCGGGTCGGAGAAGCCGATCGAGCAGGTCCGCGCCGGCGTGTCGAGCAGCCCCGCCATCAGGGCCACGACAGTGCCGGAATCCACGCCGCCGGACAGGAAGGCGCCGAGCGGCACTTCGGAGACCAGCCGGATCCGGACCGCTTCCTCCAGGCGCTGGCGCAGTTCCACGACGGCGTCGCCGAGCGACGGCCGCAGCCGCGGCTCGAAGACCGCGTCCCAGTACTGACGCAGCACCGGCCCCCGCCCGCCGGCGACGTAGGTCAGCGTGTGGCCCGGCGCCAGCTTCAGCGCGTCGGCGTAGATGGTCCGCGGGTCCGGCACGTAGCCCAGCGCGAAGTACTCCTCCACCGCGCAATCGTCGATCCGGCGGCTGAAGTTCGGCAGCACCTTCAGGCACTTCAGTTCCGACCCGAAGGCGAAGGTACCGTCCTGCAGGAAGCCGTAGTACAGCGGCTTGACGCCGAGCCGGTCGCGCGCCAGGAACAGGGTGCGCCTGCGCCGGTCCCACAGCGCAAAGGCGAACATGCCGCGGAAGCGTTCGACGCAGCGCTCGCCCCATTGTTCCCAGGCGTGGACGATGACTTCGGTGTCACTGCGGGTCCGGAAGCGGTGGCCGGCGGCTTCGAGCTCGCGGGTCAGTTCCGGGTAGTTGTAGATCTCGCCGTTGTAGACCACCGCCACGCTGGCGTCCTCGTTGAACAGCGGCTGGTGACCGGTGGCGATGTCGATGATCGACAGCCGTCGATGCGCCAGCGCGACGTGCGGCTCCAGCAGCGTGCCCGCGTCATCCGGGCCGCGGTGCACGATTGCATTCGACATGCGCTGTAGCGCCGCCGCGTCCGGCACCGGGGCGGTTTCCCGTGGGTCGAACAACCCGGCTATCCCGCACATGACGGCCTCTCCTGGGCAAGGCGTTCCGGCTGCCGGTGCAGGAGCCCGGCGTAGAGGGCGGCGTACTTAGCCACCATGCCATCGAGACTGAACGCTGCCACCGCCAGTTCGCGCCCGGTCCTGCCGTGCCGGCTGCACAGGTCCGGGTCGTCGGCATAGGCCTGCAGCACGCGAGCCATCGCCTCCGCGTCGGCTGATGGCACCAGCTGGCCGGTCTCGCCGGGCTGGATCAGTTCCGCATTGCCCCCCACGTCGGTGGCCACCACCGGCAACCCGCAGGCCATGGCTTCGAGAATCGAGTTGGAAATCCCTTCGGCGAGCGATGGCAGGCAGAACACGTCCATGGCGCGCAGCCAGGTCGGGATGTCGTTTCGCTCGCCGGCGAACCATGCACACGGACCTGCTCCGGCCGCTGTCAGGAAGCGCTCGAGCTCGCTGCGGTCCGGGCCGTCGCCGACCACGAGCAGCCGGCCGTGCCGGCGAAAGGCGGCGCTGGACCTTCGCAGCCGTACGAATGCCTCGCAGAGCAGGCGCTGATTCTTCACCCCCGAAAGCCGCCCGACCGTGCCGATGACGTAGACCGGAGTCTCGGCAGGCACCCACCCGTTCGGGGCCTCGCTGAGCGGCAAAGCACCCCCGATCGCGGTCGACGCCCCGCCGAGCCCTGAGTCCAGCCGAGGCTGGAAGCGCGAGACATCGACGCCGTTGCAGATCGCAGTCACGCGCGCGGGCGCGACCCCGACGTCGTCGGTCAGGTACCGCAACGTCCGTGCCGATAGCGCCACCTGGTGATGCACCAGCGGTCTGATCAAGCGTCGCAGGCGAGCGTAGCGACGGTTGGACCCGTGGAGATCGCCCAGGTCCCACCCATGTTCCCCGTGCACGCGGGCCGGCACCCGGGCGAACCAGGCGGCAATCTGGCACTCGAGGGTGCCGAGGTTCCTGGTATGGACGAGGGCGGGTGCCAGCCGGCGCAGGACCCTGTAGACCTCGGGGAGAACGCGCGCGGTCTGCCCGGGTGCCTTGTCCAGCTCGATGAAGTGGACGTCCGGGTTGCCGACGCGCGCTGCAAAAGCTGCATCGACGCGGGTGAGCGACAGCACGCAGTGTCTCGCCAGCTCCCGCGGCAGCCGGTTCAGCAGGTTGACCAGCCCGTTCTCCAGTCCGCCGACGCTGAATCGATGCACGACGTGGACGATGAGCGGCGGCTGAATCATCGCGGTGAATCCGCCGCGGCCAGCGGCTGCGCCAACGCGGCGAATGTGCGGGAGAGGCGCGAGGCTGCCCGGGCTTGGGCAGGGCTGCCGTCGTCGGCCAGAGGGGTCCAGAGGATCACGGCGATGGCGCGATCGCCGCCGCCGCGGATGAGCCGCCACGCCCCTCGCAGCTTCGCGATCCGGGGATCCGCAATGTATCGACCGTCCACGAGATGACTGCGCCAGACCAGCCAGCGCGCGCCGCCCTGCTCCAGCAGGAACTCGCGGGCGACCTCGGGTCCGCCCGGCGCGTGGCCCGAGGCGGGCCGCTCGGCGATCAGCTGCCACTCGCGGGCGGGCCGAGCGCTCAAGGTATTGGCGTGACCGACCATTTCGCGTCCGGGCTCCTGTCGCTCGTAGACGCCGAGCCATGCGAAGGCTGGCTCGGCTTTGGCCTCGAGCACGATCTCCTGCGCGGCGCCGCGGTAGCCCGGGCGGAACGAGCGGTCGTCCGCCGCGGCCTTGCCGGCCGTGATGCCCGGGCGTAAGTCCGAAATGTTCGCAGTCAACGCCGCGAGATCCAGCGCGGCAGGCTGCACCGCGACGAGTTGCATGGCCGCCCATGGCCAGGCCGCGACCAGCGCCGCGCCCGCCGGTACGACGGCCAGCATCCGCGGCAGGCGCAACCGGATCCGCGGCCCCCCTGCCTCGGCTGTCGGCCAAGATCCCTCGCCTGACCGCTGCGCCGGTGCAACGACCTCCGTGACCGAACCACCTTCGTTCCAGCGCGAACCCAGCCAGAAGATCAAGAGCATCACCAGGCCGAAGAACCCCCAGCCGTAGACCAGGTGATCAACGCCGGTCGCCAGCTTCATGTCGCTCGCATGGCCCAGCATGACGATCCCCCATGCCCGCAGCCAGTTGGCAACCAGCGCCACGCCGGCTGCGAAGACCACGAAGGCGATCCGCGTCCGGTTGCGCGTGAAGCGCAACCAGGCGAACAGGCAAGCCAGCGGCAACGCCGCTACGAGATAGCGTTGACCGCTGCACTCCTCGATGATTTCCCAGGCGCCGCTTGGGAGCACGAAGCTCAAGCCTTCACGATGGATCGGCACCCCGGTCATCTGCACCAGCGCGATGGTGACTGTCGCCGTCCACTCCATCATGATGGGAAGAAGGAACTCGCCGAACGGCACCGCAAAGAAGAGAAAGCCGAGGGGAAACGCCAGCGCGCGCGCCGCTCGCCATCCGAGGCAATGCGGGACGAGCAATACCGCCATGCCCACCACCGCGAAATGCCGCGCCGCATTGACACCCGCGAGCTCGCCGGCCAACCAGAGCAGGCCTGTGGCCGCGAGCAGCGGCAGCGCCGACCATCCGGTGTCCAGCGGCGTGGCCGCCAGGCGATCACGATCGCGCCAGGCGAGCCAGGCGGCGATCAGCGGCACGACGTAACCGTGGGCGTAGCTCGGCGTGTCCCAGACCGCGACCATGCTGAGCCAGGTTTCGCCATAGGCCGCGAGCAGTAGTGCAATCAGCACGCCGAGGATCATCAGCCGGAGCACGCCCGCATGCCGCATGTCGCGGGATTCGAAGCCGGTCAGCACGCTCGACATCCTGGGCTACCTGGCCTGCGAATTCAACCGAGGCCCCGCACGAGCAGCGGTCCCGCGGCATTCACCGCCCAACGGGGCATGCGTCGCCACGAGGCGATCAGCAGGCCGTACCGGGGATTGGTCGGGTTGTGCTGCGGGACCGATCGTCCCGCCCGCAGGCGGAACTCGTAGGCGAGAGGCTGAGGTTCGAAGCCCCAGTTCTTCTTGAAGGCGTACGAACCGGTGCCGCGCTTGCTGCGCCCGTAGTTGAAGCGGCGTGCGCCGCGGTCAGCTCCCCGGCGCATCACCTCCCAGTACTTGAAATCGTTGGCCGCCGCTGCCCGCGCCTGCACGGAGTCACCGGCAAAGAAGGGGAATACCTCGTCGCGGTGGTACAGGGTGAGCACGGTGCTCACCGGCGTCCCGGCGCGATCACGAATCACCAACACCTCGCAGTCGTTGCCGAAGATTGCCGCGATCGCCTCGAAGTAGCGACGCGGGCAAGGCGGCGTGCCGTGCCGGTGGACGTTGTCGGTGTAGAGCGGATAGAAATCCGCCACGCCGCCGATCGTGCTGGTGAGCCCGTTCGCGATGCCCTTCCTCACCATTGCGCGCTGCTTTCGAGGGATGGCGACGAGGTTCGCGTCGTGGTCGGCCGCGATGGCGCGGGCGAAGACGACGTAGAGATCCTGCAGCGGTCGGTCGAAACGCGGGGAGCCGATCTGCCGATACTCCAGACGATCGACGCCGAGCCGGTCAGCAACGTCGCAGGCGTCCGAATCCAACGCCTGTAACGCCTGGTCGTCATCGGCGAGCGGCCCGGCCCAGGAGCAAAACGGCAGGCTCACCAGCGCGTGGCCGAAGAGCAGTGTGCGGACCTGCGCGAGCGGTAGCACTCCGACCACCCGGCCGTCCCGCTCGGCGATCCGATAGTGGGGCGCATGGCGGAAGCTGCGCGCAAGGATGTCCTGCCACTCCCAGCGATGGAACACGGTGCCGTCCGGATGTGACTCGACGTAGCGGGTCCACGCCGGAGCGTCGGTGGTGACGGCAGGGCGGACGGTGATGGGACAGGTCTGCGTCAACACGGCATCGCCTCACGCTGCGCGCAGCTGGTCGGCGAACACGCTGTCCACCCGGCCCCAGCGGAAATCCCGCAGCAGCCGTTCGATCCGCGACGCGGTTCGTTCCAGGTTCACGTAGTGCCGGAATCGCGCCTTTGCGCCTACGCCTTGAATGCGCGGCTGTTGCGGATCGACTTCCCAGGGGTGGCAGTAGAAGATGGCGGGTTGGGCGTCACGCCGGTTCACCCGCTGCAGGCTCCAGCGCGAGACGGCGTATGGCAGCAGGCGAAAGTACCCGCCTCCCGCCGCCGGCAGGTTCAACTGGCCGATGCGAACGGATGTGGCCGGGATCTCGGTCAAGCCGCTGGGTGTGCCGAAGGCAAAGCGCGGCGCCTCCGGCATGCCGTAGTGGTCATGGCGGATCGGGTACACGCTGGAGCTGTAGCGATGACCGGTTTCGGCGAGCAGGTCGTGCGCCCACAGATTGTCGCGTCCGATCGAGAAACTGGGTGCGCGATAGCCGATCACCGCCGTGCCGCCGATGTCCTCGAGCAGGCCGCGGGCACGCAGCAGATCCTGACGCAATTCCGCTGGGGATTGCTCGCTGGCGCGGCGATGGGCGTAACCGTGGCTGGCCAACTCGTGTCCCTGGGCGACGATCGAGCGCACCACCTGCGGATGGCGCTCCGCGATCCATCCCAGGGTGAAGAACGTGGCTGACACGCCGGCCCCGCCGAGCAGTGCCAGCAGCGTTTCGGTGTTGCGCTCGACGCGGCAGGGTAGGCTGTCCCAGCTGCCGGCATCGATGTGGCTGGCAAACGCGGCGACCTGGAAATAGTCCTCCACATCCACGGTGAAGGCGTTCACCGGCTCCGGTGCTCGGGATGCGTGCATGGTTCGGATCCGCGCGCTCACTCGGCGCCGGTGGCGTCGCGATCGGGATCGCGCAGGCCGTCGCCGGCCGCCCGTACCGGCGGCAGAGCCCTCGCCATGCGGCCGACGATCCGCTGCAGCATTTCCTGGGTCGCCTCCAGCTTGCGGATCCGCATGTCGAGCAGGTCATAGCGGGTTGGCAGACGATCGGATTCCGCTTCGTGCAGCGGGACGACCAGCGCGGATCTGCGCTCGGTAGCGGGCGTGGCAGGAAAGTCCTCCAGGATGCCGGGCTCCGGCGGCTGGAGCCGGCCACCCTCGCTGCCTGCCGCTGCCACGGGACCTACGCTGCCGGGGGTACCGAACTCCTCCGAGTATTCCGCGATCACCGCGCGCGCGTCCTCCGGCCCGATGTCGCTGCGCTCCGCCAGGTAGCAGTCGAGCAGCAGTCGATCGAACAGCGTATTGATGCGTCGGGGCACGCCGGTGGTGTGATCGTAGACCTGATCGAAGACGGTCTCGTGGATATGCGGATTGCCGGTCCAGCCGGCATGGCGCAGTCGATGCTCGATGTACTGCCGCACCTCGGGCCTATCCAGCGGGCCGAGGTGATACGAGGCGATGACGCGCTGCTTGAGCTGCTGCATTTCCGGGCGCTGCATGATGTGCCGGAACTCCGGTTGCCCGACCAGGAAGCTCTGCACCAGAGCGTCGGTGCCGACCTGGAAATTGGAGAGCATGCGCAGTTCCTCGACCGCACGCGGCGAAAGATTCTGCGCTTCGTCCACCACCAGCAGCGCGCGCCGGCCCTCCGCGTGCAGTCCCCGGAAGAACGCCTCCAGGCGCGCGAGCGTGGCCGCCTTGTCCGAGACGGGCAGGTCGAGTCGGAACGCGGCCGCCACCAGCTTGAGCAGGTCGTCGGCGCTCACCTGCGTGCTGACGATCTGCGCGGCGAGGATGCCCTGCTGCTCGATGTTGCGCACCAAGCCCTGGATGAGCGTGGTCTTGCCTGCGCCCACTTCCCCCGTGATGACGATGAATCCTTCCTTCTGGAGCAGGCCGTACTGCAGGAACGCGCGCGCCCGGTTGTGTCCTCGGCTATTGAAGAAGAAATCGGGGTCCGGCGTCAGCTGGAAGGGTTTGGCCGTCAGGCCGAAGTACTTCTCGTACATGGCAGGTTCCGCCGGATCAGAAGCGAAGGCTCAGGGTGGCGAGGATGGCGTTCTCGCGGTATCTGGCCGAGCCGCTCTGCTCGGAGCGCCGGTAGCCGATCGAGCCCGACGTGCGACGGCCGAAGGTCCGGCTGAGCTGCGCATCGAAAACCTTCAGGTCGCTCTCGAGCGCGCTGCCGTCGGACTCCGACCGGGTGAACGCCCCCTGCAACGACGCGGTGGTCTCGAGGCTGAGCCGGCGGTCGTAGCGAAGGATGGCACCACGCTGGTCAAGGTCGTTCAGGCCGCTGATCGCGGCGGGCAGCGGCTCGGTCGTCTGCACCGCGTCGCTGCGGTTGGTGAACGCGGTCAACGAGACCGCGTTGCGCTGCCGCAGCCAGCCGACGGTGGCAGTGAGGCGCCGGTTCTCCACCAGCGCCCCGCCGAGGAGGCCGCTCGCGAGCGGTGTGCCGAACCCCGGCAGGATCCCCCGGTTGCCGAGCTCGTCGGCCACCGTGTCCGTCCCGGTGCCGGGCCCCGCGCCGGAGCCGGCACCGAAGTCCCCGAAGCCGGGTTGCCCGGTCGCGATCAGACCCGCCTGCAGCCCGTCCATGATGCCTTGCTGGTATTCCAGCGCGAAGGTGAGATTGCCGGTGCGGTGGGTCAGCGCCGCGGAGCCGTGCTTGCCGTAGTAGGCCTTGGACGCCTGCAGACTGAGCAGCGTTCGCGGCGTTATCGACCAGTACAGCAACGCTGACGGCCCCCAACCCCCGATGTCGCCGGAGTCGTCGGCGACCACGCTGATCCGGGAGTAGTTGGCACCGGCGCCGACCAGCAGCGTCGGGCTCGCGCGATAGAGACCGAGCAGCATGGCGTTGGTAGTGTCGTAGTCCGATCCGTCCTCGAATTCCCGTTGCGTGCCATCGGCGCTCGCCTGCCAGCCGAGCCGGTGGACCGACGGATCGCGGCGAACGCGCCCAAACAGCTGATGCGCGGTGCTGTCGGCCGGGTTGTCGCCGAACTCGGTCACGCCGATGGCATAGCCGGCGCGATAGGAGGTGGACGGGCCGATCCAGCCCTGGACGTACGGCGAGAGACCGTACTGGGCGTAGCGCTGGCGATTGCCGCCGCGGCTCGCCGGATCCGCCGACGTCACGCCGAACGGCGAGGGGTTCAACTGGTAAGTGAGCGCCTCGCCGGCCAACCACAACCAGTCGCCCACCAGCGCGGCGTTGCCGAAACCGCGGAGGTCATGCAGGGGCCCTTCGTACCCGACATCCGGCGTGGTGTA
The DNA here is from genome assembly GCA_023389175.1 of Pseudomonadota bacterium. Lineage (GTDB taxonomy): Bacteria > Pseudomonadota > Gammaproteobacteria > Burkholderiales > Burkholderiaceae_E > Lautropia. Next base: position 35,180 of record JAEWEW010000186.1, on the reverse strand, counting down.
GAAGTTGCGTAGCGCGTAGTCCAGGCTCGCCTGCAGGCGCGGGCGATTGACCTCGCCGCGAAGGAACGGCGAAACCTCCAGGATGGTGCCGCTGCGTTCGTTCCCGGGCGGGGCGAGGCCGATGTTGTCGGAGAGCGTGAGGCGCGAGTCCACGCCGTAGCTCCACTCGCTGTCCGGCCCCGGTCCACGCTGCCGGCGTCCGGATCGCAGTGCTGCGCCAGCGCCCCCCCGCTCACTGTCCAGGAGCGGAGCCCCCGGGGGTTGCGCAGGGGAGGCCGCACGCGACTGGGTCGATCCGGGCGCGTTTTGGCCCTGCGCCGCCACAGTCACCCCGGCGATCGCAAGCCCCGCGCCGAGGATGAGTTGCAGGGCAGTGGCGCCCGCGTCAGGCCTGGGCGCCATAGCCGTATCCGTAGCCGTAGCCGCCATAGGGTCTGAACTCGCCCGACGCACGCTTGGAGGCCTTGTTCATCAGCGTGCTGATCTCACCGGGAGCCGCTTCGAGCGTGGCGAGCGCGGCGGCGACGGTGTTGCGATCCGTGCGGCCGCTCTCCACCACCAGCACGATCTGTCCCATGTGGACGGCGAGCGCACTCGCTTCGGTCGTCACGAGCAGCGGCGGGGAGTCGAAGACCACGATGCGGTCCGGAAAGCGGGCCGAGATCTGCTGCAGCAGGGCACTCATCGCGGCGCTGGCCAGCATCTCGGTGGCCCTGCCGTGCGGTCGTCCCGCCATGAGGATCGAGAGCTTCTCGACCGAAGTCGGGCTGACGAGCGCGCCGACGTCAAGGTTTGGGTCTTGCAGCGCGTCCATCAGACCCGCGCGCGGTTCCACTCCAAGGATGCGCGGCAAGCTCGGCCGTGCAACGTCCGCGTCCACGAGCAGGACCGCGTGGTCGCGCTCGTCCGCAATGCTGAGCGCCAGGTTGAGTGCGCAGAAAGTCTTGCCTTCGCCGGGCAGTGCGCTCGTCACCATGATGCGCCTCGCATTGGTGAGGGGCGGCTTCTTCCGCTCCGAGACGTTGTAGATGAGCGGACGCTTGATGATCCGGAACTCATTGAGGGCCCGTACCGGTTCCGCGCCCGGCACGATGAACCCCTGCCGGGCCAGGCGGTGCGACGGAATCTCCAGCAACGGGGCGGCCGGCGCATCCGCTCCCGCCTCCCTTCTCTTTTCCTCTGAAGGAATCGGGCTCGACGCAGACCGGGCGGCGGCCTCGCCGACTCCGGCGGGGTCCTCTGCTGCAGGCGGCCTCGCTGGCCCTGACGCGGGCGCGGAATCCGACACGTCGCGCGCCAGGGGGGAGACCGGTGGCGTAGGCTGATGCGCGTGCAGCTTGCCGATCGCGCGTTCGATGAGGCTCATGACTTGCCCGTGGGTCTAGAACGGCAACTTGAAAGGAAACGAGCGAGTGGTCAGCCAGGCGGCGACGAGCGCGAAACAGCCGAGATACGCGACCGTCATCGTCCCGAAGCTCGCGAGGCCGAGCCGGTGGCGCCAGCGTTCCGCCGGCCCTCGCACCAGCGTGACCACCCCCAGTGACGGCAGATTGCTCGCCTGGCGCAGGCTCTTCAAGGTAAAGAACGCCGGCCGCAGCTGCTCCCGCAGGAAGGCGTACGCCAGGCCGGCACCGAGGGACACGGCGAGCGCGGCGGCGAGGAGCAGCAACCGGTCTGGAGAAACCGGCTCCGGAGCGACGCGCGGCGGATCGATGATCCTGAACTCGGCGACCCCGGTGGTCGACTCCATGTCCCCGGCGATCTGGGCGGCTTCACGCCGGGCAAGCAGCTGCTCGTAGTTCGCCTTGTTGATCTCGTAGTCCCGGTTGAGCTGGGCGAACTCGGCCTCCACCTTGGGAACGGTCTCGGCCGCGCGCACAGAGGCCGCGACGCGAGCCTGCGCCGTGCTGACCCGGGCCCTCAACGAGGCCACCTGGGCCTCGGCTGCGGCGAGCGACGCCCGGATCACGCTGTACGCGCTGTCGCCGGAACCGATTCCGGGCCCGCTGGCACGCGGGGCCGGCTTGCGCGCCGCATCGGCCTGGATTTCCGCGCGCTTCTGCTTCTCGAGCTGACCCATGATGTGCATGAGATTCTTCACGTCCGGATGCGAGTCCGTGAACCGCACGCGCAACTCGTCCAGCCGTTTTCGCGCGTCCTGGAGCCGGACATCGGTGTCGGTGATTCTGGGGGGGTCCACCCCGCCGCCGAGATCGGAAAGCGAGCTTGTCGGGGTCTCCAGCGCAACTTCGCGCCGCAAGGCGTCACGCGCGCTCTCGGCCTGCCGGAGCTCCGCTCGAGCCTGCTCGAGCTCGACCCGCGCCTCGCGCGCGTTCGCGACGAAGTCCTGCTGCGCTCCCGGCATGCTGGACAGATGCCGTATCTTGAAGTCCCGCAGGGTTGCTTCGGCCTCCTGCAACCGTCGTTCGTAACTCGCGATCTGCTCGTCGATGAATCGGCGAGCCTGCTCGCTGTCGCGCCGCTTGTCTCCCAGGTTGCGCTCGACGAAGATGTCCAGCAGTGACTGCACCACCTTCTGCGCCCTCTCGCGTTGCTCGCTGCGATAGCCGATCGTGTAGAGGTTGGTGCTGCCTGCGAAGCTGAACTGGATGTCCTGTGTCACCCTGTCGAGAAGCGCTTCTCGCTCCGCCGGCGTGGTGACGCCCAGATCCAGGTCCGCCATGCGGACGACGCGCTCGATGTTGGGCCGGCTGATCAGCGTGCGCGCCATCATCGACACCTGCTGCTCGACATTGGGCTGGATGGCCAGTCCGACCATGAGCGGCTTCAGGATCGACTGGGTGTCCACGTACACCCGAGCGCTCGCCTCGTACTTGTCGGGCACTTTCAGTGCGAAAAACACCCCGGCCGCTCCCACCACCGCTGCAGCCAGCAGCGCGCCCCACCGGTGGCGCCACATGCCAGGCAGCACCGTGCGCAGCATGTCGAGAACCTGGTCCATCGCTTTCTCCGCTTCGCCTGCGCCGATCAGAGCCAACTCTCGGGGATCATGATGATGTCACCCGGCAGGACCTCCGCATTGGCGGTAACGTCGCCACCCTGCAGGAGATCCTTGAGCCGCAACGCGTACTGCTTGTCGCCGCGGATCAGCACCGCGCGGTTGCCGGCGGCGTACTCCGTGATGCCGCCGACCGCGATCATGACGTCCATCAGCGTCATTCGCTGGATATAGGGGAGGGCGGTCGGTTTCAATGCCTGCCCAATCACGCGCACCTGTTCGCGGGCGTTTCCGACGAATTTGGAGACCATCACAGACACCGACGGATTGCGCACGAACTCCGAGAGCTTCTTCTCGATCTCCCGCGCCATCTCCGACGGCGTCTTGCCGATCGCCTCCATGTCCTCGATCAATGGCGCCGAGATCTTGCCGTCCGGCCTTACCGGCACCGTGGCCGACAACTCGGGATTGCGCCAGACGGTGATGACGATCTCGTCGCCCGGTCCGAGCTTGTACTGGTACCCGGCCTCGGCAGCGGTCTTCGGTACCGGCGGCAGCGTCGAGCAGCCCGCCAGCACCACGGCGACGACAAGCGTCAAGGTTCTGAGGAAAGTGTCGATTCGCATGGAGCGTCCTCTGTGTGCATCGGCTGGGGTCACAATTCTGCGCCCATCTGGAGGGCTGCAGAGGCGTGCGGGGTTCCCGGGAAATCCCGGGTGATCGCCTCCAGTTCCCGCCGGGTGGCCGGCTTGTCGCCGCTCGCCTTGAGCGCGCGCGCATAGCGCAGCCGGAACTCCGCGGACCTCGGGGCGAGCTGCGCGGCGCGCTCACGCAGTGTCAAGGCGCGCGCCGCCTGACCTTCCGTCTCAAGGACTAGGGCGAGCGTGTCGGCGATCGCCGCGGAGCCGGGCGCGAGCTTCCACGCCCTCTCCGCTGCGGCCAAGGCCCCCTTGTCCTTGAGCTGATGTAGGGACCAGGCGAGATTGTTGTGCGCTGCCGCATTCGTGGGATCGGCCGACACCACCTGCCGATAGTGCTGCGCGGCGTCGCTGAAACGCCGATCGGCGATGGCGAGTTGCCCGGCATAGAGATTGAGCCGTTCGTCGTCGGGTGACTTGGCAAGCCAGCCGGCGAGCGTACGCGACGCTTCCACCGTCGCCCCCGACTTCACCAGTGCATCGTGCAGCCGCGGGGCATACAGCGCCGGGGTCGGTGCGAGCTCCAACGCCTTGCGGTAGGCCTTGATTGCCTCCGGCCACTGGCCGCGGGTACGCCACAGATCCCCCTCAAGCACCCACGCCGTCGGATTCCGCGAGAACTGCTTTTGCGCCTGCCTGGCTGTGGCCACCGCCTCTTCGAACCGGCCCAGGCGCGCGAGGGCCGTGGCGACGCTGGCCCTCGGCTCCAACGCCTCGGGACTCAGCTTCTGCGCCCGCCGGAACTTCTCCAGGGCCCCGGCGTGGTCGCCGGCGGCGGTTTCGAGGGCGCCCAGGCGCATCTGGGCGGCACTGTCCCCGGCGTGGATACGCGCCGCCCTCTCCACCAATTCCTGAGCGAGCTCCGAGTTCCCCGCGCGCAGACGCACGGAAGCCAGCGACTCCACGAGCCCAAGCGATTCCGGCCGCCGCTCGCTTGCCTCCTGCAGCATATCGGCGGCTTCCCGGGTCTTTCCCTGGGCGACCAGGGCGTCCGAAAGCGTTCGCACGGCGGCTTCACTGTCCGCGTTCGCGGCGCGAGCCCGGCGCGCGAGCGCTTCGACTTCAGTCGCCGCTCCGCCCGCTTGTGCGGTCAAGCGCGCAAGCGCGAGCAGGGCCGACACGTTCTGCGGCTCGGCGGTGACGACGGCCTGGAAACGCTGGCGTGCCCGATCGAACTCGCCGTCCCGCATGTCCAGGGAGGCGAGACTCGTCACGGCCGGCATCAGCGTGGGCGCAATGGCGAGGGACCGCTCGAACAGCGTGCGCGCCTTCGCGGCATCGCCACGCGCGAGGGCGATGCGGCCTCGCCATAACGGGACCTCGGCGCTGCCCGGCTGCTTCTTCTCCAGACGGGTCACCGACTGCTCAGCGCGGTCGAACTGGCGCGCGTTGACGAGGGCCGCGATCAGGACCTGGTCCGCGTGGGACGATTTCCCCGGGAGATCGGCGGCGGCCTCCAGTTCGGAAAGTGCGCCGGCTTGATCGCCCGACCCGAGCTTGGCGAGGGCGAGGCCCACGCGACTCGATGGGTTCTCCTTGTCTCTTGCCGAGGCAAGGGCGAAGTACTTGCTCGAGTCCGCGGTATTGCCGTCGCGAAGCGCCGCCTCCCCCGCGAGAACCAGCAACCCGCTGTCCGCGCTCTCGCTGCGAACGATCGGCTCCAGAACCTCGAGCGCGCGTCCGGCGGCTCCGCGGCGCAGCAGCGTCATTGCGAGCAATCGATAGCCGCCACTGCTCTGCGGCGCCACTTTGATCAGCTGGCGGGCGTGAAGCTCCGCCTGCTCCAATGCCCCGAGGGCCAGCAGCGCGGCACTCGCGTTCGCAAGCGCAGGGGGGTACTCGGGCGCCCCCTTGAGCGCCTGCAATGCGCTGTCCCGTGCTGCCTCCGCCTTGCCCTCGCGCAAGGCGAGTTGGGCGGACAACGCCAGCGCGGGCGCCCAGGCCGGCGCGAGCTTCAGCAGCGCGGCCAGGTGCGTCCGAGCAGCTTCGCGATCGTCCGTGCCAAGATCGATCTCGACAAGCATCAGGCGGGGCAGCAATTCGGTCGGCGACTGCGCGATCGCGGCCTGCAGGCTCTCGCGAGCCCCGGCCAGATCACCCGCCGTGTGGCGCAGCTCCGCCTGCAGCATCAGGGCTTCGTGGGACGTTGGTGCTTCCTTCAGCAGCGCGTCGACAGCGGCGAGCGCGGCGCTTCTGGCTTCTCCGCCGCCCCGAGCCTGCACGCTCAGCGATCCGATCCTGGCAACCAGCAAAGACGGATCGGCTGCCAGAGCTGCCTGGAACGACGCGTCAGCCCGATCCGCATCGCCCAGCTTCATCCAGGCGCGGCCGACCCAGAAGTGGATCCGGGCAGCGGCTTCCGGCGGATGCGCGGCTGGCTGGCCGGCTTGCTCGATCACTGCCTGCGGCCCGGCGGTGTGCAGCATGGCCTCGAGCAATCCGGGGAGGATCTCCCCGGCGTCCGTACCCAGCTCCAACGCGCGACGCAGTTCCTTCTCTGCGCCGGCCCAGTCGCGCTGGAGCAGATACGCGCGTCCCAGGAGCGATCGGCCCTCCGCGTGACTGTCCGCGTTCTGCAGCAGGTTCTTGAGATGGATTTCGGCGGTCTTGTACTGGCCGTCGGACAAGGCCGAACGGGCTTGCCGGATGAGCTCGGCTTCGTCCTGCGGCGCACAGCCCAGCACGAGCACAGCGGACAGCAGGGCAGTCGCGACGAATGACACGCCCCCGGGGCGCGGCGTTTGGCGAATCCGGCAGATCATCGGCTAGCGCATCCCGTAGCGGTTGAGCAGATAATAGAGCGTCGGCCGGCTGACGCCCAACATCTCGGCAGCCAGGGAGACGTTCCCGTCCACCCGGGCCATGACGCGGGAGATCGCCTGCCGCTCCGCTTCCTCACGCACCTGGCGCAGATTGGGCACGACGGTTGTCTCGCCGCCAGGCAGGCCCAGGTCTTCCGCGCTCACGAGTCCACCTTCCGCCATGATGGTGGCGCGCTTGATGCAGTTCTCCAATTCCCGCACGTTACCGGGCCATGGATGCCGTTCGATCGCCTCGACCGCGTCCTGCCGCAAGGCCAGGCGTCCCCGGCGCCCGGCCGCCTCGAAGCGCCGCACCAGGGCGTGGGCGATGAGCACGGCATCGCCTGGCCGCTCCCGCAGCGGTGGGATCGTCACCTGGACTTCACCCAGGCGATAGAAGAGGTCCTCCCGAAACAACCCTTCGGCGATCCGCTGGCGCAGGTCCTGATGCGTCGCGCAGACCACGCGCACGTCCACCGGGATCTCCTGGCGTCCGCCCACGCGCTCGATGCGCCGCTCCTGCAGGAATCGCAGCAACTTCGCCTGGAGCGCGGGCAGCAGGTCCCCGATCTCGTCGAGGAAGAGCGTGCCCTTGTCGGCGAGCTCGATCTTGCCCGGGGTCTGTCTCACCGCGCCGGTGAACGCGCCCCGCTCGTACCCGAACAGTTCGGATTCCAGCAGCGTCTCCGGAATGGCGGCGCAGTTGATGGCCACGAATCTTCCGGCGCCGCGCGGCCCGCCTTCGTGCAGCGCGCGGGCAAGCAGTTCCTTGCCGGTGCCGCTTTCGCCCAGCAGCAGGACGGAGACGTCGGCGGAAGCCAGTCGTTCGATCTGGCGACAGATCTTGAGCATGCCGGCGTCCCGCGTGATGAGACCCGGCACGGCGCCCTCGCCCTCCCGGTCTGACAGTCGGCGGTTCTCTCGCTCCAGATCGGCAATGCGGAAGGCGCGTGCGAGCACCACGGCGATGAGATCGGGCTCGAACGGCTTTTCCACGAAGTCATAGGCCCCCAGCCCGATGGCCCGGAGGGCGTTGCTCCTTTCGCTCTGGCCGGTCAGGGCGATCACCTTGGTCGCCGGCGCGAAAGCCAGGATCTCCCTGAGCACGCGCAGTCCCTCGTCGGGCCGATCCGGGCTCGGCGGCAACCCGAGATCCAGCGTCACCACGTCAGGCTCGTGCCGGCGCAGCATCGCCAATCCCTCCTCGGCATCCGCCGCCGTGACCACCTCGTACTGCTCGAAGCTCCACTTGAACTGCTTCCTCAGGCCGGGGTCGTCGTCGATCATCAGCAGCGTCGGACGCGTCTCACTCATCGGTTCCATCGGTCCAGGTGGTCGTTGCAGGCAGCCGCACCTGCATGGCCGTGCCGGCGCCGGGACGGCTGCTCACCTCGATGCGGCCCGAGAGCTCCCGGACATACTCGCGACATTCGAACGCGCCGATGCCCATGCCGCCGGCCTTGGTCGTCGAGAACGGCCGGAAGAGCCGCTCCCTCACGAAATCTTCCGTCATGCCCGGTCCGTCGTCGGTGACCTCGATCACGGCCGTCGCGTCTTCGCTTCGAAGCGAGATCCGGACCGTGCCGGCGGGCCCAGCGGCCTCGCAGGCATTCTGCACCAGATGCCCCAGGACCCGCTGAAGGCGATCCCGATGGGCGCGGACGGCCAGTGCGCGCGCCCCCTCCGGCACTTCCATGGTCACGGACGTGTTGCGGCCGGCCGTGGGCGGCCGGGCCAGGGTCTCGACGATAGGGGCCAATCGTACCGGCCGAGGGGCGTCGATGGGCTTGCCGGCTTCGCCGAGTTGCACCAGCAGGCCCTGCATGCGACCCAAAACGTTTCGGACTGTGTCCAGCATGTCCTGCTGGAACTCGGCATTGTTCCTGTGGCGCTCGGCGTTGCGCATCATCAGCGAGAGCTGAGCGACCAGGTTCTTGAGGTCGTGAACGACGAACGCCGTCATGCGGTTGAAGGAGTCGAACTGGCGCGCCTGCACCAGGGCCTCCACGGCTCGGCGCACCGCGAGGTAGCTGGCCACCTGGCGGGCCGCGATCCGGACCAGGTCACGGACTTCCCAGTCCAGATCGACCGCCACACGAGGTCGATCGAGCAGAACCAGGCCGACGATCTCGCGATCCAGGCGCAGCGGGATCAGGAATGCCGCCTCCCGATCGGTGGCGAGCCAAGAGGGGAGGTCCGCAACTTCGGCAGACCGGACCGAGCCTTCTCCGCGCAGGTCGAGGATCCGCTCGCTGCCGGCCAGGGCCTTCTCCAGCCAGGGGTCGGTCAGCCGCACGTCCGGTGGGGCTTCGGGCCGTCCGTAACGCGCTCCGCAGCGCAACACCCCGTCGTCTTCAGCGAGCCAGAGGGCCCCGCCCGGACTCTCGAGGAGATCCGCCAGGCTGAGCAGTCCGTGCAGCGGCAAGCTGTCGGATGCCCTCGGGGGCACCCCGGGCGCGGCAATGTCGATCGGGACACCGGCAGAGGTCGCGGCCGACCCGGTCGAATGCGTATCGGATTCCGCTGCACCGTCGAGCCGACGCGTGAGCCGCAGCCACTCGTGCCGGTAGTCATATCGATAGCTGAAGAAGTGCCGCGCCAGCATCAGCCTCAGCTTGGCCCTTGCCGTTCCGGAGGCGAGCAGACCGAGCAGCCCGAGCAGTGCCGCGAAGGCGAGCGTTGCCGCCGCGACGGTGCCCCAAGCCCCGCCGAAGAATCGAAGGGCATATCCGCCCGCGGCGACGAGGAGCAGGAAGACGCCCGAGGACAGCAGCATGGCGGACTGGAACACGACCTGGCGCGACACATTGACGTCGAGCTTCCAGGTCCGGTTGCGTGCCGCGGCCACGGCAATCATCGGCACCAGCAATGCGTTGGCATAGCCACGAGCTGCCCACCACGCCGCGTCGAGCCGTCCGAAGAGCAGCGCGTCGCTATAGAGCGCGAGGTCGAAGGCGAACTTGCCCAGCAGCGCGAGGCAGAGGTACTTCATCGCCCATCGTCGATTGCGGGCGGTGCGGCGCCAGACCTGCTCGAGCCAGGTGAGCGAGGCGATCGCAGCGATGACGCGAAAAGTGAACGAGGCCGTTGCACCGAGCGACAGCGCGTCACTCACGAGAGGTGCGAGCACCAGCGCCACCAGCAGCATGGTGATGCCGACCCGGGGTGGGGCGAGGCTGAGCAGGAACACCAACCAGGCGAGCGCCCGCAGCGATTCCACGGTCGTCTGGAGCCATGGCGCCGCCGCGTGCGGTGTCAGCGCCATGGCGTTGCCGACGCTCCAGGCGATTTCGGCGACTACGGCGAGCAGCAGGAGTCGACCGCTGCCCTCGCCGCGCCCGCGCGTGGCCAGCAATACCAGAAGGACGACATGACCGAGCGCACAGATCGCAAAGCCGATCGTGCCGAGCGTGGCCGTGATGGCAAGCATGCAGCGGATGTTAATGGGGGCCGCGGACGCGGGGCGGCTCGCGAGGCGGTCCCTTGCGGAATGTCAAGCGCCGGCGCCGGGCGGACAGCCTCGGCGGCGATCGGAGCCCGAATCGGCGTCAGGTTTGGGGTCGCGCCCGGCGCAACGAGCGGCGATCCATTCGATCACGTGGTGCCACTGACCCGCGCCGGTGAACGTGTGGTCGGCGGCAGGGACGCGGAGCAGGACGGACGGTGCCGCCTGGAGGCGTTGGCGCCAGCGCCGGTCGCGACGCATCCGCGCCTCCGTTTCCGCCGCGGTCAGGTCGTTGCCGGAGAGCACTGTCCAGACGGGGACGGGATGGCGTAGCAGGGACGCGAGCAGGCGTTCGGGCAGGTCAGTTCCAGGCGGCGGGTCTGCCGCCGCACTGGCGTGGGACCGAGCGGCATGGGGCTCGGCGCCCGCCGGCTTCCGGGCCTCAGGGCGAGACCGCCGCCATCGCCGCAAAGGTTCCAGCAGAGAAGCCGGTCCGATGCGGCCGGTCAGCAGGCGACGCCAGGCCCCCAGATCCAGCAGCTGGCGCCGGTAGTAAGAGGCGAGCATCGCCTCTGCCTGGACCGCCTGGGAGCTCTCTGCCTCGCCGCGCACCCAGGGATTGATGAGACAGAGCGCGGCGGGTGCCAGGCCAGCCGCCTGCAACTGGTCGAGCGCAAGGACCGCCGCGCTTGCACCATCGCAGAGGCCGAGCAGGACCCAGGGACGGTTTCCGGCTCCGTGCCGGGTCGCCTGCGGCGGAGAGACCCCCTGATCGCGCAACGCCGCCGCGGCAACGACGATGTCGTCGACGGATTCCTCGAACGGACACGCCTCGCCCGGGCTGTCACCCCACCCCCCGCAGTCGAAGCGCAGCGATGCAGTCCCGCGGGCCGCAAGCGCACGCGCGAGCGTCACGAACATCCGATGTGCCCCGATCCGGGTCTGGGGCTGGCCGGCGACTATCAGCACCGCAGGGGAGCGGTCGAGGGCTGCCAGGGGTCGGGTGACGATGCCCACGAGCGGGCCTTGCAGGCCTGACGCGATCCAGACGGCTTCCGAAAAGCAAGAGGTTTCCGCAGTGCCGGGCGAAGACGGGACGCGGGTCGACGCAGTCATACCGAGTCCAGGAATTGCTCGGTTGCCTCGAAGGCGGTCACGGGGAAGGAAGGCTCGATCGACGTCCAGAACGGCTCGGCGATGCAGGCGGCCGTAGTCACGCGGGCACCTGCGCTGCGCCACTGCTCGGCCAGGGAATCGAGGGCGGGGGTCGCGCTTCGCCCCGGACCGATGCTGCCCGGCATCACGCGCCCCATGCGGATCAGCGACACCTCGCGGCCATCGTGGGAGACGCCGGGGGGCGGTGCGCAGGACAGGCGGTCCAGCTCCTCCAGGAAGCTGCGGCGGAAGCTGTAGCCGGCGACGCTTGCCATGGCGTCCGGCATCGCGACCGGCAGCGTCCGGCCATCGGCGGTCGCCTTCACGTCGGCGAGGCGCCCGTCGGCCATCGCGGCCAGACGGCTCTTCCCGCCCCAAGGGGCGACTGGCGCCCCAGGCTGCCACAGCAGGAGTGCGTCGCGCGGGGCGCCTTCCCGGGACAGCAGGTCTACCGCCAGAGCGCATCCCGAGCGCAGGCCCCAAACCATCAATCGGGCAGGCATGCCCCCGCCCGATGCACCCTCCGCCCGCAACAAGGCAAGCAGCCTGCCGAGGTCGGCGCGCCACCGGGCGAGCGTGGTCTCCTCCGTGCAACCTCGAGAGTCCCCGCAGCCCCACAGGTCCGGAAGCCAGACGCGCCAGCCGCGGGAGGCCATTCTTGCAGCTTGCGTCGATAATACCCGGCGCCCGAGATTCCCTTCCTCGGCAAGAGCCTGCAGACACAAGACGGCGCCGCGGGGTGCGACCCCTGGGGCGGGCACATACTCCATCAGGAACCGCGAGCCGCCCTCGAAACCGTCGAGGAAACGCGGCATCAGCCGAATCCCGCCCGGACCGTCAGCCCAGCTTCGATTCGACGAACCGCCGGAGGCTTCCAAAGGTCTCGAAGACGGTAGCGTCAACCTCGTCGTCAGGGATCTCACACCCGAGGTCGTCCTGAATCTGGGTGAGAACGCTCAGCACCGCCATGGAGTCCAGTTCCGGCACGCTGCCAAGAAGGGGGGTGGCGTCCGAGACGTTCCGCGGCATCGCGCGCTTGCCAAGGGCGGATTCAAGGATGCGGCGAAGGGCAAGCCCGGTGGGCGTCGACGCGCCGTCAGCAGAAGTCATCATGGCGGAGGATCATAGCAACCTCGCGGCCGGGCGGCCGCGCACGTTTTCACGGCCTGGCCGATTGGAGCTGACTGCGTGGTGTCAACTGGCTTTACACCAGCCGACGACCAGGCGAGATCGTCTAGCCCATGCAAGTGTGCAAGCCGCTGATTCACAAGTCAAAACGGACTCGAGACGGGCACCTGGCACAGTGCGTGCATAAGGATTGGTGTCATTGAACCCCAAGAGGATCGCGCGATGAAACCCGTGCTCAAGACCCTGGCCTCCGTGTCCGCCGCGCTCGCGCTCGGGCTCTCGGCCTTTTCCGCTTCCGCGGCCGTCACCACGCAGCTTGGCTTCCTCCTGGATGAGTCGGGCAGCATGAGCGCCGCCGACTACGAGTTGATGCAGGATGGCCTGAGTGCCGCGCTCGCGGCGCTGCCCACAGACGGTAGCGTGGAGATCACCGTCGTGTCGTTCGCTTCCGGCGTGAATACCCTGGTCCCGCCGACGGTGCTGACCGCCGGAAACCTGGCGAGTCTGCAGGCGGATATCGACGCTGATCCGTTCAGCGGAGGCAACACCAACACCGCCCTCGGAATCTCGAGGCTCGCCGGCCTGATGAACGGTTCCAGCAATAACGTGGCAGGTGTCAACTCGTTTATCAACATCGCGTCGGACGGCGAGCCGACTGCGGGTAGCTACTGCACGATCAGCCCCATTCTGTGCGCGATATTTGGCGATAATGTCAGCGACCAGCAAGCCGCCGTGAACGCCGCGGCTGCGGCAGCGGCCGGCGGCATCGATACGATCTCCTTCGAAGCGATCAGCTCAAGCTCCTCTGCTCGCAATGCGATGCAGGACATCGCCGAGGCAGGTTCGCCCGGAAAGCCGGCACCGATACTTGCGACCAACAGCACGAATATTCCTTATCCCGGCACCAGCAGCTTCGTCGTGCCCGTTACCACCTTCCAGAACTACGCTGCGGTCATCGAAGCGAAGGTGATCGCCTCGGTGACACCGGTCCCGCTTCCCGGAACGCTCGCCCTGCTAGGGATCGGCTTTCTTGGCCTGGGGGCGTACGCGGGCAGTCGCCGCAAGTAGTCACAAGGCCGCGGCCTCCCTCCGCCCCGACAGAGCCCTGCCCGATGCGGCAGGGCTCTCTCATTGTGCGCCCGCTAGGGGTCGGCTCAATGCGTGCAGACGAAGCCCCGCCTCATGCGGGGCTTCGTATCGTCCGGTGGGCGGGCTACAAGGCATCAACCTGTCTGCCGGCGTGTAATGAGTCAAGTAAGTCGTGATGAGTGCTTCCACACGAATGGACGATCCGCTAGAGTGCACGAAACGGGCGCATCAGGCGTTACCGGCCATGTCGGACGCAGGTCTCAAGTGTCAGGAGCCTCTAGAAATGCCTATCAGTAAGCCGCTCGGTGCGTTGGTGCTGGCCGCACTTCTTCCTGTGATCGCCCTGGCCGAATCGCCCAGGTCGTCGGCGCCAGCCGTCGCGTCCACGACCTCGGCGGGGCCTCCCTCCGGCGGCGCGAAGTGCAAGGTGACCGCGCGCAGCCAGAATCTTGCCCTCGTGCTCTGCCCGACGGGCCTCGGCCGCGAAGCTCTTCAGTCAGCGGGTGAGGAGGCGTGCAAGATGAGGGTGCGGTGCAACGCCTGGATCTGGGACGACCCTGCCCGCCTGCCGGCCGCCGCTCCGGCCACCGATGCGGAGCTTCCCAAGGAATCAACCGGACACGCCGTGGCCGTGTGGGTGCAGGACTCCAAACGACTGATGAGCGTGAGACGGGTGAAGAACTGAGCGGCACGCCGGGTCTTCGAATCGTCGTCTTCAGCAGCCTCTTTCCCAACGCGGCCGCGCCCAACGCCGGCTCCTTCATCCGGGAACGCATGTTCCGGGTGGCCCGCCGGGTGCCCGTTGTCGTGGTGGCGCCGATGGCCTGGTCGCCGCTGGATTGGTTGGTCCGCCGGTTCCGTCCCGGCTTCCGCCCGCCTGCAGCGCGGTACGAAACGATGGACGGTATCGACGTCTTTCGCCCGCGCTACCTCTCGCTTCCGGGGATCCTCAAGGGAGCTGATGGCGCGTCGATGGCACTGGGATCGTACCGTACGGTCCGGCGCCTCCAGGAGGGTTTCCGGCCGACGTTGATCGACGCGCACTTCGTCTATCCCGATGGATATGCCGCCACTCGCATCGGACGTCGGCTCCGTCTTCCCGTGGCGATCAGCATCCGTGGAAGCAAGGACCAGTCACTCGTCGGTACCGGACGGGAGACCACGCTGAGGAGGGCGCTCGCTGCCGCGCAGGGTCTGATTGCAGTATCCGAGCAATTGGTCCAGGACGTCGCAGTGCCGCTGGGAGTCCCCGCCGGACGGGTTGTCGTCATCGGCAATGGTGTCGACACGAACCGGTTTCGGGCGCGCGACAAAGCCATCGCGCGGCGCCGGCTGGGGCTGGGCGAGACCGATCGCGTGCTCGTTGGTGTTGGCAACCGGATACCGCTCAAAGGTTTCCAGCGCGTGATACCGCTGCTCGTGGAGCTTCGGCAGGAGTTTCCCGGTTTGAAGTATCTGGTGGTGGGCGGGCCGGGACAGCAAGCGGACTACCTTCCGGCACTCCAGCGGCTCGCTGAAGATCATGGTGTGGCGGACATGGTCCGCTTCTGCGGGCCGCAGCCTCCGAATGAGCTTGCGTGGCACTACGCCGCAGCCGACGTCTTCGTCCTCGCGACCGCTTACGAAGGCTGGGCGAACGTCTTACTCGAGGCGATGGCATGCGGGCTGCCCGTCGTCACCACCCGGGTCGGCGGCAACCCTCAGGTCGTTGCCAGCCCCGATTGCGGCATTCTGGTCGATTACTGGGATCCGAAAGCGTTCAGCCGGGCGATCGGCGAGGCGCTTCGCCGGCCATGGGATCGAGCGGCGATCCGCACCTGGGCGAAGGCGAACGACTGGGAGGCCCGGATCGACCGCCTGATCCACTATCTTGCTGGAGTCGCAGAACGGGGATGCCACTGAAGCGCAGTCTTCACTGGCGCCGGCGCCGCGAGTCCTGCGCGGCGCCGTGTCGCGACACTCAAGACTTCCCCCTTCCTGCTGCCGCAATTCCTGCCAAGCCCAGGCCCACCAAGCCCAGCGTGCCGGGTTCGGGCTCGGGGTTGGGATTGGCGCCCGAGAAGCTACCTGCCTGCAGGAAGACGGCGGAATCGAGAAATGAGATCCAGCGCCGCCCGGGTGCAGTCGTTGAGCTCGCGAGTTGAACTCAAGGCTGCGGGGTGATCGCACGCAGGTGATCGATGCCGGTATCTACGGCATGGAACTGTCGCGCCTGGGGGTCTCGATCGAGCGAGCTGCATGAATGCGGTTGCCGGCATCCGAATCTCGCTGGCATTCGAGCCGGTGGACATGCGCCTTGAGTTCGATGCGCTGACAGCAACGGTGATGCACGTGCTCGCGCAGGAGCCGTACGGTGGCCACTGGTTGGTGTTTCGCAGCAGGAACGGCACGCGGCTCAAGATCTTGACGTTTGTCGGCGTCGGCCTGCGGCACCGATCGACAAGGCGATCGCCGGCACGAGCGTGCTGGCCAACGTGGTCATCTCCAAGTACTTGGACCGTCGCAGCGGCGACGGGAGGCGGGATGCCCCTACGCATACCCAGTCTTTGCCAGCAGCGCGATCCGCCTGTCAGGGCTGCCTTGCCAAGGACGCACCGGAGGCATCGGCGCGCTTCCTCATCCGCAGCAAGGCCTTGCGCGCCAAGTGTGGAGCCAGTCTATGCAGCGGCATGCGCTGCCAGTGATGCCGCACGAGCAGGGCGGCCTCCGCTGCCGCCTCCGCCGGACGCCGATGCTG
This sequence comes from Pseudomonadota bacterium, assembly GCA_023389175.1. Classification (GTDB taxonomy): domain Bacteria; phylum Pseudomonadota; class Gammaproteobacteria; order Burkholderiales; family Burkholderiaceae_E; genus Lautropia. Next base: position 19,168 of record JAEWEW010000186.1, on the reverse strand, counting down.
CCGAATTCCCGGCAACATCGAGCGGTCGCAGAGCCAGTTCATCGCCACCACGCGCGCAGCACCCGGAGCCGAGCGGGAAGCCCAGCGGAAGCCAGCAAGCGGCGTGGCGAGCCAGCGATTGGAGAAGTGCAGCGCCCACCAAAGCGGGCGACCCAGGCCGAGTGCCTCCGCGCGGGCCGTCAGTCCATCGAGCCGGGTATCCCTGGCGCTGCCGCCGAGCGACACCGAGTCGTACTCGTCCGAGGTGCAAGGCCCGATCTCGAGGTAGCGCCGAAGGAGCCAGTCGAAGTCCATGACCTCGCGCAATCTCAACGACAGGTCGGAATCGGCAAAGGTATGCACCGCGGCGTGGATCACCTGGTCAGCGGGAGCCAGCACACGAAATCGATCAATGGGGCGACCTGCCGGTCCCGTCTTCCGGGTGACCGGACGGCTTGCCTGCACGAACTCGTGCATGACCCGATCGATTCCCGAGAGGTGCGGGGAAATGGCGTGGTGCAAGTCCACTTCTACCTCGCGGTCCCGGTGAGTGAACGCCGGCAATTCGTGGCTCCACTCGCGGTAGTAGCGCTCGTCGTACTCGCTGAGCTGGACGGCAGCCCAGCCGCGACCGCGCAGCGCATCCTCGGCGGCAGCTATCTGTGCCTGCGGAACGAGCAGGTCCACGTCGGCTGCGAACCTTGCGGTCGCGAGCGACAATGACTGGACCTCGTAGGCGGCGCCCTTGAGCAGGATCACCTCGCCGGGCAACCCCGAAAGGGCTTCGGCCAGCTCCAGGACTTCCCAACGAAGCAGTTGCCGACGCTGCCGGATGACCCGCTCGACCGAGAGGAAGTGACCCTGGACCGGGGTCGGCACGGAGGGCATCACGCCCGCCTCCAGCAGGCGCAATCCCAGGTGGCCCATGGTTCGAGATCGCCGTGCGGCGCCGAAGACGGCCGGCCAATGCGACGACGCCATGGTCCTTGCCACCCGCGGATCCGAGTAGAGCCGCAGCAGCGCAGCCGTGGCCGGAGCGGCACGGCTGGTCCCCGAAAGGGGACGTTCTAGGTCGCCGATTGTTGACAAGCTCACCGGCAGAGCTCCTGCAGTACTGCCACCGCTTCCGACAGGTCCCCGAAGGCAAGCCGCCGGACCTCGCAATGACGCACCAGCCATTCCACGGCAAGGAATCCCTCCGCGGCGGTCGTCGTGAAATTGAAGCTGTTGCCAGCGAGCAGACCGAACGCTTCGGCAGCACCAACCTCCTCTAGCGACGCGGCGCGGCCATCCTGCCAGCGGGGAAACACGATCAGGCTGGGCTGAACCGGGGCGTGACGCCCGTCCACGGCGGTACGGTCCGGGGCGAGGTGGGCGACATCGCCCTTGTGGGTCTTTCGGTAGACCGGTCCCAGCCTGGCTTCGGCCGACCAGCCACGGATTAGATCGATCGAGCGGTTCTTCAATGCGACCGGCTTGGGCAACGGCAGCAGCAGGCGTTCGGCCGGCATGAGGATGCCGAACTCATCGGAGAGTAGTCGGGCCCCGGCAAGCGCCAGCGCCGCGGTGAGCGTGCTCTTGCCGGATCCGGGCTCGCCAACCAGGAGCAGCCCCGTTCCATCCAGCTCGAGCGCGCCGGCGTGCAACAGCAGGTGCTGGTTGAACAGGCTCGCGAAGCACCAGTTGATTCCCCACTCAAGCTGCGGAAGGGACAGGTTCCACGGCTGCGGCCCGAAGGGATCGAGGCCGTCAGCAAGGAAGCGCAGGCTTGGCCGCAGCCTTCCTCGCAGTCCTGGGGATCTCACCAGCGCGACGTCCGCGTCGAAGAAGCCTTGGACCGGCTCGAAGGGAAACTCGGCGTATACCTGTCGCAAGGCGCCGGCCAGCATCCCGAGGGACGAGCGCACGCGCAACCTCATCGCACCCAGATCGAGCAACAGCCCGCCGCCGCGCAGTGAACGTGCCACCTGCTCGAGCGGCACCTCGGCGAAGCGGACCTGCGACGCAGGTGCACCGAGTACCGATCGGGGCTGGGCGTCAGCGGACTGGGCCATCCGATCCGGCTTCAACCAGCTGGGGGGCTCCCGTCAGCTCTCCAGGTGGCTTGCGAGGTCGACCCACGACCTCAGGCGCTCCCTGGCGGCTGAGCAATCGGTCTCCAATTGAGCGACGAGCTCTGCCAGCAACGTCTCCCGATCGGCGACGCCGGCGCGGATGCGAGCGCGGATGAACGCAAGCAACTCCCAGGCCATGGGCGCGAGCGTGACCAGTCGGCCGTTCACCGGATCCAGAATGACGATTCCATCCGGGAATCTCGCAATCGGTGCATTCGAGGAGCGAGATGAACCGCAGTCCTCCCCGAGGCTGTCCGAAGCAGGATTCAAACGCCGGAACAGCCCGGGAATGCTGTCCCCGTGGGGGAAATCGAGCGCCACGATGAGCAGTGCAGCCCCTGAATGCCATAGCCGAGTTGCCTGGATGGATCGACGCCGACGATGCCCCCGCCGCTATCAAACAGCATCAGGGCATAGGCCTGCCCCAGCGTCTTGACCTCCTGGACCATGAGGCTGTTGACCTGCATCAAGCTTCCGACCTGGTAGTACACCGGCGAGGAGCCGCCCAGCTTGTATGCCTGGAGCGTGGACGCGGCAGGGTCAGTGGTAGAGGTCGTGGTGGTCGTGCTGGTCGTCTGCTTGAGCTGGAGCTCCACGATGTCGATCCGCGAGCGGATCCAGCCGTCCATGGACGACGTGACCATGGCGGGCCGCGCCTTCGCGTCCTCGCGCGCCGCGCGCCAAGCGGAGGAGGCGGCGATGTTGGCTGCCACCGGACTCGCGCTCAGCAGCGGGGCGCCGCCGGCAACCAGCCGCAGGAGGCTCCGGCGGCGCGCCCGGGACGACCCGTCGAGCGGGAGAGAAACGCCGCCTTCGGGCGAAGATTCCGGCGTGGATGTGGTCGTCATGGCAACCTCCGGACGGGTGTGGCCCAGGCGGGCGCAACCCTTGAAATTATAGGCTGGCGACGTGTCGGATACCAGCACGCAAGCAGCCGGTCTTTGGAATGGGCCATGCTGCCGGCGGTCTTCACGCCCTCGGTGTCAATCGGCGCGACAGCGGAGCGGGCGGCGCGGGCTTCGGTCATGTCGTTGCGGGTTCGGCGACGGTCCGGTAGTGCCGGACTGAAAGGCCCGTTGCCGGATGCGGCTGCAGGCCCCGGACCGCGCGCAGATACCGTTCCGACAACTGCGAGATCAGGTAGGTCCTCCCGGTGCATTCGTGGTGATCGATGGAAGAAACCGGCGTGATCTCGGTGACGGTTCCGACCAGCGCGATTTCGTCGGCGATGTACAACTCGGTGCGTTCGATCGGCCGGCGCTGGAATGGAATGCCCAGTTCCTCCGCAAGCGACTGGACGATGTCCACGGTGATGCTTTCGAGCGCGCCTTCGCTCGCGGGGGTGGTGACGACCACGTTCTCGCGCGCCATCAGTACGCAGGCCACCGTCGATTCCGCAACGCGATCGAACTGGTTGAGCAGGATCATGTCGGCGTGACCGTGTGGCCGCGCCTCGAACTTGGCGAGTCGCGCCACTTGATAGTTGGTGCTGGTCTTGATGCGGGCGGGCAATACGGCGTCCGTGGCACGACGCCATGTGCTGACGCCCACGGTAACGGGCGCCTGCGTTTCCTTGGGCATGGTGAAGCCCGTGATCACGAGGTCGCTTCGCTGGTTCTCGCCCCAGTGGCCCTCGACCATGTAGAGCGTTGCCCGCAGCCAGATGTCTCGATCGGGATCGCAGAGCGATTCGATCAGCGAATGGCACGCATCCTCGAATTGAGGACGTGACATCTCGAACGGAAAGTGCAGAAGCCTCGCAGAACGCTGCAGGCGTTCATAGTGTCGGTCGAGGGCTACGATGCCCATGGATCCGTCAGGTTGCCAGTAGGCCTTCAGGCCTTCGAACACATTGAGTCCGCGGAACACAGCCTCGCATGAAGCATGCAGGAGCGCCTGCTCGTAAGGCCGGACGGCGCCCTCGAAGAACGCATACTTCGGTTTCTGAAGCACGACCATCTTGCACGCTCCACCTTGAGAGCTACGCGATAGACGCCCAAGTCGGCGTCGGACGGAGATGAAATCACCTCAACGGATCTTATGGCATGAAACCGGCGCGAATGCCGCGAACTTCGGCACGCGGAGGGAAAACGATGCCACGGGCGACGGAGCCGACAATGCTTCACAGTCGTTCAGTCGGGCTTCCGGCAGTGTACAGCGCGCGGCCGCCGCAGCGAAGCGCTCGGGGCGCTGCAATCGCCCGTCTGGCTTGGCGTGCGCAGACCGGGCACGCTCTTCAGGCGCGGTCAGCCCCCTAGCATCGGTTTCCGGTCTGCTGCGCGGGGCGACTGTCGGAAAAGCTGACAGGCTTGGCCATGACCGCGGCAATCCTTTCCGCAGCGCGCCCGTCCCACAACGGTGGACGGCGGCTCGAAGGCGGCGCGGCCAGCGACCGGGTTACGGCCGCGACGATTGCCTCCGAATCCGTTCCGGCCAGTCGATTGGTGCCGTGAGTGATCGTGACCGGACGCTCGGTATTGTGACGCAGCGTCACGCAGCGCACCCCGAGTGCGGTTGTCTCTTCCTGGAGCCCGCCGCTATCGGTGAGCACGATTTCCGCGTCCTTCCAGACGGCAAGAAATTCCATGTACGACAGCGGCGGCAAGATGTGGATGTTCGGTCCGAACTCCACGCCGGCGGCCTCGCAGCGTGAGCGCGTCCGCGGATGCATGGGAAAGAGCAGGGGCAACTGTTCCGCGATGCTACGCAGCGCGTCAACGATGCCATGCAGTGTGGAAGCGACATCCACATTCGAAGGACGATGCAGTGTCACCACCCCGAAGGCGCGGTCGCCAAGCAGGCGCTGGGCCTGGCTTGCCCCTTTGCGCAGGCGAGCCGCCTGATAGAAGAGGTTGTCGATCATCACGTTGCCGACGAGATGGATGCAGTCGCTGCGGTGGCCCTCGCGTTGCAGCGCTTCCACCCCTGCGGGCTCGGTCACGAATAGAACATCGGCGATTGCATCGGTTGCAATCCGGTTGATTTCCTCGGGCATCGTTCGATCGCCACTGCGTAGTCCGGCCTCCACATGCACCAGCTCGAGTTGGAGCTTCTTGGCAACCAGCGCCGCGGCCAGCGTGGAATTGACATCGCCCACGACCAGCACCGAATCCACGGGATGGCTGAGCAGCTCGCTTTCGAGCGCGATCATCACGCGGGCCGTCGTCTCGGCATGGGTGCCTGACCCGCAGTGCAGCTCGGCGTCGGGCGGCGGAATGCCCAACTCCTCGAAGAAGACGTCATTCATCTCCCGGTCGAAATGTTGTCCGGTGTGAATGAGTCGGTACGAGAACAACTCGGGGCGGCCCGCGAGCGCCCGGACCAGCGGCGCAATCTTGGTGAAGTTCGGCCTGGTGCCGGCCACAAGCGCGATCCGCTTATAGGTCATGGCTACGTCCCCATCTCGGCGAGATGCCGCATCGGCGACGTCAGGATAACTCAGCGTGCCCAGGCATCCGCTGGTGGCGATTCCCAAAGTTCGATGTCGTCGAAAAGGACTTCGCCAAGCATCGCCGCCGGGCTGCCGAGCATCATCATGCTGAAGCGGTCAATCCGGGGGCCTCTGGGTCCGGCGAGCGGCCCCTTCCGATCAGACAGCACCTGCCCGTCAACGGCGACCTTGAAACGGCCGTCCGGCCGGTTCAGCCAGATCTCGACGCGGTGCCAGCCCTCCGCTGAGCCTTGCGGCGCCAGGTGCACTAGCGCCGTCTCCCGATCGCCCGACCAAACAGGGTTTCCGTCCATCGCATCCGCCTGCACGCGCCAGACGAGCCTTGCCTCATCATCATCATAGCCAATGCCGACTCGAATCCGGAAGTCGGGCTGGGCTGTCGCTTCCCAGATCGAGTGCACAAAATCCGCGCGGCCGAGAGCCCGCGCGCGCGCCAGCGTGCCTACATCGAACTTGACCCACGTGCGCTGGAATACGACGGTCTCCGAACCCATTCCCGCGTTCTGGACGGCGATCTCCTGCGTTCGGGCCCCCTCGCTCACGGCTTTGGCCTGCAGAGACAGAACGATGGTGGACGCGTGAGAGCGGCTGACGGCCGGCTTCAGGGAGGCCGACAAAAACTCGGGCGTCGGAGCGGCCCTGCCGTCCACGACCCTGGTATGCACCCAACTCCGCGTGTGGCTCGGGGCAGCCCAGAAATCCACCGGAAAGCTGAATCCGGCGACGTCCGAACCAACCAACTGACTGTTCTCCAGACGGTCGCCAGTCGGGGCCGTCAGGACGACGCCCCGTTCGAAGCCGCTCGCGAAGAGTAGCCTGGGTGCTTTCGGGGTGGTCTGATCCTCATGCCAGCCCGCGCTGTCGGGCGCGCTGTCGAGCGGCGCCTCGGCTCCCGGTCGGACCCGGGGTTCGACTTTGCTGTTGGCGCCCTTCCGTTCGGCAAACTCCACCGAGGACTGAGCGCTGACCGCCGTGGCGTCGAGCGTCGCGCCAGTTCCGCCATCGGAGCCGCTCCCACACGCCGGCAGAAGCGCCGCCACGGAAACCGCGCCGAGAAGGCGCCGGATGGCCTTGAATCGATCCATGTGATGCCCTGGAATCCCTTGGCCCTGAGCCGTACTTGATGTCGGCTCATCTTAGCCAAGCGGGCCGCGGGTTTGCACGGGCGGGCGACCGGTGGACGGGAGAAGGGCGCCGTCGGTCTAGCGATGCGGCCAATCGGCGCCAATTGGCGACTTTTCTCCTTCGCGGACCGAAGCGGCCGAGGCGTCCCGGGCGCCGCAAACCGCACACCCCGCATCCCGCGGCACCTTCACCCGCTGCATCCCCATCGTCCTCGCATCGACGATCAGCAGCTCCCCCACCATCGGCGTGCCGAACCCGCCGACCAGCTGCAGCGCCTGCGCCGCCTGCATCGTCCCGATCATCCCGGTGAGCGGCGCATACACCCCCATCTGGGAGCAGAGCACCTCCGCCACGTCCTCCGCTTCCGGGAACAGGCAGCTGTAGCAGGGCGAGTCCGGCCGGCGCGCGTCGAACACGGCGAGCTGGCCGTCGAAGCGGATCGCCGCGCCGGAGACGAGCGGGACGAGATGGCGCACGCACCAGCGATTCACGGCGTGGCGGGTCGCGAAGTTGTCGCTGCAGTCCAGCACGACGTCCGCGCGCCGCACGGCCTCGCCCATGGCGTGCTCCCCCCTGTCGACGTCAGTAAGGCGGGGCAGGGCGACCACCTCGACCTCGGGATTGAGCGCGGCTAGCGCGACGCGGGCGGACTCGACCTTGGCCATGCCGACGCGGTCGGTGGTGTGCAGAACCTGGCGCTGCAGGTTGGTCAGGTCGACCTGGTCGCCGTCGGCGAGCAGGATGCGGCCGATGCCGGCGGAGGCCAGGTAGAGCGCGGCGGGCGAGCCCAGGCCGCCCGCGCCGACGACGAGCGCGGTCGCATCGATCAGCCGCTGCTGTGCTTCGATGCCGATCTCGTCGAGCAGGATGTGGCGGCTGTAGCGCAGCAGCTGGGCGTCGTTCACGACGGCTCCGTCAGTGCGGCCACCGCGGTGGACGCGGGGTGCGGTGCTGGAGCAACCAGGTCAGGGGCCGGCGGGCCGACGGCCGCGGCGTGCGGTTCGGCCCGCATCCCGGAGCAGACGGGCCGGCGCGACCGACGACGCGCTCCGCCCGCGGGCGCGTCACTTGACCTTGGTCGGCGCCTTGGTTGCAGGTTTGGCCGCCTCGCCCTGGGCATTGGATGCGAAGGTCTCCGCCGGCCGCGCGCTCTTCGCGAGCGCGACCTGCTTGCCCTTCAGGTAGTTGAGCGCCTGCTGCAGCTGGTAGTCATCGGCGCTGCCGAACTCCACCGGCTTCATGTCGCGCAGCTTCTTCTCGAGCTCCTCGGACTCCTGGCGCGCCCGGGCCCGCACCTCGGGATCCTTGTCCTGGCCATTGGTCAGGTGCCGCTGCAGGTCCGCCTCGCGCACGCGGAAGCTGCTGATGTCGCCATCGGGCGTCTCCTCGACGATGAAGTCCGGCACGATGCCCTTGGCCTGGATGGAGCGGCCGCTTGGCGTGTAGTAGCGCGCGGTGGTGAGCTTGATGGCGGTGTTGTTGGTGAGCGGCAGGATCGACTGCACGGAGCCCTTGCCGAAGGACTGGGTGCCGAGCACGACGGCCCGCTTGTGGTCCTGCAGGGCACCGGCAACGATCTCGGAGGCCGAGGCGGAGCCGGCATTGGTCAGCACCACCATCTTGGCGGTCTTGGTCCAGGCGGGCACGCGCGCGATCACGTCGTCCCGGGAGCCGCGCAGGTAGTCCTCAGGCGCCGCGATGTACTTGCGCTTGGCATCCTCGGTGCGGCCGTCGGTGGAGGTGACCACGACACGCGGCGGCAGGAATGCAGCCGAGACGCCGATCGCGCCATGCAGCAGGCCGCCCGGATCGTTCCTCAGGTCCAGCACCAGCGACTTGACCGGGCCTTCCTTGCCGAGATTCTCCAGGTGCTTGGCCAGGTTCTCGACCGTGTGCTCCTGGAACTGGGTGACCCGCACATAGCCGATGCCGGGCTCCAGCATCTTGCTCTTCACCGACTGCACCCGGATGATGTCGCGCACGATGGTGACCACCACCGGCCGGGTCTCGCCTTTGCGCTGCAGGGTCAGAGTGATCGGGCTCTTGGGCTTGCCGCGCATGAGCTTCACGGCGTCGTTGAGCGTCATGCCCTTGGTGGGGGTGTCGTCGATCTTGATGATCAGGTCCCCGGCGCGCACGCCCGCCTTGGCGGCCGGCGTGTCCTCGATGGGCGCCACCACCTTGACGAAGCCGTCCTCGGTGCCGACCTCGATGCCGAGGCCCCCGAACTCGCCCTGGGTGCCGACCTGTAGCTCCCGGAACGCATCCGCATCCAGGTAGGTGGAGTGGGGGTCCAGGCCGGTCACCATGCCGCTGATCGCCTCGGTGATCAGCTTGCGGTCCTCCACCGGCTCCACGTAGTAGGCCTTGATGGCGCCGAAGACGTCGCTGAACTGGCGCAACTCGTCCAGCGGCAGGATGCCGCGGGTATCCCGCTGGGCCATCGCGGTGATGCCCATGCTGAGGATGGCGCCGGCGATGGCGCCGACCCCGATGAGACTGGCTGGCCGGAACTTGCTTGACATGACTTGACTTCCTTGGCAACTGGCGTGCCGCCGTTGCGTCCCTATTCCCGATTCAGTATACCGTCGGCCGGCTTTCCTACCTCGCCTTGCCCTGGTTGGCAACTGCCGCCATCGCCGCCGCGATCTCCTCGGCGTTACCGAGGTAATAGTGACGGATAGGCCGCAGCTGCGCGTCGAGCTCGTAGACGAGTGGCCGGCCGGTGGGGACGTTCAGTCCGACGATTTCATCATCCGAAATCTGGTCCAGGTGCTTGATCAGCGCCCGGAGTGAGTTGCCGTGGGCGGCCACGATGATCCGCCGGCCGAGCTTCAGCGACGGGGCGATGGACTCGTTCCAGAACGGCACCACCCGGGCGACGGTGTCCTTGAGGCATTCGGTGCGAGGGATATCCTCCGGCCGCAGGCGGGCGTAGCGCGGGTCTCCGGTGGACAGCCGCGGATCGCCCTCGGGGAGGGGGTCCGGGGCGATGTCGTAGGCCCTGCGCCAGATCTTCACCTGCTCCTCGCCGAATTTGGCGGCGGTCTCGGCCTTGTTCAAGCCCTGGAGGTTGCCGTAGTGGCGCTCGTTGAGGCGCCAGCTGTGCACCACCGGCAACCACATCAGGTCCATCTCGTCGAGGATGGTCCACAGGGTGCGGATGGCGCGCTTCAGCACCGAGGTGTAGCAGAGGTCGAAGTCGAAGCCTTCCTGGCGCAGCAGGCGTCCGGCCTCGCGGGCCTCGCGCAGGCCGGTTTCGGTCAGGTCGACGTCGGTCCAGCCGGTGAAGCGGTTTTCCAGGTTCCACTGGCTCTCGCCGTGGCGGATGAGGACGATCTTGTGAGTCATCGGCGAGGAAGGAAGCGATGGATGGGGCGATGGACGTCGGGCACGCAGGCGAAGAAGACGCTTCGCGCCTGACTATAATTGTGGCCCATTTTGAAGGCGCGCTGCCGTGAACTTCGTATCCGAGAACATCTTCCTGATCGCGATCGCCTTCGTGTCCGGCGCCATGCTGGTCTGGCCGCTGGTGAACCGGGGGCTCGCCGGCGCGACGGTCGGTACGCTGCAGGCCACCCGGATGATCAACGACCAGGACGCCCTGATCGTGGACGTGCGCCCCAGCGCGGAGTACGCGGCCGGGCATCTTCCCAACGCCCGGAACATCCCGGCAGATGACCTGGCCAAGCGTGCCGCGGACCTGCCGAAGGGCAAGCCGGTGATCGTCGTCTGCGGCACCGGCAACCGGGCCGGCCGGGCCGCGAGCGCCCTGCGCGGCGCTGGCCGCCAGGACGTCTTCTGCCTGGAGGGCGGCGTGGCCGCGTGGCAGCAGGCCGGGCTGCCGCTTGTCAAGAAGTAGGGCCGGCCCCATCTAGGCAAGGTCGCGGTGCCGCAGCCGGCTCACGGATCCATCGCGGGTCCGCCGGTTGCAGCGACCGGGTACTGAACTCCCACGCAACCAGCGACCGGGCCGGTCTTCCGGCCCGTGGCATTTGCTTTGCTCGAGCGCTACGACGATAGGATTTCCCGAATGGCTTCCAGGATCGTGATGTACAGCAAGACCACCTGCCCCTACTGCCACCGTGCCGAGCGCCTGCTGCGCCAGCGGGGCGTGGATGATCTGGAGATCATCCAGATCGACATCGAGCGCGACCGCCGCGCGGAGATGATCGAGCGTGCCGGCCGCTACACGGTGCCGCAGATCTTCATCGGCGACCGCCATGTGGGCGGCTGCGACGACCTGGTGGCGCTCGACCGGGCCGGCGGCCTGATGCCGCTGCTGCAACCGCAGTAAACTGCCGCCTTCCCTGCCGCCTCCCCGCGCAGCAGTCGCGCGCCGGCAGGCTCGCCGCACACACAGGACCCACAATGGCCGAAGACACCACCCCGGTTTTCCAGATCCAGCGCATGTACCTGAAGGACCTGTCGCTGGAGATACCCCATGCCCCGCAGATCTTCCTCGAGCAGGGGCAGCCGACGGTGGAGGTCTCGATCGATACCGGTGGCGAGCAGCTTGCCGAGGGCATCTACGAGGTGACGGTGACGGTGACGGTCACCACGAAGATTCCGCCGAAGGACAAGGAGAAGGAGAAGGTCGTCTTCCTGACCGAGGCCAAGCAGGCCGGCATCTTCGAGCTGCGCAACATACCGGCCGAGCAGATGGATATGGTGCTCAACATCGTCTGTCCGAACACCATCTATCCCTACCTGCGCTCGAACGTCGCCGACGTGATCCAGCGCTCCGGCTTTCCGGCGATCCACCTCGCCGAGCTCAACTTCGAGGTGCTCTACCAGCAGAAGCTCGCGGCCGCGCAACAGGCGCAGCAGCAGGCGTCCGGCAACGGCCAGAACGAGTCGGGCCTGATCCTGCCGGCGCGCCACTAAGCGGCGGGCCACCAGCGGGCCGCGCCGGCAGGCGTGGCCAGCCGCGCACGCCGGCGCCGGTGCCGGGACCGCAGCGGTTAACATCGACGCAGCGCGCCGTCAGCGCGGCGCTCACCGGAACCCGCGGCCGATGAACCCGATCCAGACCTCCCCGAGCGCAGGCTGTCTGCCGACCCAGCGGCCGCGAGGCCGGCAGCGCGTTGCCAATGGCGCCGCGGCCATCCTGCTGGCTGTGCTGATGGCCCAGGCCCAGGCCCAGGCTCCGCGAGCTCCCGCGGGTCCGGCGCCCGGGGCCGCACCCGCACCGGCGCCGCGGCCGGAAGCGAATGCTCCGGTGCCGCACATCATCCGTCCTTCGGCCACGCTTGGCCCGGCTGCGCCGGGCGTGCCCGGCCCCGCGCCCGGCCCCGTAACCGCCGGTGCCGCCAACACCGGTGCCGCCGGCTCCGGCGCCGCCGCCGGCGCGCCCACCGCTGCCGCATCGCCTGCGTCGAGCCCGACGGTGACCAGCGTCGCGCGCTACCGCTCGGTGGCCAAGCCGGACGCCCTGATGTACGACGCGCCCTCGGACAAGGCGCGCAAGCTCTTCGTGGCGCCACAGGGCATGCCGGTCGCGGTCGTGTCCGTGCTGCGCCCCTGGGTGAAGGTGCGTGACCCGCTGGGCGATCTCGCCTGGATCAGCCGCGACGACCTGGCCGATCGCCGCATGGTGATGGCCACCGCGATCACGCCGCTGCGCAAGGAGGCCGAATCCAATGCGCCTGCCTGGTTCAGCGTCGACCGCGGCGTCGTGCTGGAGCTGCTCGACGAGCAGCCGGTCAACGGCTTCGTCAAGGTCCGCTATGCGGAAGGGCAGGAGGGCTACCTGCCGCGCGACCAGGTCTGGGGGCTCTAGGAGGCAGTCGGCCGAGCAGTCGAGAGCGGTGCAGTCGTGAGAATTGCCATCCTCGGAGCCGGCGCATGGGGCACGGCGCTCGCCAGTCACGGCGCGGCCCGCCATCCGGTGGTGTTGTGGTCGCGCAATGCGGCGGTGGTAGCCGATATCGCCGGTCAACGGCGCAACCAGCGCTACCTGCCGGACCAGGAGCTGCCCGAGACGCTGGTTGCCACCACGGACCTGCAGCATGCCGTGGAGCAGGCGGAGCTTCTGGTTGTCGCCACCTCGGTCGCCGGCCTGCGACCGGTGGTGGCGGAGGTGGTGCGGATCGCCACCGGCGCGACCGCGCCGCCGCTCGCGATCACCTGGCTCTGCAAGGGACTGGAGGCGGACACCGGCGCGCTGCCGCATGCGGTGGTCGGCTCGGTCGCACCCGGTTGGACGGCGGGTTGCCTGACTGGTCCGAGCTTTGCGCAGGAGGTGGCGGCCGGGTTGCCGGCGGCGCTCACCGCGGCGGCGAGCGAGGAGGCGCTCGCGCTGCGCCTGGTCGAGGCCTTCCACCACGGCCCCATGCGGGTCTACCGCAGCGGCGACCTGATGGGCGTGGAGATCGCGGGCGCCTTGAAGAACGTGATGGCGATCGCGACCGGCATCAGCGATGGGCTCGGGCTCGGCATGAACGCGCGCGCGGCCCTGCTGACCCGCGGCCTTGCCGAGGTGACGCGCTTCGGGCTGGCGCACGGGGCCCAGGTCGAAACCTTCATGGGGCTCGCCGGGGTCGGCGACCTGGTGCTCACCTGCACCGGTGACCTGTCGCGCAATCGCCGGGTCGGGCTGGAGCTCGCCAGGGGCCTGCCGCTGCCGCGCATCCTGGCCGGGTTGGGGCATGTGGCCGAAGGCGTCGCCTGCTGCCGTGCGGTGGTGGCCCGCGCGCGCGAGCGCGAACTGGAGCTGCCGGTGAGCGAGGCGGTGCTCGCGGTGCTCGACGGCCACCTCACGCCCGCCGACGCGGTCGCGGGCCTGCTCGCGCGCGAGCCGAAGGCGGAGGGCGCGTGATGGCGAGCCGCCGCAGGCCGCCGGACTCCGGCGTCGAAGGCGCGGCATCGCTGCCGGGGGCATCCTCGCCGCCGGCATCCTCGCCGGCGGCCGCGCCGCCGGCGAGGATGCCGGTGCTGCCGTCGGGGGCGCAATCAGAGGCGCCCGGGGATCGAGGCCACGCTCCGGACGGCGAGCGCAAGCACGCCATCTGCGTCTTCTGCGGCGCGCGCAAGGGCAATGATCCGGGCTTCGTGCAGCTCGCGAGCAGGGTCGGCGCGGCGATCGCGCGGCGGGGCTGGGTGCTGGTCTACGGCGGCAGCAGCGTCGGGCTGATGGGCGAGCTGGCCGACGCCGCACTCGCCGTTGGCGGCGAAGTACTCGGCATCATCCCGCAGCAGCTGGTGCGCCAGGAGGTCGGCCACACCGGCTTGACCCGGCTGGAGATCGTGGAGGACATGGCCGCGCGCAAGACCCGCATGATCTCGGTCTCGGACGGCTTCCTCGCGCTGCCCGGCGGCTTCGGCACGCTCGACGAGCTCTTCGAGGTTGTCACCCTGCGCCAGATCGGCGTGCACGCGAAGCCGATCGCGCTCTGCGATCCGAGCGGATACTGGTCGCCGATGCTCGCCGCCTGCCGGACGATGGTCGACTCGGGCCTGGTGAGCCTGCGCGACTACGAGTCGATGGCGCACTGCCGGTCGGTGGAGGCCGCGCTCGACGAGCTGGCGCCGCAGGACGGCCGCGCGGCGCGGCAGGAAGGAACGGCAATGCGGTAGCCTTACGATTTCCCGTCTCCTTCCTTCACCCCTGCTTCCCACGGACCCGAGTCGACATGCGCACCTTCCTCGTCAATGCCAACGTCCTCGACTGCGTTCACCCGACGCCGATCGACGGCGCGACCGTGATCCTCGAGGGCCCGCGGATCGCCGCGGTGCTGCCGTCCCACGGCACGCAGGCCGAGGCGAACCGGCCGGGACCCGAGGACGAGGTGATCGACCTGAAGGGCGCCTGGCTGCTGCCCGGCCTGTGGGATGTCCACGTGCATCCGGACTACCACTCGCTCGCGGACATGCCGCTCGCGGACCAGGTGACGCTCTTCGGGCATCGCCTGATGTCGGCGCTGACCGAATCCGGCATGGTCGGCTTTCGCTGCGCGGGCGCGCATCACTTCATGGACGTTGCCTGGAAGCGCGCGTTCGAGTCCGGCCAGTACGTCGGCCCGCGGTTGTTCGCGAGCGGGAATTTCCTCACCACCACCGGCGGGCACTTCCTCACCTCCGGCCACGCGCTGGAGTGCGACGGCCCCTACGGGTTCGTGAAGGCGATCCGCGAGCAGATCAAGAACGGCGTCGACCACATCAAGCTGAACCTTTCCGGCGGCATCATGGGGCCGGCCTGGGACCTGCACACCCACTCGTTCCTGCTGGAGGACGAGATCCAGGCGGCCTTCGCGATCTGCAAGCGGCGCGAGTTCAAGGTGATGGCGCATGCCACCAACCCGGAGGCGGTGAAGGCGGCGATCAAGCTGGGCGCGCACAGCATCGAGCACGGCTACATCATGGACGACGAGTGCATCGAGCTGCTGCTCAAGCACGACACCTGGCTGGTGCCGACGCTCGCCATCAGCCACCTGACGCCGAAGCAGGCCACCAACGAGCACGAGCGCGCGTGGACCCTGCAGCGCAACCTCTCGCATTCGCTCTGCTGCCGCGCCGAGGCCGCCTCCGACGTGCACACCACCTGGTTCGCCAAGGCGGTGAAGGCGGGCGTGAAGATGGCGCTCGGCTCCGACATCCGTCCGCTCAAGGACGCGGGGCTGCTCGAGATGGGCCTTTGGACCCGCAGCGGCGCCGATACCTGGCAGACGCTGGTCGCGGCCACCCGGCACGGCGCGGCGATCTGCGGCGTGGGCGACGACCTCGGCACGGTCGAGGCCGGCAAGATCGCCGACCTGATCGTCGTCGGCGCGAATCCGCTCGACAACATCAACAACCTGCGGCGCCTGCAGCTGGTGTTCAAGGACGGCCGTGTCGTCTCCGACAAGCGCAAGCGCTAGCGGCGCGCCCGGCGGCGGCATCGCCGTGGTGGGCGCCGGCGTCGTCGGCGCCTGCATCGCGCTCGAGCTGGCGCGGCGCGGTGTCGCCGTGACGCTGCTTGATCGCGACGAACCCGGACGCGGCTGCAGCTACGGCAACTCCGGCGCGATCAGCGAGAGCTCGGTCGCGCCGCTGGCCATGCCCGGGGTGCTGGCGTCGATTCCGGCGATGCTGGCCGATCCGAAGGGCCCGCTCTACCTGCCGCCGGGCTACCTGCCCACCGCGCTGCCCTGGCTTGCGCGCTTCGTCGCGGCGGCGCGGCCGGCGCGGGTGGACGATGCCGCCGCGCGCCTCGCCGAGCTGCATGCCGGCGCGGTGTCGAAGCACGAGGCGCTTGCGCAGGCGCTCGGCGTCCCGGAGCTGGTGCTGCGCCGCGGCCACCTGCACCTCTATCCGGACCAGGCCGCGCTCGACGGCGACTCGGCCGCGTGGCGGCTACGCGAACGCTTCGGCTTTCGCTTCGAGCGGCTGGACCGGGATGGCATCCGCGCGCTGGAGCCGCAGGTGGGCAGCCGCTACCAGGTGGGCGTCTTCCTTTCGGACCATGCCACGATCCTCAATCCGCTGCGGTATGTGCAGGCCATCGTCGCGGCCGGCGTCGCCCGCGGCGCGCGGCTGCTTCGCCAAGAGGTGCGGTCGATCGTGCCGACAGGCGGCGGGCGCTGGCGGCTCGGGCTCGATGCCGGCCAGCACGAGGCGGACGGCGTGGTGGTCGCGGCCGGCGCCTGGTCGAGCGGGCTCCTCGCGCCGCTTGGCGTGCATCTGCACCTGGAGAGCCAGCGCGGCTATCACGTCCAGTACCAGGGCGGCCCGCGGGTGGTCTCGCGCACGGTGGTGCTGGCCGACCGCAAGGTGTTCGTCACGCCGATGGAGGAGGGCATCCGGGTCGGCGGCACGGTCGAGATCGGCGGACTCGCGCGCCCGCCCAATCGCGGCCGCTCCGAAGCGCTCGAGAGCATCGCGGCCGAGACTTTTCCGGATCTGCGCGGGGTTCCGGCGGCGCACTGGATGGGGCATCGACCCTGCCGGCCGGACACCGTCCCTTACATCGGCCCGGCCGCGGGACACGCCGGACTCTGGATCGCTGCGGGTCATGGCCATCTCGGGATGACCGATTCGATCGCGACCGCGGAGCGGATCGCCGCGATGGTGACGGCGGACGCCGAGATGGTGGCGGCCGCGGGCTGATCCGCGGCGCCAAAGGCTCCACCTGATCAGCTCGACCGGACACGCCCGCTCCGCTCCACCGCACCACGCCACAACCAACCAGGAGACACAACATGCGCCTTTCATCGTTCCTGCGCCATGCCGTCGTCGCGCTGCTCGCCGCAAGCGCAGCGGCCGCTGCCCAGGCCCAGTCCTGGCCCGAGAAGCCGCTGCGGTTCATCGTTCCGTTTCCGCCGGGAGGGTCGACGGACGTGGTTGCGCGGGCGCTCGCGGAGAAGCTGCGCGACCGGCTGGGGCAGCCGGTGGTGGTGGAGAACCGGGCCGGTGCCGGCGGCACCATCGGATCGGACATCGCTGCCAAGGCGGCGCCGGACGGCTACACCCTGCTGATCGGCACCAGCAGCACCCATGCCATCGCGCCCGGCGTCTTCTCCAATCCGCCGTACGATCCGGTGCGCGACTTCGCGCCGGTGACGCTGGTGGGCGCGGCCACGGTGATGCTGGTGACCCATCCCTCGGTGCCCGCCAAGTCGGTGGCGGACCTGATCGCGCTCGCGAAGGCCGATCCCAAGCGGCTCACCTTCGCCTCGAGCGGCACCGGCGGCGTGTCGCACCTGATCGGCGAATACTTCAAGTCACGCGCCGGCATCGAGATGCTGCACGTTCCCTACAAGGGCGACACGCCGATGATCACCGACCTGATCGGCGGCCAGGTCTCGCTCGCCTTCGGCACGGCGGTGGCCTTCCTGCCCCATGTGAAGAAGGGGGCGCTGAAGGCGCTAGCGGTGACCAGCGCCAAGCGGTCGCCGATCGCGCCGGACCTGCCGACGGTGGCCGACTCCGGGCTGCCGGGATTCGAGGCGCTGCAGTGGTTCGGCATCCTGATGCCGGCGAAGACGCCGGCGCCGATCGTCGAGCGGATGAACAACGAGCTCGCCGTGATACTCGCCACGCCGGAGATGCGGGAGCGGTTCACTTCGATGGGCATCGAGGTATCGGGCGGGTCGGCGGAATCCTTCGCGCAGTTCATGGCGAGCGAAGCGCAGAAGTGGCAGCGGATCGCGAAGGACGCCGGGGTGAAGGTGAACTGACCCGAAGCCGCTTCGCGGGCGCGGCGTGGGAGTCGCGGCAGTGAGGCCTAAACGGGGGCGCCATCGCTTCGCGCCGGTTCCCGAGCCGGGCGCTCAGCCTACGAGCTAACGCAAGTCGCGTTCAGGGCCGTATCCGTGTTGCTAGCTTCGCGAACCACCATATCCGGGTCGGCGGCGATCGTGCTTCACGACAAGGACACGGATCTCCTCTTGAACTTCGCGATATGGAGGACCACCCTCATCCAGGGAACTTGACACGGAGTCGCGCGATCGCTTCCTCCAGCGGGACGCCTTCGCTGCTCCCTGCGTCCATCTCGGCATCCCGAGCCTCGGCAACTTTCTCCCAGTGTTCCTCGAGGTCGACTTCCGAGTCCAGGCTCGCCACGAGCCTTTCGAGCAGCCGAAGCCGCTCGGCCTTTGATAGCCTCATGACTTGCGCTTGCAGGCTCTCGAAGTTGACTGCCATCTTGAATCCTTGTCCCAAGTTCTGCCGTTAGCTTGACATACAACGGGCGGCTTCGTGGATGCATATCGCATCCAACGATCTATGCCGGAAGGCTGACGGGGCTGTCAGATACCTCCGGCGAAGCGATGCTGCCGCCAGGCTTCGTAGACAGTGATCGCGACGGCGTTGGAGAGGTTGATGCTGCGGTTGCCCGGGCGCATGGGCAGGCGCAGGACGTGATCCGGGACGAAGCTGGATTGGACGTCCGCCGGAAGCCCGGCAGTTTCCGACCCGAACACGAACCAGTCGCCGGGCTCGAAGCGGCAATCGCTCGGCGCCCGCCGGCCCTGCGTGCTGAGCGCGAAACGGCGCTCGGGACGCTCGGAGGCGAGGAAGGCGGCCCAACTCTCGTGGACCCGCAGGGTGGCGAACTCGTGATAGTCGAGGCCGGCCCGGCGCATCTTGGCATGGTCGATCGGAAAGCCAAGCGGCCGCACCAAGTGCAGCGTACAGCCACTGTTCGCGCAGAGCCGGATCACGTTGCCGGTGTTCGGCGGAATCTCGGGATGGACCAGGACGACGTTGAACACGGGTTGCTTCGCGTGACATGTGCATCGGAGCCTCGCGCGGCAAGAGCCGAACCAGGCGAGGCGGTTGCAGGATAGCAGGCCCTATCGCAGGCAATCGCGGCAATGCGCAACGCGTTAGCCGCTTTCGTGGCTCCTCCCGATCAAGTTCGAAGACGCGGTCGCCGCATGACCTCCTCCCGACCCGGTCGCATGACGCATCGTGAGGCGGCGTGGGCGGCGCCGCGGTGGGGCGCCTCGGGGCCGCCGAGCCGGGCGCTCCGCTGGCGGGTATCGGCGAGCGAAAGCGAGACGATAGCGCGCATTGGAGC
>JAEWEW010000168.1 GCA_023389175.1 Pseudomonadota bacterium | reverse complement strand
ATCTCGCTCGGGATCGTCAAGCGACCCTTCGCATCGAGCGTCAGAGGATAGCTGCCCTCGAACATCTGCCAATCAACCCTTCCCGATTCGATCCTGTCCGGCCTTGCCCCCACGGGGAGCTGGTCCTTTTGCGTCTGCAGGTAAACCGGTTCGACCATGACAGCTGGCGAACATGCGCCATCACCGTCGAAAACTCGCTATCTGCCGCTAAATCCTGGAAATTTTGTCTGCTGTTGGATTATCGGGATGTCGGCCACTCGACCCACCGCCACCCACTTTGTCCCACGATTTCCCACCACGGTCGGAGAATATTGCAATCGGAGGCGGTCCGTCAAACTGAAAATCGGCGATTTTCCTGCCGAGACAAGGACTTACGCGCACTTGCTCACCTTCGCGCCGGCGCGTCGCCGAAATCCAAGGGCTTAGCACGCCCTGTGAATGTATTACGGTAGGTATGGCGCTCTAGCCAATTGGAGGGAGGCGGCGAGGCGCATGCAGGCGCGCCCGATCCCGAAGTGGGACGGCGCGCGGTGCAAGGCAGTGGAGCGGGCCTGTAGGCCGGATTCTGTCCGCCGTTGCCGGCGCGACGGTCATTCCTCTGGGCCGCCGGTTGCCCGGTGGCTCTAGCCATCTACCCGCACGCTCGGGAGGGCGCCCTGCGCCGACCGCTTCCGGCCGGCAGCGCGTGCCTATTCGATGTTGCTCCGGATGGGGTTTGGCCTGCCGTTGCCGTCGCCGGCAACGCGGTGAGCTCTTACCTCGCCTTTTCACCCTTGCCGCATCGGCTCGCGCCGAAGAGGCGGTATGTTTTCTGTGCCACTTTCCGTCGCCTTGGGCCGGCTTGCACCGGCTTGCTGCGCCTGGCCGTTAGCCAGCATCCTGCCCGATGGAGTCCGGACCTTCCTCCGGGCTTGCGCCCGGCGACCGTCCGGCCCGCTCCAGCCGCCACTCTAGCAGCCTTTCGGCGCCGATCGACCATTCGTCATCGACCGATGGACGGTCGCGACCCGGCAGACCATGCTGGCCACCCGTGAACCGATCTGCGAGGTAGGTCCGCCATGAGGCTTTGCACCCGTCACTCCCTGGCCCGGCTTGCGCTTGCCGCGATCTCATCGGCCTCTGGCATCGGCGCCATGGCGGTGGAGCAGCCGGTCGAGTTCGGCGCCCCCACGGTGCTGTCCCAGCAGGGCCAGCGGCTGAAGATCGTGCTGCCGGTGCGCTCGGCTCCGGACGACGAGCGGGCGACCGCCGCGAGCTTCCTGGTGCGCGAAACCGAGGTCGAGCCGCGCTACCAGCCGGTGGCGCCGGAAGGCTTCACCGTGATGCGCCCCGCCCGGTCGGACTACATGGTGCTGCAGTCGGCCGACGTGGTGAACGCACCGCGCATCAGCGTGCTGATGAGCGTGGCTGGCGATCCGCGCAGTCCCTACCGCATGGACCTGGATGTTCCGTCGGCAAGCGCCGCCACGCAGGTCGGGATGGCCGGCACGCGCGGCGTCGGGCGCTGGACCGGCGCCGGGCAGCCGGGCGACATCGCGACGCGCAAGCTGCGCGGGCCGGCAGGCGACCCGACCCTTCCGCCGAAGTAGCACGCCCCCCGAAGCGCCTTCGGCGCCTCCCCCCACTGGGGGGCGCAGGCAGCGGCCGGGCAAAGCCCGCTCCGCGCCTGCTGCCGGGTGTGTGACGGCCGGTTCATGCGAGGAGCGCCGGGCGGGATGGGCAGGGCACCGTGCGCTCGCCCTTGGCGAACGGCGCAGGCATCGGCCTCTAGTGCAGGCGCACCGCGTCCGGGTTGTCCTCGACGTAGGCTCGCACGATCTGGCCGAAGTCGCGGTCTGCCTCGAATCCCATCGCATTCGCCCGCGCGGTGTCGAACCGCGCGGCCCAGGTGGACACGAGCTTCTGCACCTGCGGATCGGGCTGGTAGCGCACCAGCCGCGCCGCGGCTTCGCCGCCCAGCTCCCGCAGCGTGGCCAGCGCATCGGTCATCGTCACGACGAAGCCGGGCAGGTTGACGCTGCGGTGCCAGCCCCAGGCGCTCGGCGGCAGCTCCAGCGCATGCAGGAACATGCCGACGATCGCGCGCGGCGACGCAACCCACATCGCGGTCTCCTCGGGTACCGGCAGGATCGCCTCGACGCCTGCGAGCGGCTCGCGGATGATGCCCGAGGCGAAGCCGGAGGCGGCGCCGTTCGGCTTGCCGGGCCGCACGGTGGCGGTCGGCACCCGTACGCTGCGGCCGTCGATGAAGCCCTTGCGGGTGTAGTCCTGCACCAGCAGCTCGCCGATCAGCTTCTGGATGCCGTAGGAGCCCTGCGGCGTCGGCGTGGTGGCGTCGGTCACCACCGGTGGCAGGTCCCCGCCGAATACCGCGATCGAGCTGGAGAAGAGCAGCCGCGGCTGGTGTCCCGCCGCCCGGCAGGCGTCGAGCAGGTTGCGGGTGCCGTCCAGGTTGACCCGCATGCCCAGGTCGAAGTCCGCCTCGGCGGTGCCGCTCACCACGGCGGCCAGGTGGATCACGACGGCGGTATCCCGATCCACCAGCCCGGCCACCGTGGCCGGGTCGCCGATGTCGCCGGTCCGGTTGTCGACCCGTGGGTCCTGGATGCGGCCTGCCACCACGTCGAAGCACAGGATGCCCGAGACCGGATGCGCGGTGACTTTGCCGGCATCGTCGGCCAGCCGCAGGGAACCGGCATCGAGGATGGCGCGCAGCAACTGCTGGCCGAGGAAGCCGGCGCCGCCGGTGATCAGGATCTTCATGGTTGCTCTCCGTGGACAGTAAGCGGTGGGCCGATCGTGGGGCTCAGGCGACCTGGCGCAGCGCCTTCTCGAAGA
Organism: Pseudomonadota bacterium; assembly: GCA_023389175.1. Taxonomy (GTDB): domain Bacteria; phylum Pseudomonadota; class Gammaproteobacteria; order Burkholderiales; family Burkholderiaceae_E; genus Lautropia. The sequence goes on along the minus strand of JAEWEW010000168.1, from coordinate 4,787 downwards.
ACCCGGTTGCGCCGAAGTTGCCGGACTTGAGTGCGAGGCCGACCGCCACGTCCATGCCGCGCAGCGCGGGGACGCCCGGATCGATCTCCGGCCCGATCGCGAGCTGGCGGACGCCGAGCGCCTGGACGACCGCGCCGGAAGTCTCGCCGCCCGCGACCACGAACCGGCGCACGCCCGACTCGAGCAGCACGGCGGCAAGCCGCGCGGTGAACGATTCGATCGCGTCGGCCACCTCGGTGCTGCCGAAGCGCGCCTGCGCCGCGGCGACCACCTGCGGATCCGCGCTGGTGGACACCAGCGGCGCCACGTCGGCGGTCTGGTCGAGCACCCAGCGGGCCACCTGCTCCGGTGACACGCCGCCCTCGACGATCGCCTCCGCGGTCAGCATCCGGTACGGCGCCTTCGCCCGGTAGTGCTCGACCTGCTCGCGGGTTGCACGCGAGCAGCTTCCGGAGAGCACCACCGCCCGGCCGCCGACGCGCACCGGTTCAGGTGCCGCGCTTTCCAGCTGGCCGCGCCGCCGGAAGTTCTCCGGCAACCCGAGGGCGATGCCGGAGCCCCCCGTGACGAGCGCGAGATCGGCGCAGCCCTCGCCGAGCGCCCGCAGGTTGTCGTCGCTGATTGCATCGGCGATCGCGACCCGGACGCCCCGGCCGGCCAGCTCCTCCAGGGACGCGCGCACCGCCGCGCCGCCCCGCGCCACGGTCGCGAAGTCGAGCAGGCCCACCTTGCCGGTCATCTGCCGCTGCAGCCAGCGCACCAGGTCGGGATCGGTCATCGGAGTCAGCGGATGATCCTGCATGCCGCTTTCGCTCAGCAGCCGGTCGCCGACGAACAGGTGTCCCTGGTAGACGGTGCGCCGGTTGGCCGGGAAGGCGGGGCAGGCGACGGTGATCCGCGCATCGAGCGCATCGAGCAGCGCCTGCGCGACCGGCCCGATGTTGCCGCGCGGCGTCGAGTCGAAAGTGGAGCAGTACTTGAAGAGGAACTGGCGGGCGCCGGCATGCCGCAGCCAGTCGAGCGCGGCAAGGCTCTGGGCGACCGCGTCGGCGGGCTCGATGCTGCGCGTCTTCAGCGCGACGACGATCGCGTCGGCGCGATCGGCCGCGGTCCGGTCCGGCGGAACGCCGATCGCCAGCACCGTGCGCATGCCGTTCGCTGTCAGCGTATTGGCAAGATCCGAAGCACCGGTGAAATCGTCGGCAATGCTACCGAGCAGCATCGGCGCGCCTCCTTGCGCTATCGATCCCGTTGGTGTGCCGCGCGCCTCGTCCGGAACACGCGGGGGTCGTCATAGTACGACGGATCCCGGTTCGCCCGGTCCCAGTCCGGCAGCCCCTGGACGGGCAATGGCGCGAGCCGGGGAACCGCGCCGTCGGCGAAGGCCCGCGCCACCGCGCGGGCGATGGCGGCATCGACGTTGCCGGCGCGCGGGCCGCAGGCGAGGGTGTGTGCCGTCAGCGCCTTGTACGGCGCGGCGAGCTTCTGCAGCAGGCCGTGGCCGATCACGATGGCGGTGACATCGGTGCGCAGCCGCTCGCGCCCGGCGACGAAGAGGCCGTGCCAGTCGCCTGCCTGCAGGCGGAGGTCCAGGTCCGGCGCATCGCTCAGCCAGGCGATGCCGCTCTCGTCGAGCAGGGTGAGCCGGTCGCGGGCCGCGCCGCGACGTCGCCGCCCGCCGCCGTCTTCGGCTGCGCGTGCGAGATGCAGGCGATTGAGCGTCGCCTTGGTGAGCGGATAGGCGAGCCAGCAGAGGGCGTTGTGCAGGTCGTGGCCGGCGCCGGGCTCGGTGTCGCGGCACGCGATCCGGCCGTGGTGGAAGATGGCCGACTCGTAGTCGAGCGCGCCTTCGCGCGATCCGCCGCCCGCCATGAAGCGCAGCGGCGCACCCCCGGCCGACCGCAGGCCGCGCGCCTGCGCGAGACGGGTGCAGCGCTCGGTCCAGAGCTCGGGCGGCATCCCGGTCAGCGCGGCGAGCAGCGCCGCATGCGGGCGCAGGCCGGGATGCAGCAGCGGCCCGGGCAGCGGTGGGGTGGCGGCCCCGGCCGGGGCCGCGCCGTCGAGGTCGCGTACCATCCGGCCGATGGTAAGCGCGCCGCGGGTCGCAGCCGGCGCGCCGGCCGGTTGCACGGCGCGTCCACGGGGGAACGAGAAGAATGAGGATTCGCGAGATCGCGTCGGGACTGCAGTTCCCGGAAGGGCCGGTCGCCATGGACGACGGCTCGGTGCTGCTGGTCGAGATCGCCCGCGGCACGCTCACGCGAGTGACGCGCGAGGGCCGCGTCCAGGTGGTCGCGGATCTGGGCGGTGGGCCAAACGGCGCGGCCATCGGACCCGACGGCGCGGTCTACGTCTGCAACAACGGCGGCTTCCACTTCGTCACGGAGTCCGACGGCACGCTGCGTCCGGTGCTGCAGGCGCGCGACTACTCCGGCGGACGGATCGAGCGGGTGGACCTCGCCACCGGCCGATTCGAGCGGCTGTTCGACACGGTCGACGGCCGGCCGCTCAAGGGCCCCAACGACATCGTCTTCGACCGCGACGGCGGCTTCTGGTTCACCGACCTCGGCAAGGTTCGGGAAGGCGAGGTCGACCGCGGAGGCATCTACCATGCGCGACCCGGCGGGGAACCGGCCACGGTGGCCTTCCCGGCCATGACGCCCAACGGCATCGGCCTGTCGCCGGACGACCGCACCCTCTATTACGCCGAGACCGAGGCGGCACGGCTGTGGGCGTTCGACATCGAGGCGCCCGGCAAGGTGCGCAAGGCGCCGTGGCCGTCGCCGCAGGGCGCGAGGCTGCTCGCCGCGGCGCCGGGCGGGCACTACCAGCGCTTCGACTCGCTCGCGGTCGATGCCTTCGGCAACGTCTGCGTGGCGACGCTCATCCACGGCGGGATCACCGTCGTCTCGCCGGACGGCGCGCTGTGCCATCACATCCCGCTGCCCGACCGGATGGTGACCAACCTGTGCTTCGGCGGCCCCGAGCGCCGCACCGCCTTCGTCACGCTCTCGGGCGGCGGCCGGCTGATCGCGATCGACGACTGGCCGGTGCCCGGCCACGCGCTCGCCTTCAACCGGTGAGCCGTTCGGACGTCCCGGCCGGGCGGCGAGTCGCTTGACCTGGATCCTCGCCTATCTCGCCACCGGCGCGGCGGTCGGCCTGCTCGCGGGCCTGCTCGGCATCGGCGGCGGGATGACGCTCGTGCCGATCCTGTCGGCGATGTTCGCGGCGCAATCGCTCGCGCCGGAGCACACGGTGCATCTCGCGCTGGCGACCGGCATGGCCTCCATCATGTTCACCTCCACTGCCAGCGTGCGCGAGCATCATCGCCACAAGGCGGTCGACTGGAGCATCGTGCGCAGGCTCGCGCCCGGCATGCTCGCCGGCACCCTGCTGTCGTCGCTCGCCTCCGGCTGGATCTCGCAGCGCGTGCTCGCGCTCGCCTTCGCCGTGATCGTCTTCGGCGGCGCGACCCAGATCCTGCTCGGGCGCAAGCCGGCCGCCTCGCGGCGGCTGCCGGGCATGCCGGGCATGCTCGCCACCGGCGTCGTCATGGGGGTGATCTGCGGCCTGGTGTCGGCGGGCGGCGCCTTCCTGACCGTCCCGTTCATGCTCTTCTGCGGCGTCACCATGCATGTGGCGATCGGCACCGGGGCGGCGATCGGCGTGCCGATCGCGGTGGTGGGCACCATCGGCTACATCCTCGCCGGGCTGCGGGTGGATGACCTGCCCGCGGCGAGCGTGGGCTTCGTCCATCTCCCCGCGCTGGCCGCCCTGGTGGTGGGAAGCATGACGACGGCACGCTACGGCGCCCGGGCCGCGCACCGGCTGCCGGTATTGACGCTGAAGCGGGTCTTCGCCTGCCTGCTCTACGTGCTGGCGGCCCGGATGGTCATCACCTACTGGTGAGCGGTGACCGGGCCGGCAAGCGACCTGAGCACGCCGGCATGGCTCGCGCAAGCCGGTATTGTGGAGATTGTGGAACATGACGGCACCGGCTTCCGGGGGGTAAACGGCGCATCCGGGCGGACCGTTTCACAATGGCAACAGCTCGCCTGCGTCGACGGCCAACGGCTGCACGGATGGCGGGCGGCGCCGCCGATTCCGGCGCGTCACACGAAGGGTGAAACGAGCATGGTACGCACACGGTTACGCAGCTGGTTGATCGGCCTGGCCGCCCTGGCGCTGCCGGCCGCGGCCGTGGCCGGCCAGGCCTACACCACCACCAACGTGAACCTGCGGGCCGGGCCGGACACCGACTACCCGGTGCTGCGCTGGGTGCCGCAGGGAACCACGGTCGAGGTATACGGCTGCCTCGAGGACTACGAGTGGTGCGACGTGGAGGCGATGGGCGAACGGGGCTGGATGCATGGCGGCTATCTCGCCTATCCGTACCAGCAGCAGTACGTCCCGGTGGTGAACTACGGGCCGATGCTGGGGCTGCCCATCCTGGTCTTCTCGATCGACTCGTACTGGGATGACCATTATCGACGCCGGCCCTGGTACGGCGATCGCGACCGCTTCCGTCATCGTCCGGACTACCGTTATCGTCCTGACTACCGTCATCGTCCGGACTACCGTGATCGCGACCCGGACTACTACCGTTCACCGCCGCCGGTCTATCGGCCGCCGTCGCAGCGGCCGGACTTCGGCCGTCCCGGCATGCCGCCGCCGGACTACCACCCGCCGCGGGTCCATCCGACGCCGCGCCCGGACTACTATCCGCCGCGGGTCAACCCCGGCCCGCGGCCGGACTACCGGCCGCCGTCCGCAAGGCCTCCCGG
>JAEWEW010000136.1 GCA_023389175.1 Pseudomonadota bacterium | reverse complement strand
GGCGCCGGCACGCCGCCCCCGCAGCCCCGCCGGCAGGACGCGCCCGGACGCCTCGCGGACGGCTGGGAGGACGACGCCGAGGACCTGGGCCCGCCGGAATTCGAGGCGCCGCGGCTCGAGCCGGTGCCGGCCGAGCCACCGCCGCCGAACACACCCACCATCCGCACCGGCAGCTTCGAGCAGACCCGCCCGTTCGACGAGGAGCAGGCCCGGACGTCGGACGAATCCGGCGGGAGGGCCGGGCCGCAGCAGTCGATCGAGGACGGCGCCGACGGCAGCGCGGACGACAGCACGGAATACCTCCCTGCCAAGGTCGACCACCTGGTCACCCTGATACCGCGCAGCCCGGTCAACGCGGAACGCCTGATCGCGCTCACCTCGTCCCTGCGCCACGTCGGGTCCAAGCCGATCCGCATCGAGATCGACGACGGCAAGGGCCGCTGGGTGCCGCTTCAGTCTGGCACCATGGTTGGCTGCCTGCGTTGCTCGGTGCTGCTCGCGAGCCGGCAGGGGCCACTCAACGCGGTCGAGCTGTCGGACTTCTCCGCCTCGGTGGAGTCGCTCGCGGCCCAGATCGGCGCCCGTTATGTCGCGGCCGACATGAACCAGGTGCTGCGCGAGGCCCGCGAGCTCGATGCGGTCGCGGCCCGGCTGGACACCCAGGTGGAGCTGGGCGTCGAGGCGGCCGAGCCGATCACGCCGGAGCGGCTCGCGACGGTGGCGCGCAAGCTGGACCTGTACGACCGGGGCGGCAACCGCTACGCCTGCTTCGCGGAGAACGGCGACCTGCTCTACCTGATGACGCCGGGTGCCACGATGGACATGATCGCCTTCGTGCTGGACGTGCCACGCACCGCGCAGTCTCACGACGCGTGGCGCAGCATGGTCGCTTGCGCCAGCAGCTGCGCGCAGCTGGTGCGCGGGCGCGTGGTGGACAGCGCCGGGCGCGGCATGTCGGTGGGCATGATCGAGACGGTGGGGCAGCAGATCGCGCGGCGCTATGCCGAGCTCGCCGAGACCGGCCTGAAGGCGGGGGCGCCGGCGACGCTTCGGGTCTTCAACTGACCGCGGAAGTGACCAGCGCGAGCGACGCGAGCCGGGCCGCTCCGCCTGCCGAGGCGATCGAGCGCGTCGCCTGGCTGCGAGCCGAGATCGACCGGCACAACCACGCGTACTACGTGCTGGACGCACCCGAGGTCGAGGATTCCGTCTACGACGGCCTCATGCGCGAGCTGGAGGCGCTGGAGGCGCGCTATCCGGTGCTCGCGAGCGACGACTCGCCGACTGCCCGGGTGGGCGCGGCGCCGCAGGCATCCTTCGGCACCGTCACCCATCGGGTGCCGATGCGCTCGCTCGCCAATGCTTTCAGCGAGGACGAAGTGACTGCCTTCGACCGGCGCGTGCGGGAGGCGCTCGGCAAGCGTGCCGGCACGAGTCGGGTGGGCGACGCCGCGGCCGGCGCCGAGATCGCCTACTGCGTGACGCCGAAGTTCGACGGCCTGGCCGCGACGCTGCGCTACGAGAATGGGCGGCTCGTGCTCGGCGCGACCCGCGGTGACGGCACCACCGGCGAGAACGTGACCGCCAACCTGCGCACCGTGCGGGGCCTGCCGCGCAGCCTGCGGCCGCCGTTTCCCGACGTGCTCGAGGTGCGCGGCGAGGTGCTCATGTACCGCCGCGACTTCGACAAGCTGAACGCCGGCCAGGCCGCGCGCGGCGAGAAGGTGTTCGTGAATCCGCGCAACGCCGCCGCCGGCAGCCTGCGCCAGCTCGACCCCCGCATCACTGCCAGCCGTTCGCTGCGCTTCGTGGGCTATGGCGTCGGCGAGGTGCTGCCGGACGATCTCCCGGTCTCCCAGTTCGAGGTGCTCGAGTGGCTTGCGCAGCGCGGCCTGCCGGTTGCGCCGCTGCGCCGGCGGGTGACCGGCGCGGGTGGTCTGCTCGAGTACTACCGCGAGGTGGGCGAGAAGCGCGACGGGCTGCCCTACGACATCGATGGCGTGGTCTACACGGTGGACGAACGCGGCACCCATGCCGCGCTCGGCCATGTCGCCCGGGCCCCCCGCTTCGCGCTCGCGCACAAGTACGCGCCCCAGGAGGTGCAGACCCGGCTCCTCGACATCGACGTGCAGGTGGGCCGCACCGGTTCGCTCACGCCGGTGGCGCGGCTCGAGCCGGTGTTCGTCGGCGGCGTGACGGTGAGCAACGCGACGCTGCACAACGAGGACGAGATCGCGCGCAAGGACCTGAAGATCGGCGACACCGTGATCGTGCGCCGGGCAGGTGACGTGATTCCGGAGGTGGTCGCGCCGGTGCTGGCGCTGCGCCCGGGCGATGCGCGGTCGTTCCGGATGCCCGCCGCCTGCCCGGTGTGCGGATCCAGGGTGGAGCGGTTGCCCGGCGAGGCCGCCTGGCGCTGCGTCGGCGGCCTCTACTGCGGCGCGCAGCGCAAGCAGGCGCTGCTGCACTTCGCCCAGCGCCGCGCGATGGATATCGACGGGCTGGGGGACCGCCTGGTGGAGCAGCTGGTCGACACCGGGCGGGTGAGCAGCCCGGCCGACCTCTACCGGCTCACCGTGGCAGACCTGGTGCAGCTCGATCGGATGGGCGAGAAGTCCGCGGCGAACCTGGTCGCGGCGATCGACCGCTCGCGCCGTCCGACGCTCGCGCGCTTCATCTTCGCGCTCGGCATCCGGCATGTCGGGGAGGAGGTGGCCCGGGTCCTCGCCAGCCAGCTCGGCAGCCTCGATGCGCTGCTTGCCGCCGACTGGGAGGCGCTGCTCGCCGAGAAGGCGGAGACGATGAAGGAGAACACCCGGCGACGGGCGCGCGGCGAGCCGCCCGAGCCGGTCGCTCTGGAGGGCATCGGACCCGAGATCGTCGCGAGCGTGTCCGCCTTCTTCGCGGAGGCGCACAATCGCAAGGTCATCGAGGACCTGCGCGCCTTCGGGGTGGCGCCGGTCCCCGCCGCGGCGGCACCCGCGGCCGCCGCCACCGGCGGGCGCGCGCGCGCAACGGTTCCTGCCGCCGGTCAGCTCTTCGAGGGTCTTACTATCGTCATCACCGGCACGCTGTCTAGAATGTCCCGCCAGGAGGCCGAAGAGCTGGTTCGCAGCCTCGGCGGGCACGCATCTGGCTCGGTCTCGCGCCGTACCGCCTTCCTGGTCGCGGGCGAGGCGGCGGGATCGAAACTGGAGAAGGCGCGCGCCCTGGGGGTGAGGGTGGTGGACGAGGACGAATTCTTCAGGATGATCGATACCAATGGCTCAGACAGTCGTACGTAAGGCCGTGTTTCCCGTGGCGGGGCTCGGCACGCGCTTCCTTCCCGCCACCAAGGCCATGCCGAAGGAGATGCTGCCGGTCGTCGACAAGCCGCTGATCCAGTATGCGGTCGAGGAGGCGGCGGCCGCCGGCATCACCGAGATGATCTTCATCACCGGTCGCGGCAAGCGCAGCATCGAGGATCACTTCGACAAGGCCTACGAGCTCGAGTCCGAGCTGCAGGCGCGCGGCAAGCTTGCGCTGCTGGAGACGCTGCAGGATGCGGTGCCGAGCGGCGTGAACTGCGTCTACATCAGGCAGGCGGAGCCGCTCGGCCTCGGGCATGCGGTGCTGTGCGCACGCCAGGTGGTGGGCAACGAGCCCTTCGCCATCCTGCTCGCGGACGACCTGATGCAGCCGGGTTCAAGCGGCGTGCCGGTCCTGAAGCAGATGGTGGATCTCCACATGCGCCAGCATGCCAGCGTGCTGGCGGTTCAGGAGGTCAGCCGCGAGGAGACGGCCTCGTACGGCATCGTCTCCGGCACTCCTTGGGCGGAGCGCACCAGCCGCATCACCGGCATGGTGGAGAAGCCGAAGCCGGAAGAGGCGCCGTCCACCCTCGCCGTCGTCGGGCGCTACCTGCTCTCGCCGCTCATCTTCGATCACCTTGCGGAGATCAGGCCGGGCGCGGGTGGCGAGATCCAACTCACCGACGCGCTCGCCAAGCTGATCCACGAGCAGCCGGTGCTCGCATACCGCTTCGACGGGCACCGGTACGACTGCGGCTCCAAGATCGGCTACCTGCAGGCCACCGTGGAGCTCGGCCTGCACCATCCGGAAGTCGGCCCCGAGTTCGCTGAGTTCCTGAAGACCGTCAAGGCCTGAAGGCCTCGCGGGCTCCGGCTCATGATCGGCATCATCGGCGGCAGCGGCCTCGCGAAGCTGGTCGGCCTCGAGAACGTCCGCCGGGAGATCATGCGCACCCGCTGGGGCCAGCCCTCCAGCGCGCTCAGCTTCGGCGAGCTCGGCGGCGCGCCGGTGGTCTTCATGGCGCGGCACGGCTACGGCCACACCATCGCGCCACAGGACATCAACTACCGGGCCAACATCGCGTCGCTCAAGCAGGCCGGCGTCTCCGCCATCATCGCGGTGGCGAGCGTCGGCGGCATCCGCGCCGACCTCCCGCCCGGCACACTGGCCGTGCCGGACCAGCTCATCGACTACACCACCGGCCGCGCCGGCACCTACTATTCCGGGCCGGACCAGCCGGTGGTGCACATCGACTTCACCCAGCCGTATGACGCGGGCGTTCGCCAGCGCCTGATCGCAGCGGCCGCGACTGCCGGCACCGCCGTGGTCGACGGCGGCTGCTACGGCTGCACCCCCGGGCCACGCCTCGAGACCGCCGCCGAGATCCGCCGCGCCGAGCGCGACGGCTGCGACATGGTCGGGATGACCGGAATGCCCGAGGCGGTGCTCGCCCGGGAGCTGGAGGTGCCCTATGCCGCGCTCACCGTGGTCGCCAACTGGGCGGCCGGCAAGGGCGACGCGGTGGCGGCGGTGCCGCTCGAGACGATCGGGGTGGTGCTGGAGGAGGCGATGAAGCGCGTCCTCGCCATCCTCGCCGCGGCCGCTCGGGATGACGCCGGTCCCGTGTTCGCGGGCGGCGGCGAGGACGTACCGGCGCGGGGGCTTCAACGGGGGCGCCGGCGCTGACGCGCCGGTTCCCGAGCCGGACGCCCTGCTGGCGGGCCGCGCGCTAGTCGCGGCCTGAACGGCCGCTCCGGAGCGCGCTATCGTCTCGCTGCGCTCGCCGATACCCGCCATCAGAACGCCCGACTCGGCGCCCCCGAGGCGCCCCCGCGCCGGTACGTCCTCGCCGCCTTGGATCCGGTCATGCGACGAGCGCGCGCGTCGTGCCGATGCCTCTCGCTAGATCGAGCAAGACGCGAGCGTTGCATCACCAGCTGTTCGCTTGTCGATCCGCGACCACCATCAATCGCGCACATCGATGCGACCAGCAGGGCCCCTTCAGACACCTGCCCTGCGCCGGCAAGGCACCTCAACAAGGCGCTCCTCAGCGCGCCGTGATCGTACGCATCGCGGCGGCCTGGGCGCAGCGCCGGCGCTCCCGTCGAAGCCCCGCCGCGCACCCGCCGCCCCCGCCCGCGCACCAATGCGGAGCTACAGCACGCCGAGCAGCTCGCGTTCCAGCCGCAGACGCTCCTTCTCCGTGCCGAGCCGCTCGCCGTCCATGGTGAACACGTCCTCGGCCCGTTCGCCCAGCGTCGCGACCCGCGCACCGTAGAGCTCGATGCCGTTCTGGGCCAGCACGCGGGCGATGTCGTAGAGCAGGCCGGTGCGGTCGGTGGTCGTGACCGAGAGCAGGTAGCGTCGTCCGGACTCGTCGGCCCGCAGGTCCACCTTCGGCGGCAGCGGGAACGCCCGCGAACGACGCGACAGGCGCGCCGGCACCGCCGGCTTCAGCGCGGACAGGTCGAAGTCCCGCTGCAGCAGCTCCGCTAGCTCGGACTCCACCAGCGCGAGCATGTCGCGGTACGGCAGGTGCAGGTCCGGGTCGGCCACGATGAAGCTGTCGAGCGCGTAGCCGGTGCGGGTGGTGTGCACCCGCGCCTCCAGCACGGAGAGGTGCTTGCGATCGAAGTAGCCGCAGATGCGGGCGAAGAGGCCCGGCTGGTCGCGCGTGTAGACCAGTACCTCGAAGCCCTCGGCAAGCGGATCGATGCGGGTGCGCACCACGGGCTGCGCCGGCGCGCCCAGCCGGTGCAGCACCCGGGTGTGCCAGGCGATGTCCTGGGGCTCGTGGCGCAGGAAGTAGCCGATGTCGAGCGACTCCCAGAAGGCCGCATAGCGGTCGCCGTCGATGCCGTGCAGGAGCAGCAGCCGCGCGGCCTCGCGGCGCCGGTCGTCCATCTGCACCGCCGGCTTGATGCCGTCCCCCGCCAGCTGCGCGAGCGTCGCCCGGTAGAGATCCTCCAGCAGCTTGCCCTTCCACGCGTTCCACACCTTGGCGCTGGTGCCGCGGATGTCCGCGACGGTGAGCAGGTAGAGCGCGACCAGGTGCCGCTCGCTGCCGACGCGCTCGGCGAAGTCCGCGATCACCGCCGGGTCGCCCAGGTCCTTCTTCTGGGCAGTCACCGACATGGACAGATGCTCGCGCACCAGGAATCGGACCAGCGCGCGGTCCTCGCCGCCGATGCCGTGCTGGCGGCAGAAGCGGTCCGCGTCGCGCTCGCCGAGCACGGAGTGGTCCCCGCCGCGTCCCTTGGCGATGTCGTGGAAGAGGGCGGCGACGATCAGCAGCCACGGCCGCTCGAAATCGGCGATCAGCTGGCTGCAGAGCGGATACTCGTGCGCATGCTCGGCCTGCATGAAGCGGCGCAGGTTGCGCACCACCATCAGGATGTGCTGGTCCACCGTGTAGACGTGGAAGAGGTCGTGCTGCATCCTGCCCACGATGCGCCGGAAGGCGGGCAGGTAGCGGCCGAGCACGGACCATTGGTTCATCCGGCGCAGCTCGTGGGTCACGCCGCGCGAGGCCTGCAGGATGGCGAGGAAGGTGGCCCGGTTCTGCGGGTCCGCGCGAAAACGCGCGTCGATCCGAAAGCGCGCGTGCCAGAGCGCCCGAAGCGTCGGCACGGTCATGCCGACCAGGCCCGGCTGCTGCTGCAGCATCCTGAAGGCGCGCAGCTGCAGGCGCGGGTCGCGCTCGAAGCCGTCCGGTGCGCGCAGGGCGAGCAGGTCGCCCACGCGCGCGAAGTCGTCGTCGAGCGGCACCGCCTCGTCGTCCGGCCGGCCGAGCAGGCGACGCTCGAGGCTCTGCAGCAGGATGGTGGAGAGCTGCGTGATGGCCTTGGCCGCGAGGTAGTAGCGCTGCATCAGGCTCTCGGACAGCGCGCGCGATCCGCCCGCCTGGAAGCCCATCGCCTGCGCGACCGCGGGCTGCAGGTCGAACACCAGCCGGTCCTCGCGCCGGTTGGCGAGGATGTGCAGCCAGGCGCGGATGCGCTGCAGCAGCCGCTCGTGGCGCTGCAACTGGCGCGCCTCCAGCGGCTCGATCACGCCGGCGCGCACCAGGGCATCCCAACCCTGGCCCAGGCCCGCGGCGCGCGCGACCCAGGCGATCACCTGCAGGTCGCGCAGCGCGCCGGGGCTCTCCTTGCAGTTCGGCTCCAGGCTGTAGGGCGTGTCCTCGTACTTCTGGTGGCGCTGCCGGGTCTCCAGCATCTTGTCGCGCAGGAACGTGGCCGGATCCAGCAGGCCTTCCAATGCCTCGTCAAGCGCACGGGCCAGCCGGCGGCTCCCGGCGAGCTGACGCCGCTCGAGCAGGCTGGTCATCACGGTGAGGTCCGCACGCGCCTCCTCGGCGCACTGCGCGGGCGTGCGCACGCTGTGGCCGATCGCGAGGCCCACGTCCCAGCAGTTGCCGATGAAGCGCTCGACCAGCCTTGCCCGCGCCTCGTCGGGTGCCTCGGCGAGCAGCAGCAGGATGTCCACGTCGGAGTGCGGCTGAAGCCCGCCGCGGCCGTAACCGCCGACCGCGAAGAGCGCGGCCCCGGACGGCAGGCCGCTTTCGCGCCAGAGCCGGCGCAGCACCCGGTCGGTGTCGCGCGACAGGCCCCGCAGCAGCCGGTCGACATGGCCGTCCTGGCGGAAGCGGTCGATGCGCTCTGCACGCAGCTGCCGCAGGGCAGTGCGCAGGGACTGGGTGGCGGCGGCCGGGTCCGGCGCCGGGCCGGTTGCCGACTGCGCCACCTCGGCGGCGCCCGCGGGAAGCTCAGCCACCGCGCCGGCCCTCCTGCAGGTCAGGCTCGCGACCCGGGCAGACCGCGACCGTCAGGCGGCTGCCGCTGGCAGCGCCGGCTTGGCGGGCGCACCCGCCGAGAGCGTGAGCACGTCATAGCCGGAGGCGGTCACGACCACGGTGTGCTCCCACTGTGCCGACAGCGAGTGATCCTTCGTGACGATCGTCCAGCCGTCCGCCAGCTCCCGGATGTCCCGCCGCCCCGCATTGATCATCGGCTCCACCGTGAAGGTCATGCCCTCGACCAGCCGCTCCCCGGTGCCTGCGCGGCCGTAGTGCAGCACCTGAGGATCCTCGTGGAAGCGACGGCCGATGCCGTGGCCGCAGAACTCGCGCACCACCGAGAACCCGTTGCCCTCCGCGTGGCGCTGGATGGCATGGCCGATGTCCCCGAGGGTCGCGCCCGGACGGACCTGTTCGATGCCGAGCCACATGCATTCGTAGGCGACGTCGCACAGCCGTCGTGCCGCCACCGACGGCTGGCCCACGATGAACATGCGGCTGCTGTCCCCGTGCCAGCCGTCCTTGATCACCGTGATGTCGATGTTGAGGATGTCGCCGTTGCGCAGCACCCGGTCACCCGGGATGCCGTGGCAGACCTGGTGGTTGATGGAGGTACAGATGGACTTGGGAAACGGCTTGTACCCCGGAGGCGCGTAGTTGAGAGGTGCCGGGACCGCCCCCTGGTGGTTGACGATGTAGTCGTGGCAGAGCGAATCCAGCGTGTCCGTGGTGACGCCGGCCTTGACATGCGGGGTGATGAAGTCGAGCACCTCGCCGGCAAGCCGGCAGGCGATCCGCATCTGATCGATTTCGTCGGAAGTCTTGGGAACGATGCTCATGTGGGACGTCTGGAACGAGGGCCGCAGCGACATGGATCGCCGGACGGCGGTTGTCCGGACGGCGAGGACGAGGTCACGAACGGGCGGGCAGGGCAACTGCCGGCGCCGGAGGCGGCCCCGGATTTGTTACTATTATAGGTTAGTCCGCGCGATAGAGGCGCGGGCGAATCCGCCCGGAACCCGGGGCGGACGGCGCCGGTAAGCCACCGGCAGCCCGTCTGCCCGTCGCCAGGATTGGGGTGCCCGCAATGCAGCGCGCGATGCAGGAAGCAGGAGCGCGAGATGCAGAAGCGGGTCGATCCGGCGTCCTTCCGGGTATCTGACAACCCTCCCTGGAGCAACGCTCATGTCGTCCGTCACGATCCGCCAGATGCTGGAGGCCGGTGTCCACTTCGGCCACCAGACCCGCTTCTGGAACCCGCGCATGGCCCCCTACATCTTCGGCCATCGCAACAAGATCCACATCGTCAACCTCGAGAAGACGCTGGTCGCATTCGAGTCGGCCGCTCGCTACGTGCGCCAGCTCGCCTCCAACCGCGGGACCATCCTCTTCGTCGGCACCAAGCGCCAGGCGCGGGAGATCGTCGCCGAGGAAGCCGCCCGCGCCGGCATGCCGTATGTCGACGAGCGCTGGCTCGGCGGCATGATGACCAACTTCAAGACGGTGAAGGGCTCCATCAAGCGCCTGAAGGAGATGGAGCAGGCCCGCGACGAGGGCGCGCTCGAGCGGATGACCAAGAAGGAAGGGCTGATGTTCACCCGGGAGCTGGAGAAGCTCACCCGCAGCCTCGGCGGCATCAAGGATCTCGCCGGACTGCCTGACGCGCTGTTCGTGATCGACGTCGGCTACCACAAGATCGCGGTCACGGAAGCCCGCAAGCTCGGCGTGCCGATCGTCGGCGTGGTGGACACCAACCACTCGCCCGAGGGCATCGACTACGTCATCCCCGGCAACGACGACTCGGGCCGCGCGGTTCGCCTGTACGCGCGCGGCATGGCCGATGCGGTCCTGGAAGGCCGCAACGCCGCGATGCAGGACATCGTGAAAGGCGCCGACGAGGACGAATTCGTCGAGGTCGAGTCCGAGGAGTGAAACCAACCCCCCATGGGCCTTCGGCCCTACCCCCCTCCTATGGTCGCCTGTGTCAACAGGGACGTGGTGTTTGATGCATGCCGATCGAACCGGTGATGCGTCCTGGGGCGAAGAAGCGACGATGAATCAGACTCCTATGC
>JAEWEW010000123.1 GCA_023389175.1 Pseudomonadota bacterium | reverse complement strand
CAAAGTTTCTCGGTACTACGGAGCTCGAACCATGATGTCCCAGAAGACCGCGATCATCACCGGCATATCCGGCCAGGATGGCGCGTACCTCGCACAGCTGCTGCTCGACAAGGGCTACGTCGTCTACGGCACCTTCCGGCGCACCAGCTCGGTCAACTTCTGGCGGATTCAGGAGCTGGGGATCGACACACATCCGGACCTGCATCTCGTCGAGTTCGACCTGACCGACATGAGCTCGATGCTGCGGCTGCTTCACCAGTCCGCAGCGACCGAGGTCTACAACCTCGCCGCCCAGAGCTTCGTGGGCGTGTCGTTCGACCAGCCGGTCACGACGGCGGAGATCACCGGCGTAGGCGCGCTCAACATCCTTGAGGCGATCCGCATCGTCAATCCGGCCATCCGGTACTACCAGGCATCCACGTCGGAGATGTTTGGCAAGGTCCAGGCGATCCCGCAGGACGAGTCCACGCCCTTCTATCCACGAAGCCCGTACGGCGTCGCGAAGCTCTACGCCCACTGGATGACGGTGAACTACCGGGAGAGCTACGGAATCTTCGGAACCAGCGGAATCCTGTTCAACCACGAGTCTCCTCTCAGGGGCCGTGAGTTCGTGACCCGCAAGATCACGGATGGCATCGCGAAGATCAAGCTCGGCATGCTGGATACGCTGGAGCTCGGTAACCTCGACGCGAAGCGGGACTGGGGTTATGCGCGGGAGTACGTGGACGGAATGTGGCGCATGCTCCAGGTCGATACCCCCGACACATATGTGCTCGCCACCAACCGCATGGAGACGGTCAGGGATTTCGTGACGATGGCCGCCAAGGCCGCCGGATTCGAGCTCGCCTGGGAGGGCAGGGCGGAGCAGGAAACCGGCATCGACGTCCGGTCCGGAAGGAAGCTGGTGGCGGTGAACCCGAAGTTCTATCGCCCCGCGGAGGTCGAGCTGCTGATCGGCAATCCCGAGAAGGCGCGAAAGTCGCTCGGCTGGGAGCCGAAGACGAGCCTGGAGAGCCTTTGCGCCATGATGGTCGAGGCGGATCTGCGGCGCAACGCCAACGGAACATCGTTCTGATGCGGTTGCTGCTCACCGGCGAGCGCGGCTTCACCGGCAGGTATGTCCGTGCAGCGGCGGCCGCCGCCGGCTACCAGGTGCATGGTTTGCAGGCAGATCTCACGGACCTCGCCGAGACCAAGCGGTCGGTCGAAACGATTGCGCCGACGCACGTGATCCACCTCGGCGCCATCAGCGCGGTCACCCACGACGACCAGATCGCCCTCTACCGGGTGAACCTGTTCGGCACCCTGAACCTGCTGCAGGCCCTGGAGACCCTGGCGGTTCCCCCCCGCAAGGTCGTCCTGGCAAGCAGCGCGAACGTCTACGGTAACAGCGCGGAGTCACCGATCCGCGAGGACACCGCCCCAGCGCCGGTAAACCACTATGCCATGAGCAAGCTTGCCATGGAGCACATGAGCGCCACGCATGCGGAGCGGCTGCCGATCGTCGTGACGCGGCCCTTCAACTACACCGGCGTGGGGCACGACCAGCGCTTCGTCATCCCGAAGCTGATCCATCACTTCGCCCGCCGGGCTGCCCGGATCGAGCTCGGAAACCTGGACGTGGAACGGGAGTTCAACGACGTGCGCCCCGTCAGCACCATCTACGTCAAGCTGCTGGAGCACGGCGCGCCAGGCGAAACCTACAATATCTGCTCGGGCACGCCGGTGAGCCTGCGGTCCGTCATAGCCACCCTGGAGGAACTCTCCGGACACCAGGCCGAGATCTCGGTCAATCCTGCTTTCGTCCGGCGCAACGAAGTGTTCCGGCTTTGCGGCGACCCGTCCAAGACGGAGGCCTGCATCGGGCCCGTCCGCCACGAGGCGCTGCGCGACACGCTGGATTGGATGCTGCGGGCCGCCAGTCCTGGAGAATGAAGGTCGCGTTCAATGCGACGGCCCTGCTTGCACCATGGGCCGGCGTAGGACAGTACACGTGGAACCTGGCGTCCCGACTGCTCGAGGACGATCGGCTCGACATCGACTTCTTCTGCGGCGTCGCTTGGAGCAAGGGCATCCGATCGGCGCCCCTTGCCCGAGGCGGGCGCATGCTGCCGCTGGCGCGCCGTTTCGTTCCCTTCTCGTACGAGATCCGGCGCTTCCTGCAGAATCGCAGCTTTCGCCGGCATGCTTCGGGCGCCGCGTTCGCGCTCTATCACGAACCGAATTTCCTGCCCATGGATTTCGACGGCCCCACCGTCGTGACGGTCCACGACCTCTCCTGGATCCGCTATCCGGGAACCCATCCGGCCGAGCGCGTCCGGGCGCTCGAACGTTACTTCGAGCCGGGCCTGCGTCGGGCGCGGCTGGTGCTGACCGATTCCGAGTACGTGAAGCAGGAGTTGCTTGCGGACTTCGGGCTGGATTCCGGCAGCGTCCGGGCGGTGCCCCTGGCCGCGAGCTCCGCTTTCCATCCGATGACTGCCGAGCAAACCGCTCCCGTCCTGGCGAAGTTCGGTCTCGCGCATGGCCAGTACATCCTGTCCGTGGGCACCCTCGAGCCCAGGAAGAACCTGCAGACGACATTGCGGGCATATGGCCGTCTCCCGGCCGGCCTGCGACGCCGCTTCCCGCTGGTGCTGGCTGGAGGTTCCGGCTGGAAGACCGCGCAGCTCGACCGGACGCTCGAGTCGCTCGTCGCGAGCGGTGAGGTGCATCGCCTCGGCTACCTGGACCTTGCGGACCTGGCGACTCTGACCGCGGGTGCGTGCACCCTCGTCTATCCATCCCTCTACGAAGGCTTCGGACTGCCGCCACTCGAGGCGATGAGCTGTGCGGTGCCGCCGATCGTCTCGAACGTCTCGTCTCTTCCGGAAGTCGTGGGGACGGCGGGCATCCAGGTCGCCCCGCTCGACGCGGCCACGCTCGCGCACGCGATCCAGAGTCTCGCGGAGGATCCGCGACGACGAGAAGAACTGGGATCGCGATCGCTGCAGCGCGCCGGTCAGTTTTCCTGGAGCCGGTGCGCGAGGCTCACCGCGGACGCCTACTTCACCGCAGCGGGCACGCAATGAAGGTGCTCTGCTTCGGCCGCTTCTACGACGAGATCCCGGGTGGCATGCAGCGCCACGTGGAGCAGCTGTTCGCGGCGCTTCGCGGACAAGTAGAATTCGTGCACCTCGTTCCGAGCCGCGACCGCACCGGCGCGAGGTTCACCTTGCATGGATTCCCGGTCATCCGCACGCCGAGCCTCAACCTCGACGGCAGCATCGCACTCTCCCCCGGGCTCGTCGCCCATGCCCGCCGTCTGCACCAGGAGCACCGGTTCGACCTGGTGCACCTGCACTTCCCGGATCCGATGTCCCACCTCGCATCGCTGGCACTGCCTGCGTCGATCCCCCGGGTGATCAGCTGGCATGCGGATATCTTGCGTCATCGGCGCCTGCTCGCGCTCTACCGGCCGCTGCTTCGGCGTGCGGTCGCGTCGGCGAAGGCCATCATCGTCGCCACGCCCGCGCATATCTCGGCCTCGGAGGAGCTGTCCAGGCTGCTCGATTCCTCGCGCATCGACGTGATCCCTTTCGGCTTCGACCTGGAGCGCTTCGGCTCCGAGCATTGCATGGCCGCCGCCGTGCGCCGGCAGTATCCGGGCAGGCTGATCTTCACGCTAGGGCGCCACGTGTCCTACAAGGGATTCAACGTGCTGATCGAGGCGATGACCTCGGTCGACGAATCGGCCCGCCTGCTGATCGGCGGCACCGGCCCGCTAACCGAGACATGGAAGGCACTTGCCGACCGCCTGGGCGTCGCCCACCGAGTCCACTTCCTCGGGTTACTCGACGACGCCGCCTTGCCGGCGTACTACCAGGCTTGCGATGTGTTTTGCCTTCCAGCGATCACCCAGGCCGAGGCCTTCGGCATCGTGCAGGTGGAAGCCATGGCGAGTGGCAGACCGGTTGTAAGTACCCGGCTTGGCAACGGCGTGGACTATGTTAACCAGGATGGGGTGACAGGACTTGCGGTGCCACCGGGCGCTCCGCGACCTCTCGCCGAGGCGCTCAACCGGCTGTTGCGGGATCCGGCGCTGGCCGCCGAGATGGGCCAACGAGGCCGGACCAGGGCGGCCACGGAGTTCTCCAGCGGGGTCATGGGCAACCGAACGCTGGAGGTCTACCGGCGCGCGCTTCGCTAGCCGCCAGCGAAGGCACAGCAGCGACCGACGCGTCGCATGCCGCCAATCCCCTCAGACGGCTCGGATCTTCCTGAAAAACATCATCAACGACGTCCACTGGACCTGTCCGTCATTCAGGACCACGTGCCGCCGGAGTCGCTCCGCTCCGTGCGGGAAGACGACGCTGTCCACGAGATACTCCTTCGGCAGGGTGTCGAAGTTGATACGGCCGATGAGCTCCAGGTGCTGGCATGGCTCGATCAGCTCCTCGAAAAGAGCACGCCGGTTGAAATACTCGCCGTGCTCCTGGTCATCCAGCAGCAGCACTTCGGTCGCGACAGCGACGATGCCGCCGGGGCGGACTACCCTTCCCATCTCCGACAAAGCCTTGCACGCCGCGCCGTGGCCACCGAAGTGCTCGATCGAGGAAAGGCTCCACGCGATATCGAACCGATCGTCATCGTAGGTGAGACGGGTCCCATCCTGGTTCTCGAACCGGATCCGAGAGAAGTCCGTGGAGGCGGGGCAGTTCGCCTTCGCAACCTCCACCATCTCCCGGGAGGCTTCCTTGCCCTGGGAGGTGGACCACGCGCCGTTGTCGTACATGTCCGTAGCGACGACGGCTGCGATGCGGTCGGCGAGATAGAAGATCACCGGCTCCCGTCCGACGCCCACCCCGACGGCAGACGCCGACGGCGTGATTGCTCCGAGCTGCTGCAGTCCGAAGAGACAGTGGGTCCACTCCCACCCCTTCCGGTAGACCTGGCCGGAGGTGTGCCTGAAACAGTGTTTGTCGATCGCATAGGCCTCCAGATCACGATGGATTCTCATCCATTCGGGGTCGTCGTACCGTGCGGGATTCGTCAGCTCGGACAGATCGATGTCGGTCAAGTGGGCTCCTGGAGCGAGTCGGAGTGCGGCAAGGTTTGAATCATGCTTTCCTGATGATCAGTCCGATCGAAGTGATTGTGTGACCCGCAACCGCAGCCCTCACCATGAATTCCCATGGCGACTGCTCCGTGCAGACGATGCCGTCCACCGGGTGCCAGCCTCGGGCGAAGTTTAGCTCGATCGCGTGGCCGGCGCGCCTCAACCGGGCGGCCAACGACTCAATGTCGCGCTGGCGATAGAACGAAAGCTCCGGCGACTCGTAGGTATGCTCGTTGCTGGTCAGGGTGAACTCGGTGGTATGGACTGCAAGGCCGCCTGGCCGCAGGCAGTCCATTGCCCGCTCCACGAACCTGATACCGTTCTCGAGCCCGCCGATATGCTCGAGCGAACCGCAGGACCAAAGGAAATCGAATCCACGGAGATCCGACGGGATGTCGTTCATGTCCACGAAACGGAAAGCGAGCCTGCTGGTATCCGCGACCTCGAAACGCATCGACTCCCACCCCCGGGATTGCGCCTCCTCGTCAGCCAGATCCGAAGCCACGAGGGTTGCGCCATGTCGAAGCAGCACCGGAACGATGGGCTCGCGTCCTACCCCGAATCCGAGCCCTTTTCCGCCGAGCTTGCCGTGAAAGTGCAGGGCCTGCAGGATGTACGCGTACTCCCACACCTTGCGGTTGAATCCAAACTGCCAGCCCATCTCGTGAAGCGCCCACCGCTTGAACTCGGGCTCGAGGAACTGGAGCGCCGTCACCAACTGCGAGACCGGCACGGCAAAGCTCGGTTGCACCGCGCCCTGATCCGACTCGGCATTGGCCGACTCGAGCGATTCCTTCATACCCCGTCTCCGAAGACTGCGCATGGCCGATAACCGCGCCGGCTACTCTTGCAGGCAGCGGATGCTACAAGAACCGATCCAGCATTCGCCGAGTTGCAACATCCCGCCCGGCCGGATCGCGCAACAGGTAGTGTATCCCCTGGCTGTCCGCGATCAGCAGGTCGCCGCCCGGCAGCCGCCGGATCGATTCCTCCGATCGGAGCGTGAAGGCGGTGTCGCCGCGGTCGGTCTCGACCCGCCAGGTGCAGGGCGTGACATAGCCGGAGACGCTGCGGATGCGGCGTATCTGCGGCGTGAAGTCGCGGCTCTCCAGCTCCTCGGCGAGAAGCCGGCGCTCCGGCGGCGGCAGCGCGTCGAGCCGCGGTATCCAGGCGAGCTCGTGGCCATCGGCGCCGAGCAGCGAAATCGCCTCGTCGGGCGCCGCGATGGGGAATGCGCGCACCGGCACGACCTGCTCGTGCCGCTCGCCGTCGATCGTGGCGGCCAGCCGTCCGAACCGGTCCCGCTCGAGCTTCAGGCCGGCAAGCGACGGAACCGGTGCCGAAGCCGCAGGCGATACCGGCACCGGGCCGGGCTCGCGCTCACTCATCGGCGATCTCCGCCTGGCGCTGCTGCGCCATGTAGAGGTTGTGGTACACGCCTTCGCGGGCCATCAGCTCCTCGTGCCCGCCCTCCTCCACCAGCCGGCCGCGATCGAGCACCACCAGGCGATCCGCCTTGCGCAGGGTGCTCAGCCGGTGCGCGATCGCGATGGTGGTACGGCCCTGGACGAGGTTGTCGAGCGCCTTCTGGATCTCGCGCTCGGTCTCGGTATCGACCGACGACGTCGCCTCGTCGAGTATGAGGATGCGCGGATCGATGAGCAGTGCGCGGGCGATCGAGATGCGCTGGCGCTCGCCGCCGGAGAGCGCCTGCCCGCGCTCGCCCACCAGCGAGTCGTAGCCGTGCGGCAGGCGCAGGATGAATTCGTGGGCATGGGCCGCGCGGGCCGCCGCCACGATCTCCTCGCGGGTGGCGTCCGGCTTGCCGTAGGCGATGTTCTCCGCGATCGTGCCGAAGAAGAGGAACGGCTCCTGCAGCACCAGCCCGATGTGCCGCCGGAAATCGGCCAACGCCATGCTGCGGATGTCGATGCTGTCGACCTGGATCGCGCCTTCGCTCACGTCGTAGAAGCGGCAGATCAGGTTGACGAGGGTGCTCTTGCCGGAGCCGCTGTGGCCGACCAGACCGATCATCTCGCCCGGTGCGATCTCCAGGTTCAAGCCCCGGATGATGGCGCGATTGCCGTAGCGGAAGGATACGTCGCGGATGCTGACCCGCCCGGCGATGTGCCCGGGACGCACCGGCTCCGCCGGCTCGGGAACGCTGGAGACATGGTCGAGGATGTCGAAGATCCGCTTGGCGCCGGCCGCCGCCTTCTGCGTGACGGACACGATCCGGCTCATGGAATCGAGCCGGACGTAGAAGCGTCCGATGTAGGCGAGGAAGGCGGTCAGCACGCCGACGGTGATGCTGTCGCTTGCCACCAGCCAGATGCCGAAGGCCCAGACGATCAGCAGCCCCACCTCGGTGAGCAGCGTGACCGTGGGCGTGAACAGCGACCAGGTGCGGTTGACCCGGTCGTTCACCACCAGGTTGTGCCGGTTGGCCTCGCGAAACCGCGCCACCTCCCGCTGCTCCTGGGCGAACGCCTTGACCACCCGGATGCCGGGGATGGTGTCGGCGAGCACGTTGGTCACCTCGGCCCAGGTCCGGTCGACCTTCTCGAAGCCATGGCGCAGCCGGTCGCGCACCAGGTGGATCAGCCAGGCGATCAGCGGCAGGGGCAGGAGCGTCGCGAGCGCGAGCGACGGGTTGATGGTGAACAGGATCACCGAGGTCATCGCGATCATCAGCAGGTCGGTCGCGAAGTCCAGCAGATTGAGCGACAGGAAGAGGTTGAGCCGGTCGGTCTCCGAGCCGATGCGGGCCATCAGGTCGCCGGT
>JAEWEW010000079.1 GCA_023389175.1 Pseudomonadota bacterium | reverse complement strand
GCATGGGCATGTCGCCTTCGGCCGAGCTCGGCGACAACACCGGCTTCTTCCAGGCCGCCCACGGCTCGGCGCCGGACATCGCCGGCCAGGGCATCGCCAACCCGATCGGCACCATCCTCTCCGGCGCGATGATGTTGAGATGGCTGGGCGACCGGAAGGGCGACGCGGCGCTGGTCGAAGCCTCGCAGCGCATCGATCGCGCCGTGGAGAAGGTGATGGCCGAAGGCAAGCTCCTGCCGCGCGACGTCGGCGGCAGCGCCGGCTCGAAGGAGATCACCGAAGCGATCTGCAAGGCGCTGAAGTAAGACAACGGAGACACCGTGGCCCCGCCCATCGAGCGGATCATCGACGCGCATCACCATCTGTGGGATCTCGGCGCCAACTACTATCCGTGGCTGAGCGACCGGGTCGGCCCGCGCATGTACGGCGACTATGCCGCCATCCGCCGCAACTACCTGGTCGAGGACTTCCGGCGCGACATCGGCGATCTCCCGGTGGTGGCCTCGGTCCACGTCCAGGCCGAGCACGACCACACCGACCCGGTGCGGGAGACCCGCTGGCTGCAGTCGGTCGCGGATGCGCCGGAGAGCGGCGGGTTGCCGCAGGCGATCGTGGCCTTCGCGGATCTCTCCGGCCCGCCGGGGCCGGTGGCAGCGCGCCTTGCCGAGCATGCGCAGTGCCGCAACCTGCGCGGCATCCGGCAGATGGTGCACCAGTGCCTGGTGCCGTCGATGGGGCTGCCCACGGACTATCTCGCCGACGCGCAGTGGCAGGCCAATCTCGGCCTGCTCGCGCAGTTCCGTCTCTCGTTCGACCTGCAGATCCTGCCGCCGCAGGCGGATGCCGCCGGCCGGCTCGTCGCCCGCCATCCGGACCTCGACTTCGTGCTGGTGCACGCCGGCCAGCCGCGGGACCAGAGCCCCGACGGCTTCGCCGCGTGGCGGTACGCGCTGCGCCGCATGGCCCAAGCGCCCAACGTGGCGATCAAGCTCTCCGGCTTTGGCATGTTCGATGTCGACTGGACGATCGACAGCCTGCGCCGGCTGGTGCTCACGGCGATCGACTGCTTCGGCCCGGACCGCTGCCTCTTCGGCAGCAACTTCCCGGTCGACAAGCTGATGCGGGACTACGCCGCGCTCTGGCAGGCCTACGACACCATCACCGCCGACTTCAGCGCGGCCGAGCGGGCCGCCATGTTCCACGACAACGCCGCCCGCATCTACCGCATCGGCACCGGGTAGCCGCGCGTGACCCGGCGCCCGGATCGGCCAGGCGCCAGGTCATCCACGGATGACGCAGCAGACACGCATCGAGCAACCAAAGGAGACAGAACCATGGACCAGAATCGTCGCCGCCTCACCGCCAGCATCGCCGCCGCCGGCGCGGCCGGCCTCGCCGGCATCCCGGTCGCCCGCGCCCAGGCGCCCATCAAGCTGAGCCTCGGGCACAACTCGCCGCCGTCAAGCCCCAAGGGCATGGGCGCCACCAAGTTTGCCGAGCTGGTCGGCCAGAAGACCAACGGCCGCATCGTGGTGCAGGTCTCGCCCTCGGAGCAGCTCGGCAACGAGAACTCCCAGATGGGCGCGCTGCGCACCGGCTCCCAGGACTTCGGCAGCCTGGGGCAGGGCGCGATGCTCTCGGTCGTGCCGGAGATCGCGGCCATCGGCCTGCCGTTCCTCTACTCGTCCATGCCCAAGGCTTGGGAAGCCCTCGACGGTCCGGTCGGCCAGGAGTTCGCGAAGAAGCTCGAGGAGAAGGGCCTGGTGTTCCTCGGCTGGTGGTGCAACGGCATCCGCCAGACCACCAACGCCAAGCGGCCGATCACCAAGCCCGCGGACTTCAAGGGCCTCAAGATCCGCACGCCGCTCGATCCCACCACGGTGGACACCTTCGCCGCGATGGGCGCGAGCCCGCAGCAGATCAGCTACGGGGAGCTCTACATGGCCCTGCAGCAAGGCGTGGTGGACGGCCAGGAGAATCCGCTCGCCAACATCTACACCGCCAAGCTCTACGAGGTGCAGAAGTACATCTCGCTCACCAACCACAAGTACGAGCCGACCGGGATGCTGATGAGCGCCATGACCTGGAAGCGGATGAAGCCCGCGGACCAGGAGGCGATCCGGGCCGCGGCCAAGGAGGCCACCGAGTACCAGCGCAAGGCGATGTTCGACTCCGAGCAGAAGTTCATGGAGGAGTTCAAGAAGATGAAGTCGATTGAGATGAACGAAGTCGACCTCGCGCCGTTCCGCAAGGCGACCGAGAGCGTGTGGGACCAGTGGGAGAAGAAGCCCTTCGGGGACCTGGTCAAGCGCCTGCGCGCGACCCGCGCCTGACCGCCCCGGCCGTCGGAGATGTCGGTGGGCACGATGCTGGTCCGGGCGGCGAACGGGATCGACCGTGCGCTCGACATTGTCTGCGGCGTGGTCCTCGCGGCAAGCGGCATCGCGCTCACCGTGATCCTGGGCGCGGTGGTGGTGCTGCGCTACGTGTTCCACTCCGGCGTCGCCGCGAGCGTCGAGCTCACGGAGCTGTCGTTCGCGCTCTTCGTGGTGGCCGGCATCGCCCTTGCCGCGCGGCACGGAGCCCATGTGACGACCCGCCTCACGCTCTCGGCGTTGCAGGGCAGGGC
>JAEWEW010000407.1 GCA_023389175.1 Pseudomonadota bacterium | reverse complement strand
GGCTCGAGCGACGCGCTGACACGCCGGGGTCCGCCTGGGTGATTGCGCCGCTCGGCGCGATCGCCGTGACGCTGGCCGCCTGCGCGCTGCTGGTGGCCTGGGCCGGCGCGCCGGTCGGCGAGACCTACCGGCTGCTGCTGGAGGGCGGCTTCGGGTCGCGCTTCGCCCTGACCGAGACCCTCACCAGGGCGACGCCGCTGATCCTCACCGGCCTCGCGGTAGCCGTCGCCTTCCGGGCGCGGCTCTTCAACATCGGCGCGGAGGGGCAACTCTATGCCGGCGCCCTTGCCGCGGTCGCGGTGGGCGGCCTGCACGGCGGCGCGGGCTTCGACCTGCCCGCCGGCGTGCTCTACGGCCTGATGATGCTGGCGGCAATGGCCGCCGGTGCGGCCCTGCTGCTGCTGCCCGCCTGGCTCAAGACGCGCATGGCGGTGGACGAGGTGGTGACGACGCTGCTGCTCAACTTCATCATGCTGCTCTTCGTCTCGGCCATGCTCGACGGGCCGATGAAGGATCCGATGGCGCTCGGCTGGCCGCAGTCGGTGACCCTGAAGCCGGAGCTGGAGTTCGACCGGCTGATGGAGAAGTCCCGGCTGCACACCGGTTTCCTGTGGGCGATCGGGGCAGCGGTCTTCCTGCATTGGCTGCAGCGGGCCACCGCCTTCGGCTTCGAGATGCAGGCCGTCGGCAGCAACGCCCGCGCCTCGCGCCATCTCGGCATACCGGTGGAGCGCGTGGTGCTGGGCACCGCGGTCCTCTCCGGCGCGCTCGCCGGCCTTGCCGGCGTCGCCGAGGTCGCCGGCCGCACCGGCTACGTGACCCTCGACATGTCGCCGGGATACGGCTACAGCGGCATCGTGATCGCCATGCTCGCCGGCCTGTCGCCGTTGTGGGTGGTGGTGGCCGCCGTCTTCGTCGCGGGGGTGCAGGTCGGCGCGGACAGCATGAGCCGGGTCGTGGGGGTGCCAAGCTACATCGCCGACGTCATCGTCGCGGTGTCGCTGATCGCGGTGCTGGTCGCTTCGATGCTGGTGCGCTACAGGATTCGCAGATGAACCCGACCTCCGCACGCCTTGGGTGGGAACCTGCCGTGCGCCCGCCCTCATGATGTCCGACCTGATCGAGACATTGGGCACCGCCACCTTCTGGGTCGCGGTGTTGCGCCTCGCCACCCCGCTCATCTTCGGCACGATCGGCGTGCTGCTGTGCGAGCGTGCCGGGGTGCTGAACCTCGGCATCGAGGGGATCATGGTGGCCGGCGCCTTCACCGGCTGGCTTGCGGTCTATGGCGGCCACGACCTCTGGACCGGCATCCTGGTGGCGGCCCTGACCGGCGCTGCCTTCGGGCTGCTGCACGGCTGGCTCACCGTGACGCTCGCGCTGTCGCAGCACGTGGCCGGGCTCGGCATCACGCTGTTCGCTACCAGCCTCACCTACTACGCCTATCGCGTGCTCTTCCCGAAGATCTCGTCGCCGCCGACGATCGAGCCGTTCGCCCCGGTCCAGGGCTGGCTGGAGGCCCTGCCGGGGGTGGGCCCGGTGCTCGGCGCGGTGACGCCGCTCACCCTGCTTGCGCTCGCCGTCGTCCCGGTGGTGGCCTGGATGCTGTCGCGTACCCCGGCCGGCCTCGCGGTCCGCGCCGTCGGCGAGAACCCGGCGGCAGCGGAGAGTGCCGGCATCGCGGTCGCCGCGGTGCGCATCGGCGCGATCACGGCCGGCTCGGCGCTGATGGGGGTGGCGGGCGCGTTCCTGACCACGGCCGCCTTCAACGCGTTCTTCTTCAACATGGTGAACGGCCGCGGCTGGGTGTGCGTGGCGCTGGTCGTCTTCGGATCCTGGCGGCCGGGCAAGGCGCTCCTCGGCGCGCTGCTGTTCGGCTTCTTCGACGCGCTGCAACTCCGGCTCGCGCAGTCCGCCGGCGACGTGCTGCCCTACCAGTTCTGGCTGATGGTGCCGTTCGTGCTGTCCATCCTCGCGCTCGTGGCCGTCTCGCGGCGAGCCGAGTATCCTCAGGCACTCATGAAGCCGTATCGCAAGGGCGAAAGATGAAACCAACCCCCCTTGGGCCTTCGGCCCTACCCCCCTTGAAAAGGGGGGCGCCGGCAGCGGCCGGGCAAAGCCCGTTCCGCGCCGGCTGCTGGCCTTCGACCGTTTGATGCGGCGGTTGGCGCCCGTGCCGAAGGGCAACTGACATGCTGGATCTCCTTGTCACTCATGCCACGCTTCCCGACGGTCGCCGAGACGTCGACATCGCGGTGCGCGACGGTCGCATCGCGGAGGTGTCGCCCGGCCTCGCGCAACGCGGCGCCCGGGCGCGCGAAACCATCGACGCGGCAGGGCTGCTGGTCTGTCCGCCATTCGTGGATGCGCACTTCCACCTGGATGCGGCCCTGTCCTACGGCCTGCCGCGGGTCAACCAGTCGGGCACCCTGCTGGAGGGCATCGCGCTCTGGGGCGAACTCAAGCCGACGCTGGTCCAGGAGGCCATCATCGAGCGCGCGCTCGCCTACTGCGACTGGGCGGTGGCCAACGGGTTGCTCGCCATCCGGACGCATGTGGATACCTGCGACCCGCGCCTGCTGGCGGTGGAGGCGCTGCTCGAGCTGAAGCGCCGGGTCGCCCCTTACCTGGACCTGCAACTGGTCGCCTTCCCGCAGGACGGCGTGCTGCGCTACGATCCGCGCGCCGACGATCCCCGCTGCACCGACACCGCCTTCGGGCTGCTGTGCAAGGCACTCGACCTCGGCGTCGACGTCGTCGGCGGCATCCCGCACTTCGAGCCGACGATGCAGGCGGGCGGCGAATCGGTCCGGCTGCTGTGCGAGGAGGCGGCGCGCCGCGGCCTGCGCGTCGACATGCATTGCGACGAGACCGACGATCCGCTGTCGCGCCACATCGAGACCCTGGCTTTCGAGACGCGGCGCCTCGGGCTCGGCGGCCGGGTGAACGGATCGCACCTCACGTCCATGCATTCGATGGACAACTACTACGTCTCCAAGCTGATTCCGCTGATCGCGCAGGCCGGCGTCTCGGCGATCGCCAATCCGCTGATCAACATCACGATCCAGGG
>JAEWEW010000402.1 GCA_023389175.1 Pseudomonadota bacterium | reverse complement strand
CCTGTACCTGATCTTTGGCATCAACCGCATCCAGCGCAGCGCGGTGGCGCTCGGGTTGCGCGAAGTCTGGTGCCACGACGCCCAGCGGGCACCCGCGGACGAATCCGAGCCTGGCACCGGTTTGCTGCCGCATGATTCGCCCCTTGCCGGGCTCGAGAGCCTGTGCGCCCGGGTCACGGGCCGCCCGCTGTTGGCGGGAAACCGGGTTGAGCCGCTGGAGGACGGCGATGCAGCATTTCCCGCCATGCTGGCCGCCATAGATCATGCCGAGAGATCGGTAACCCTTGCCAGCTACATTTTCGACAACGATGCGACCGGCTCGTTGTTCGTGCAGTCGCTGCGGCGGGCACGCGAGCGTGGCGTCGAAGTTCGTGTGCTGATCGATGGCCTCGGCCTGCGCTACAGTCGTCCAAGCATCCTCAGGGTACTGCGGCGTTCCGGCGTGCCTGCAGCCGCGTTCTCGCCGACGCACAATCCGCTCAGGTCGCGGTACGCCAACCTGCGCAATCATCGCAAGATCATGGTCGTGGATGGCGCAATCGGCTTCGCCGGCGGCATGAACATCCGCGAAGGCCACTGGCTCGCACGACGGCCACCGCACCCGGTGCGCTGCCTGCATTTCTCCATCCGTGGCCCGGTCGTGGCGGACCTGCAGCGGACTTTCGCGATCGATTGGTCCTTCGCCAGCGGTGAGCGACTGCACGGCGAACTGTGGTTCGCGCCACCGGTCGTTCGGGGACCCGTGCTGGCTCGCGGGATTGCGGACGGGCCGGATTCCGACATCGGCAACATGCCCCAGGTGCTGCTCGGTGCGCTTGCCGTGGCCCGCTCGCGGGTGCGCATCGTCACCCCGTATTTCCTGCCCGACGAGGCGATCATCGCCGCGCTGAAGGTCACTGCGCTGCGCGGCGTATCGGTGGACATCGTCATGCCCGAGCGCAGCAACATTCGCGTGATGGACTGGGCAACTCGACCGCAGCTTGGCGAGCTCATGGCCAGTGGATGCCGCGTGCATCTGAGCCCGGAGCCGTTCGACCACACCAAGCTCTTCCTGGTCGACGAACAGTGGTCGCTGATCGGGTCGACCAACTGGGATGCACGCAGCCTCCGACTGAACTTCGAGTACAACCTGGAATGCTACGACGACAGTCTCGTGCGGAGATTGGATGGGTTGGTGGCGGCACGCATGGCTCGATCCCGTACGCTGGCTGCTGCCGAACTTCAGTCGCTGTCGCTGCCTTCACGCCTGCGCAACGGCTTGGCGCGGCTGCTGTCGCCTTACCTCTGAGTGACCGGGCAAGCGCTACGGCGGATCCGGGCCGGTGGAGCGTTGGCTCGTTGCTGCCGACCACGCTACCGATCGCGATGTCGACTTGCCCTTCCATCACCGCGCCGACCGAGACGGCCACTTCAGGCGCGCTGGTGCCGAAGGCGACCACTGTCAGGCCCACCACCAGCGGGGAGATGCCAAACGACAGCGCCAGCTTCGAAGCGCCGCGCACCAGCAGACTGGCACCTGCGATCAGCGCGAGCAGGCCGCCCGCGAACATCAGGAGCTGCATCCGGACCCCTGGTCAATGGATTGGCGTTGCTGGTCGGAGCCGAGCTGCGTCTTTGTGCCCCTCAGCGGTACAATTCTGCACGCCGCTTGCCGGTCCGCTTCGCCTCGTAGAGAGCCTGGTCGGCGTGCTGGCATAACTCGGCAACCGTGCGGCCGCCCTGCGGATGCATCGCGATGCCGACGCTGCACGACACGTCAGGAATCACGCCAGGATACGGAGCGCTCAAAGCGGCGACGAGCTTGCCGGCCACATGCTCCGCGTCGCCCGGGTTTGCATCGCCGAGGAGCACGACGAACTCGTCGCCGCCCAGCCGCGC
This sequence comes from Pseudomonadota bacterium, assembly GCA_023389175.1. Lineage (GTDB taxonomy): Bacteria > Pseudomonadota > Gammaproteobacteria > Burkholderiales > Burkholderiaceae_E > Lautropia. The sequence continues at coordinate 5,279 of JAEWEW010000402.1, read as the reverse complement.
CACCACGTCCGACTCACGCAACAGCCCCGAGATACGCGATGCTGCTTCCATCAGCACCGCGTCACCCACAGCATGGCCATGCGTGTCGTTCACGGCCTTGAAATCGTCCAGGTCGAGGATCAGGACAGCCAGGGTGGAGCCATGACGGTGCGCCTCGGACAGGCGGTTTGCGGCCAGTTCATTGAAGAGCAGCCGGTTGGGCAGGCCGGTGAGCGGGTCGCGCCGGGCTTGAGAGCGAGCATCGTTGAGCATGCGTCCGGCCTGGATGATGGCGCGCGATACCGCCTCGGTCTCCTTGAGCCGGCTTGGAGGCAGATTTTCCTTCGGGCTGCCGCTTCCAAGCGAGAGCGCCGGCTCGACCAGCCCGCGGATCGAGCCGCTGATGCGGGTGCTCAGCAAGGCCGCAAACCACAGCCCGACTGCAAAGGCGGCAGACGTGCCGGCGATCAGCCAGGCGATCGACCGATAGAGGCCGGCTTCCACGTGAGACCGGGACGCCCCGACGACCACGCTCCAGTTCGAGACCGACGAACGTGCCAGGCCGGCATAGGTGGGGATGCCTTCCATGCTTCGCGAGGTGATGACGACTTCCGCCTTTCCGGCGTTCAGGAGTTCCATCACGTCCGGCGTCGCCTTCTGCCCGACGAACTTCTCCGGGTCTCGCGTGCGAGCCACGATCGTCCCCGTGCCGTCGAGCACGGCCGCGACCCAGTGCGCCGGAATCGCCAGACGCTGCAGGACCTCGGCGATGCGCTCGGCCGACAGCCCCACGTTGAGGCTGTAGACGACCTGTCCATTGCGGAAGACCGGCACCCCTATTGCGATGACCGGCTTGCCGGTCACCGGCCCGATGAACAAGCCGGTCACAACAGGCTTGCCGGTCTCGAACACTGCCCGCAGTTCGGGCGGCGTGCCGGTCTCGGGCAGTGGTTCGTCGAAGTCGCGCACAGTGTTGACAAGCTGACGGCCCGTCCGGTCGGTCATCACGTAGTTGTCGACGATCTGGAAAGCCAGGGCGCCCCGAGCCCTCTCGTGAAAGCTGCGCAGGTCGTTGGCGGCCAGGTGGGGCGAAGTGGACAGCACCCGAAGGCCCGACACCACTCCGGAGAATTCGCGGTCCAGAGCAGCGGCCAGGCTGCGCGCTTGGAGCAAGGCGTCGCGTTCGAGCCGCGCACGATGCTGGGCGTAGTTCTCGTGGACAAGATAGCCCGACACCAGTAGCGCCGGCACGAGGCAGGCGCCCACCAGCCCGGTCAGGCTTGCGCGGATGGACCAACGGCCTGCGACTGATCTGCCACGCGGTCCGTCGCCGATGAGGTCGGGCGAGGTATGGGTTCGGTACTGCATGCTCCCTGGCGGGTTCGGAAGTGGCGTCAACCGGGAGTTCCGGAGCACGATCCTGCTCCAGCGCTCTCTCGACTCCATCGGCGCCCGGTTCGCTCCGATCGCCCGACTCCCAAGATTGCGCCACGTCCGAGCCTCGACGGTTGATTGCCGTCAAGCAATGAGGCGATCAATCCGGTGCCTGCGACACGGACATCGGCGATCGCCGAGGCGCGGGCGGGGCACAATGGCCACATGCCGCGGACGACCGGAACTCCAGTCGATATGAGTTCGGACCGGCCGCAACCCCAACGAAGGAGCTGAACGATGACCGTGGTGAAACTGCTTGCGATCGCGCTGACTACCCTGCTGGCCGGGCCTGCATTGGCCCAGCAATGCGAGACCGAGATCGAAGGCAACGACCAGATGAAGTTCAGCAAGTCGAGCATGGAGATCCCTGCAAGCTGCAAGGAGTTCAAGGTCACCCTGAAACATGTCGGCAAGCTGCCGAAGGCGGCGATGGGCCACAACTGGGTTCTCACCAAGGCATCCGACATGCAGGCCGTCGTCGGCGATGCGATCAAGGCGGGCGCGCAGAACGACTACCTGCCCAAGGGTGACGCGCGGGTCCTCGCGCATACCAGGATGCTGGGCGGTGGCCAGAGCGACACCGTCACCGTGGACGTGAGCAAGCTGCAGGCAGGCGCCGACTACATGTTTTTCTGTTCCTTCCCCGGACACGCGTCGGTGATGAAGGGCACGCTGAAGGTCGCCAAGTAGCGCGCAGCGGGGTTTAGCATTCCCCTGACAGGGGGAATGCCATGTCCGGAATCCACGCGGCCGCCCGTGCCGGCTTTGCCGCCGAAGCTGCTGCCTACGCCCGGGGGCGTCCGGACTATCCCCAGGCGCTCCGGAGCTGGCTGGTCAGCGAGCTGGGCCTCGGCCCCGCCCGGGTGGTCGTCGACCTCGGCGCCGGCACCGGAAAGTTCACGCCACTCCTGCTCGGCAGCGGTGCCCGTGTGATGGCGGTCGAGCCGATCGCCCCCATGCGCGAGCGTCTCGCGGCCGGGCTGCCGATGGTCGAGGTGATCGACGGCCGTGCCGAGGCGATGCCGCTCGAGAGCGGGTCGGTCGATGCCGTGGTCTGCGCCCAGGCATTCCACTGGTTCGCGAACGACGCCGCGCTCGCCGAGATCCACCGCGTGCTGCGTCCGGGCGGACGGCTCGGGCTGGTGTGGAACGTGCGGGACGAGTCGGTCGACTGGGTCGCCGCCATCACGCGCATCATCGCGCCATACGAGGGCGATGCGCCCCGCTTTCGCACTGGCGAATGGCGCAGGCCGTTTCGCCGCTCGGAACCGTCCGGCCCGGACCCGGCTCATCCGGCGGGCTTTTCCGAGCCCCGGCTGTCGCTGTTTCCGCATGTCCACGAAGGCTCCGTCGACGCGGTGATCGTCGATCGGATCATGTCGGTCAGCTTCATCGCCGCGCTGCCCGCGGCGGAACGGACGAGGGTGGAAGCCGCGCTGCGCGAGCTGGCCGCGACCCATCCGGCACTGCGCGGCCGCGAGCGGCTCGCGTTCCCGTACAGCACCCGGGCCTATCGCTGCGACCGCGACTGAGGGTCGCAGCACGGCGACGACGCTGTTCAGCCGCGAGCCTCGCCGAAGAGGACGAGCGGCGTGCCCGGCCGCAACGGATGGTCCAGCACCATTGCGGCCATCCCGTAGACAGCATGCAGGTGTGTCGGCGTGAGCGCGCCGGGCGGCGTATCGAGTGCGACGGTGCGTCCGGCGGCCAGCAGCAGCAGGCGGTCGCACCAGGCCGCCGCGAGGTTGACGTCGTGCAGCACCACCAGCGCGCCGAGCTGCTGGTCCCGGACGATGTCGCGCACGGCTCGCAGCAGGGTGGCCTGATGCAGCGGATCCAGCGCCGCAGTGGGCTCGTCGAGGAGCAGAAGGCGATACTCGCCCGGCTCGCGCGCGGCGAGCAGCTGCACCAGGACGCGGGCGAACTGGACGCGCTGCATCTCGCCGCCGGACAGGGTGGCCACGCGGCGGCCGGCGAAGGCGCGGGCGTCGGCGAGCTGCAGCGCCCGGCTCACCAGCGCATCCACCATCTCGGGCGCCAGCTCCGGGAACGGGTAGGCGCCCATCGCGACGACGGTGCGGGTCTCCAGGTCGAAGGCCGGGGCGGTGGCTTGCGGCAGCACGGCGCGGCGGCGGGCGAGCTCGCGGGGCCGGATCGTGGCGACTTCCCGATCGTCCAGGCGAAGCAGGCCGGCTGCCGGTTCCAGCTCGCCGGCGAGCGTCGCGAGCAGGGTCGTCTTGCCGGCGCCGTTGGCGCCGAGCACGCCGAGCACCTCGCCCGGCGGCAGGTCCAGGGACACGCCGGAGAGCACGGTTCGCGACCCGCGGGCGCAGGCCAGGGCGTCCGCCTTCAGCACGGCGGCGCCGCCTCCTTGCCCGTATCCGTCGCCGCTTCCGTGTCTGCATCCATCGCCGCCGCCGTGTCCGCATCCTTCGCCGGATCCCGCACGCTCTCGTCCATCGGCATCAAGTGCTGCGGCGGCTGAGCAGCCACAGGAGGAAGGGGCCCCCCACGAGGCTGGTTACGATCCCGATCGGCAGCTCCGACGGGATCACCGCCACCCGGGAGAGCCAGTCGGCAAGGGTGAGCGCGATGCCGCCTGCCAACACCGTCGCCGGCAGCAGCAGCCGGTGGTCGGCACCGAGGCCCAGACGGACCAGGTGCGGCACGACGAGCCCCACGAAACCGATCGAGCCGGTCACGGAGACGAGCGGGCCGACCAGCAGTGCCGCCAGCACGATGAGCCGGCGCCGCAGCTGCAGCAGGGCGTAGCCGAGATGCTGTGCCTCGCGCTCGCCGAGCAGCAGCGCATTCATCGCGCGCCAGTCCCGCATCAGCAGCCAGCTGAGCAGCGCCACCCACGGTGCGGTCCCGGCAAGGAGCGGCCAGCTTGCGCCGGCGAGGCTGCCGAGGTTCCAGAAAGTGAGGTTGCGAAGTTGCGTGTCGTCGGCCTCGAAGGAGAGCCAGCCGATCAGGCTTGCGCAGATCGCATTGATCGCGACGCCGGCGAGCAGGACGCCGGCAACGCCCGGATGGCCGCTTCCGAGCCGGTAGGCAAGGGCGGTGGCCGCGAGGCTGCCGACGAAGGCGCTCGGCGCGACGACCACCAGGTCCGGCGTCAGCAGCACGATGGCGGCGACGGCGCCGAGCGCGCCGCCGAGCGAAACCCCGATCAGGCCAGGCTCGGCGAGCGGATTGCGAAAGAGCGCCTGCATGGCCGCGCCCGCGATCGCGAGGCCGGCGCCGACCACCACCGCGAAGAGCACCCGGGGCAGCCTGACCTCCAGCAGCACGTTGCGCCACAGCGCTTCCTCGCCGCCGGCATGGGCGCCGAAGAGCAGGGCCGGCAGGCGCCCGAGCGGGATCGACACCGCGCCGCTCGCGGCGGCGCAGAGCACGAGCGCGCAGAGCACCGCTACCAGCAGCGCGAGGGAGCGCAAGCGCGTGCGCGCGACCCGGTATGCCGGATCGGCGCCGGCGATGGCATGGGCGGGCGGCATCGTGCGGTTCGTGGCGCCGGGACGCTGCAGGGGACCGATGCTCAGCCGCTTGCGCTCGCGCGGCCGGCGAGGCCGTCCTGCAGGCGCTGCAGCGCCTGCGGGAGCCGCGGCCCGAAGCCGAGAAGCAGCAGGTCGTCCATGACCACGATCCTGCCGTTGCGGGCGGCGGGCGTGACCGCAATGCCCGGTTGCGCGACGAAGGACTCGAGGCTGCCGGCCGTGCGCAGCGTCATGCGCGTGGTCACGATGGCGTCCGGCTTCAAAACGGCGACCGTCTCGGCTGAGATTGCCTTGTACCCGCTCTGGGCGTCGAACACGTTGCGCGCGCCCGCGAGCGCCAGCATGGCATCCGCGGCAGTCTCGCGC
>JAEWEW010000333.1 GCA_023389175.1 Pseudomonadota bacterium | reverse complement strand
GCCTTGCGGCGTGCCGCGGCCGATTCGTCGGCAGCTTCCTTGGCGCGGCGCGCGGCATCCGATGCGGCGGTCGCGGCGGCGCGGGCGGCCGCTTCCTCGGCTTCCTCCGCCGCCTTCTCGTCGGCGGCGCGCTCGCGCGCCCCTTCGGCCTGCAGCCGCACGAGCCGCTCCTGCTCGCGCTGGGCCTCTTCCTCGCGGCGCGCAGCCTCGGCCGCGGCCTCGATCTCGCGCAGGCGATCACGCTCCAGCCGCTCGGTCTTCTCGCGCAGCTCGCGGCTCTGGCGCTCGAACAGCTCCTGCTGCCGCTTGGCCTCTTCCTCGCGCAGGCGCCGCTGCTCCTCGTCGATCACCGAGCTGGCCGAGATCACCGGCGCCGGCGGCGGGACCGGCTCCGGCGCGGGCACCGCCTCGGGCGCGTCGCGCTTGACGAACGTGCGCTTCTTGCGGACCTCCACCTGGATGGTGCGCGCCTTGCCGGTGGCATCGGCCTGCTTGATCTCGGAGGTCTGCTTGCGCACGACCGTGATCTTCTGCTTGCGGGCCTCGCTGCGGCCATGGGCAGCGCGCAGCGCGGTCAGCAGCTGCTCCTTGTCCGCCTCCGTGAGCGGATCGGCGGCCGAGGACTTGACGACGCCGGCAGCCTTGAGCTGCTCGAGCAGCACGTCAGCCGGCACCTTCAGCTCGGCGGCAAATGTCTCAACGTTCGTACTGGCCATTAGGTTCCTTCCGATACTACCGACTGTTCAGGCGTTCCCGTGGTTACGTCCCTGGCTGGCTCAGGCGCTTTCGCCTTCCTCGAACCAGTGGGCCCGCGCCTTCATGATGAGCGCCTTGGCGCGCTCCTCGTCGACCTGGGTCGCCTCCACCAGCTCGTCGACGGCAAGCTCTGCCAGCTCGTCGCGCGTGTGGACGTTGGCATCAGCGAGCCGGGCGGCGAGCTCGCGATCCATGCCCTCCAGCGAGAGCAGGTCCTCGCTGGTGGTGTTGAGCTTCTCCTCCGTGGCGATCGCCTGGGTCAGGAGCACGTTGCGGGCACGCTCCCGCAGCTCGTTCACCGTCTCCTCGTCGAAGGCCTCGATCTCCAGCATCTCGTTGATCGGCACGTAGGCGATCTCCTCGAGCCCGGTGAAGCCTTCGTCGATCAGGATGTCCGCGACCTCCGCATCGACGTCGAGCTGGTCCATGAACACCTTGCGGATCCCGGCGCGCTCGTCCTGCTGCTTCTGCTCGCTTTCCTCGGCCGACATCAGGTTGATCTGCCAGCCGGTGAGCTCCGACGCAAGACGCACATTGCGGCCGCCGGTGCCGATCGCAAGCGCGAGGTTGTCCTCGTCCACCACCACGTCCATGGCATGCCGCTCCTCGTCCACCAGGATGGAGGAGACGTTGGCGGGCGCGAGAGCCCCGATCACGAACTGCGCCGGATCCTCCGACCAGAGGACGATATCGACGCGCTCCCCGGCGAGCTCCTGCGTGACCGCCTGCACCCGGGAGCCGCGCACGCCCACGCAGGTGCCGATCGGATCGATCCGACGATCGGTGGTGTGAACCGCGATCTTGGCGCGCACGCCCGGGTCGCGGGCCGCGGCCTTGATCTGCAGCAGGCCCTGCTCGATCTCCGGCACCTCGAGCTCGAACAGCTTCATGATGAACTCGGGCGCGGTGCGCGACAGGAACAGCTGCGGCCCCCGGCCCTCGCGGTTGATGCGCGAGACCCAGGCACGGACGCGATCGCCGTTGCGCAGGTTCTCCTTGGGAATCATCTGGTCGCGCGGCAGCCGCGCCTCGATCCGGCCGGACTCGATCACCGCGCCCTCGCGGTCGATGCGCTTGACCGTGCCCGAGAGCAGCGAGTCGCCGCGGGCGAGGAAGTCGTTGATGATCTGGTCGCGCTCGGCGTCCCGGATCTTCTGCAGGATCACCTGCTTCGCGGCCTGCGCGCCGATGCGGCCGAACTCGACCGGCTCGAGCTCTTCCTCGATGAAGTCCCCGACCTGGATGTCGGCGATCTGCTTGCGCGCCTCCGACAGGATGATCTGCAGGTCGTGATCCTCGAGCTCGCCGTCGGGCACGACCAGCCACCGGCGGAAGGTCTCGTAGTCGCCGCTCTCACGGTCGATCGCCACCCGGACGTCGACCTCGTCCTTGTACCGCTTCTTGGTCGCGGAGGCGAGCGCGCTCTCCAGGGCGCCGAACACCACGTCGCGAGCGACGCTCTTCTCGCGCGCCAGCGCGTCCACCATCAGCAACAACTCACGACCCTGCATGACTGCATCCCCTAGAAAGCAAGCTTCGGCACCAGCCGCGCCTTCTCCACCTGATCCAACGTGAACTCCAGCCGCCCGGCCGCGCCGGAGCCCGCACCACCGCCGGCACTACCGCCCGCATCCGCGCCGGCATCCTTCGACGCCTTGCGCGCGCCCTTGCCCGCCCGCGGGCTTCGGCCCGCCCGCGTCCCGGACTTCGCGCGGCCGCGCACCGCAGGCTGCGCCGGCTCGTCGGACCAGTGGAGCACCCAACGGGCCGCGCCCGACTCCTCCGCGACCTCGCGCGCCAGCACGCCGGTGAACTGGCGGCGGCCGCCGACAGGCTGGCGCATCCGCATGCTCACCTTCTCTCCGGCGAACCGCTCGAAGTCCGCGGGCTTCCTGAGCGGGCGATCCAGCCCCGGCGAGGAGATCTCCAGCCGGCCGTAGTCGACATCCTCGACGGTGAACAGACGGCTCAGCTGGTGGCTCACCCGCTCGCAGTCTTCCAGCTGCACCGCCCGGCTGCCATCGGCGATATCGATGATCACGCGCAGCAACCCGCCGCCGCCGAACTCGATGTCGACCAGCTCGTAGCCCATCGAGCCCAGCACCGGCTCGACCATTCCTGCCAACTCGCCCCCCGGCGTGGCCACCATCGCCCATCCCCGAAAAAAGCTCACGCGGAAAAAGAAAATGGGCTTGGCCAGCCCATTCTCTTCTGTAGAAGAACTTACTTCCGCCGTTCCGAGCTTGTTGTCCGGCCTCCCCGCCACCCCGCGGGCCGGCAACCAACGAAGAAACCGGACATGAACCCGAGGTTCCCGTAGCCTGTGGAGTATAACTCAGTGCGGCGTCCGTCAACCCTGCGAGCGACCCTTGCCACCCGGCGGGCGGCGCCGCCCGCCGCGCTTTCCCGGGCCCTTCGCGCCGGCGTTCGGCCCCGGCCCCCCCAGGATGCCGCCAAAGCCGCCACCGGGCGCCCGCTTGCCGCGCGGCTGCCCGAACGGCTTGGCCTTGCGCTGGCGCACCGGGGCGTTCGGATCCTTGGGCACGCCGACCTTCGCGGCGAAGCCGGGCGTGGCGCCGTAGCGCTGCTGGCGGCTGTCCTTGCGCATCGACCGCGTGATGCCTTCGAGGTGCGCGGTTGCCGACGTGGGCTGCCAGTCGTCGTCGTCCATGTTGACACTGTTGTTGCCCGGCCGGCCCTTCGCCTCGCGCGGCTCCTCGGTGATGCGATTGCCGATGTCGTCGTCGATCGGCTCCCACTCCTCCTCCTCGACCCAGCCGGCGTCGGCGATGTAGCTGGTGCGACGGGGAAGCAGTCCCGGCGGCGGCTCGTCGTCCGGCAGGGCCGCTTCCGGGCCGGCGGCTGCCGGCACCTCCTCCGGGCGCTGCGGCGGCACCTGGGCCGCGTCGCGATCGCCGCGGCGCGACGGCTTGCGGGCGATGCGCGGCCGCCTGCCGGCAGGCTGCACCGCCTCGGCCTCGACCGGGGCATTCGTCTCCGGCGCGACCGCCGGTTCCGGCCCGAAGCCTTCCCCGGTCGCGGCCGGCACCGCGCCCGCAGCGGCAACCGCGACGTCAACGGCGGGCTCGCCGCCCGGGGTCGCCGCCTCGGCCGGCTCGACCGGCCTGCGCCGCTCCGGCCGCGGCCCACGGGGCGGTCGGGCGTTGCGGGGCGGCGCATCCGCCGCCGCATCCGCCGCGCCGGCGCCGGCCATGCCGCCCTTGTCCACCGCTGCGCTCACCCGCTTGACCTGCCGGACCAGTTGCGCGACCTCGGTCTCCGGCAGCTCCAGCAGCTTGCCGCGTCCGAGGCGCGGCGGCAGCGCCACCACGCCGAAGCGGATGCGCACCAGGCGCGAGACGGTGAGCCCCACCGCCTCGAACAGACGCCGCACCTCGCGGTTGCGGCCTTCGCTGATGACCGCCCGGTACCAGTGGTTGGCACCGTCGCCGCCGATGTCCTCCAGCTCGGAGAGCCGCGCCGGCCCGTCCTCCAGCTCGACGCCGCCCAGGAGCTTCGCCCGGGCCTCGTCGTCCACCCGCCCGAGCACCCGCACCGCATACTCGCGCTCCCACCCGTAGCGCGGATGCATGAGCCGGTTCGCCAGGTCTCCGGCGGTGGTGAAGATCAGCAGGCCCTCGCTGTTCAGGTCCAGGCGACCCACCGCGATCCAGCGCGCGCCGCGCAGCCTGGGCAGGCGATCGAACACGCGCGGGCGACGCTCCGGATCGTCCCGGGTCACCACCTCGCCCGCCGGCTTGTGGTAGAGCAGCACCCGCGTCGGCAGCGGCACGCGCTTGCGCGCGAGCGGCCGTCCGTTCACGCGGATCTGGTCGTTCGGGCCGATCCGCTGGCCGACATGGGCCGGCTGGCCGTTGACCGAGACGCGTCCGGCGAGGATCAGCTCCTCCATCTCCCGGCGCGAACCGATGCCGGCGTCGGCGAGGATCTTGTGCAGCTTCGACGAGTCGTCGTCGCGCGGCGCATCGCGCCGTTGCGGACGGCGCTGGCCGCCGGCGCCGAGCCCGACGTAGCTGCCGCGCGCGTAGACCGGGATCGGATCCGGCTCGTCCGCGCCGTCGGCCGCGGCCGCCTGCTGCGAATCGTCACCGGACCCCTCGGCCTGCGAGTCCATTGCCGCGTCGCCTGGCCCCTTGCGCCGCCGGTTGATGCCCCGGCGATTGCGGCGCCGGCCGAAGCGGCCACGCGGTCCATCCTGGC
>JAEWEW010000308.1 GCA_023389175.1 Pseudomonadota bacterium | reverse complement strand
GGGTTGCCCGGATTGGGATTGCCCGGGTTGTCGGGACGATTCGGATTGCCCGGGTTCGGGTTGCCCGGGTTGCCGGGACGATTCGGCTCGTCCGGCTCCGGAGGCCCCGGATCCTCCGGCCGACCGGGCACCACGGGGTCGCCCGGTCGGTCCCGGCGACCGGGCTGGGTGCGTTGCGCACCGAAGCGCAGCCGGGTCGCCCGTACGGTGGCGCCGTCGTCCGACTGCACGCCTTCCACGTCGATGGCCGCGCCGTTGCGCAGATCCGCGAGCGAACCGCCGGAAAAAGCCGCCTGCGCGAAGCTCACCAGCACGCCGCGGATGCGCAGCACGCGACGATCGACATCCAGTCCGCCCACCGTGCCCGACAGGAAAACCGGCTGGGGCTCCGGTCGCACGTTGGGCTGGCGTCCGCGCTCCACCTGGATCGTTTCGGCGACGAGCACCCCGCCGACAAGGCGCCCGGACACCCTGACCCGTGTGCCGCTGCCCACGGCCGCGCCGCCCTCGACCGTCGCCTGCGAGGCGTCCACCTCCACGCCGTCGACAGTGAAGCGCGATCCCTCCGGCGATTCTGCGACGACGCCGTCGACCTCGGCATCGAGCGCCGCATCGGGCGTCGGCGCGGCCGGAGGCGGAGGTGGCGGCGCGGCCTCCTGAAGCATCACCCAGGTGCCGTCGTCGCGCGGCACGGTGCCGAGCCTCACGTTGGCCAATCCGCCTTCGATCACGCCAGCCGCCCGCGCATCCTCCACCCCGACCGCGAGATAGTCGATCCAGGCCGCGCCAATCGCGAAGCGACGCGCGCCGGTATCGAGGTCGTGGACGATGCCCTGCAGCCGGTACTCGGTCGCGCCGTGGACCAGGTCGATGCGCGTGGCGGCATAGTGGCCATTCGCGCCCGGTACCCGGAACCCGTGGACCTCCAGCACGCTGCCTGCCGGAAGCGCTGCCAGCGCGGCGATGCCGCCGGCCAATGGCTCGCCGAAGAAGGTGTCGGGGGCGACGACGACCACCTGGCCGAGCACGACGATGCGCGAGCCGGCGTCATCGACAGCCTGCAATGGGCCGACCACTTCGGGGCCGAAGCGGATCACGCTGGCTTCGCCCTCGCGGCTGTACGGTGAATCCGCGGCCGCCGGGCCGAGCGCCGAGCCTTCGACCTCGACCACCATGCCGAGCCGCAGATCCTCCGGCGCGCGCTGGTTGCCATCGTCGTCGCGCACCATCGCGTTGGCGTCGTCGTAGCGGATGTCGTTGACGATGATCGACCCGAAGCCGGTGATCGACCCGACAGCGTAGGAGCCGGTTCCGCCGGAATCGACACCCGCGACTTCCGTCCCGCCGCCGCAGGCGGCGAGCAGCACCTGGCCGGCCGAGGCGATCGCGAGGAACATGCGTCGGATTCGCGGGTACATCACTGCGCCTCCTTGCGACGCGATCGCGGGGGACGATCCTTGGCACCTGATTGCCGCCCGGAAGCGGCACGGCGCGGCCTTGCGCCTGCGTCCGGGTTCTCCCGCCCGGCGCCGGCCGCGTCCGGGGCGGCCGCCACGCCGGCCGGCATGGGCTCGGTCCAGGTGTAGAGACCGATGCGGATGCGCTGGTCCTGCGGACGGCCCGCCTCCTGGTCGCTCCGGATGAGCTCCTCGAGCGCGGGCACCGCCGCATTGCGCAGCGCCTGCCACTGCCGCGTGATCAGCTCGCGGGTGGCCTGGATCGAATCGACGGAGAGCTCGTCGGCGAAGATCGCCTGCTCGAAGTGCTGGCGGCCGTCGCCGAGCACGTTGGCGACCGCGGCCTCGAGATGGTCGCCGACGTTGGCGCCGAGGAATGCCAGCATGCGGGCGTGATCGCCGCGCGGCACGAAGGCATCCACCACCAGCTCGATCTCGTCGGCCGCCTCGTCGTGGCGGGCAAGACCAAGGCGCAGCAGCTCGTCCAGGAGGCTGCGCGGATGCACGTCGCGGGTGATCTCGCGCGCGAGGCTCTCGAAGCTGGGCTCGGCGCCGTGGCGCGGAAGCCGCCGCACCTTGCCGCGTGACGCGCGGAAGCGCTTGTCCGAGAGCCACCGCAGGAAGAGCCGGGTCGCATGCGAAGGCGGCGGCGGGCTGTGGGCCGCGTCGGGGTCACGCGTGAGGCGCGTGACCTCGCGGCGATTCAGCCCGGTGCTGGTACTGATGCGGCTGACGCGCCGATGCTGCGGCAGGCCGGCATGGGCGGCGCTTGCCGCATCGACCAGCGCCTGGCGCAACACCTCGTCGACGCGCGCATAGGGCAGGCCGGAAGCGACCGCGAGCCGGGCAAGCGGGCGCAACACCGCCTGGAACGAGGCGAGCAGCGCCTCGCCGGGCAGGACGGAGCCTTCGGTTGCCATGCGCCCAGTATAGGCACGGGGATCGGAGGCATGTGCAGGACGCACATTTGACCCGTAGGGTCATCGCCACGAAATGCAACAGCGTGACGGCTCAACCCCAGCGGTTCGCGCCCCGCTCGAAGCCGTCGCGAAACGGGCTGCCAACGCAGAAGCGGTGCCCGCTTGGCGCCTGCATCAACACAGGCCTGCTTGCGCGACACGACCCGCGCGCCGAGGCCTTGCAGCCGCGCGACCTCCGCCTCGATCGCGTCGGTCTCGATGTCGAGATGGGCCCGGGGATCATGGTCGACCCGCTGGATGATGACCTGCACCTCGCCCGGCGGGGTCACGAGCTGGATGTAGCCGCTGCCGACATCCATGTCCTGGGGCAGCGGGTAACCGAGGGTCGCACTCCAGAAGCGCGCCTCCGCGAGAAGGTCGTCGGTGCGGCAATCGATGACGACGTTGCCCAGTCTGCTGCGATGCATGCCCGTTTCCGCCAGGACCTCGCGATTCTACGGCAGCCGGCGAGGCAGGCCGCGCCGCATCGGTAAACTCCTCTTGGCCAACGAGCCGCTGCAGCGGCCGCCACGCGAGCCGCAGGGGACCCCGCATGCTATCGAGATTTGCCGCACGCCTGCCTTTCTATTACGGCTGGCTCATCGTCGCGGTCGTGTTTGTCACCATGGGCATCGGCGTGAACGCGCGCACCGCGTTCTCGCTGCTCTATCCGCCGATTCTCGACGAGTTCGGCTGGGACCGCGGGGTGACGGCCGGCGTGTTCTCCTTCGGCTTCCTGCTCTCGGCCTTCCTCAGCCCGGTGCTCGGTCGCATGATCGACACGCGCGGACCGCGGAGCGTCACGCTGATCGGCGTGGCCGCGACCGCCGGCGGAATGCTGCTGGCCGGCCTCTCCCGCGAGCCGTGGCACTTCTATGCGACGCTCGGCGTGCTGGTCGGCGCCGGCAGCGTCTGCCTCGGCTATTCCTGCCAGGGCCTCTTCCTGCCGGCATGGTTCGCCCGCCGGCGCGGGCTCGCCATGAGCATCGCGTTCGCCGGCGTGGGCGTCGGCTCCATCGTGCTGCTGCCCGCCATGCAGTGGGTGATCGAGCATGCCGGCTGGCGTACCGCCTGCTTCTCGCTCGGCGTGGTCGCGCTGGTAGTCCTGGCGCCGCTCGCGCTGCTGCTGCGGCGCCGGCCGGAGGATATCGGCCTGCATCCGGATGGCGATACCACCAACGCGGAAGCGGCTGCGGCAGCGCGCCGCGCCTATATCGTGGATGCCGACTGGGCGGCGGTCGAATGGACGCTCGCGCGCGCGATGCGCACCGGGCGCTTTTGGTGGATCGCGATCGGCTACTTCTGCGCCCTGTTCGCCTGGTACCTGGTGCAGGTCCACCAGACCCAGTACCTGGTGGAGACCGGCTTCAGCCCGAGCGAAGCGGCCTGGGCGCTCGGCTGGGTGAGCCTCGCCGGCGTGCCCGGCCAGATCGCGCTGGGACAGTTGTCGGACCGGCTCGGGCGCGAGCTCGTCTGGACCATCGGCAACCTCGGATTCCTCCTGACCTATGCGGCGCTGCTCGCGCTGTCCGGCAATCCGTCGATGGGCCTGCTCGTATTCATGGTTCTGGTGCAGGGCGCGCTCGGCTACGGCGTCACTTCCGTCTTCGGCGCAATCCCCGCGGAGATCTTCGAAGGGCCGAGCTACGGCAGCATCTTCGGCACGCTGATGGTGGCCGCCATCGGCGGCGGCGCGGTCGGCCCATGGGTGGCCGGTTTGATCCACGACCGCACCGGCAGCTACGAAGGCGCCTTCTGGGTGGCGATCGGCGCGGTCGCGGTGTCGATCGTCTCGATCTGGATCGCTTCGCCGCGGCGGGTGAGGACAGTGGCCGGGCGCGCGGCGCTGGCCCGCGGACGATAGCCGTCGAGGCGCGCCTACGCGCGTCGCGCCTACCGCTCGCTGTAGATCCTGAGGGCCCTCAGGACGCTGAGCGACTTGCCCAGCCTCTCCAGGCTCCTGGACGCCTTTCCTGCCTCCCTGATGTACTCCTCGGCGTTCACCTTGATGTCCTTGAGTGCTTCCCGGAGCTCGACGAGCTCGTCGACGAAATCTTCAGGGACTTCCGCCGACAGCCATCGATGGTTGCAATGCCGACAGATCAGGCCCCGGCGGAACCATTGGATGTCGGTGTGTCCCTCCCGATACCAGCGCTGGCCGCTTCTCTCGCCAAGTTGCGACGGGTTGACTGCGGTGCAGACCTTGATCTGCTGACACTTGGGACACCACTTCCGGGTGCCCCCTTGTTCTGTTCTCACGTCTCGATCGTGCCCTCTCGCTAACAGCTGGCCTTGGTTCTGTCTCCGCCACGCCGACACCCCCGGGCTGCAAGATACAGGGTGAGCGACGGCAACGGCGCGGGAAGAGGGCCGCATCGTACGCGGCTGCATGCGCAGCGGGCAAGCCGCGCCGGACCGCGTGGGAACGAGCCTTGCCAAGCCGCCCCGGACGCCTCATGGGGACCTGCCATGCTCAAGATCCTGCTGTGGATCGTAGTGATCATCTTCCTGATCGGCCTGCTGGTCGTGACCGGCATCATCGACCTGATCTTCTAGCGCACACCGGTCCGGCTGTACGGAGGGGCACCGACGCCGCCACGAAACAGGGCGGCGGGCCACGGATTGGTGCTTCGGCGCGGCCGCGGCGGTGCGGCCATGCGCCGCGGCGGTGACTTGCACTCCCACGGACGCCCTGCGACCGCGCCTTCCCGCGGTGGCATGGATGGTGCTTTGCCTGAAGCACCATCCAACCAGGGACAGTCCAGGCATGTCGATCCTCTCCGATCCGTTCGATTCCGCTATCCGGCTGCGTTGCGCCTGCGGCCGCCATTCCTCGCAGCAGGCACACGACGAAGCTCAGGCCGCCGCGGTAGCTGCAGGCGGCGATGCGCCGTCCGCAACGTACAGCCGCTACGGACGCGTCGTCGAGCAGGCGGTCATGCGCGCGCTGTTCCCGCAGGACGAGCTGAGGCGCCGCTTCCTGCGCGCAGTCGGTACGGCGACGGCCGCGTCGGCGGTGTCGATGTTCTTTCCGCTCGGCGCGGCCAAGGAGGCCTTCGCGCAGGGCGCCGGCAAGCCGGAGAAGACGTCGCTCAAGGTGGGCTTCATTCCAATCACCTGCGCCACGCCGATCATCATGGCCCATCCGATGGGCTTCTACTCCCGGCACGGGCTCGACGTGGAGGTGGTGAAGACGGCCGGCTGGGCGCTGATCCGCGACAAGACGCTCAACAAGGAGTACGACGCCGCCCACATGCTGTCGCCGATGCCGCTTGCCATCTCGCTCGGCGTCGGCTCGGCTGCCGTGCCCTACACCATGCCGGCGGTGGAGAACATCAACGGCCAGGCGATCACGCTGTCGATGCGGCACAAGGACAAGCGCGATCCGAAGCAGTGGAAGGGCTTCCGCTTCGGCGTGCCGTTCGACTATTCCATGCACGCCTACCTGCTGCGCTACTACGTGGCGGAGGCGGGGCTCGATCCCGACAAGGACATCCAGATCCGCTCGGTGCCGCCGCCGGAGATGGTCGCCAACCTGCGCGCGGACAACCTCGACGGTTTCCTCGGCCCGGATCCGTTCAACCAGCGCGCGGTCTACGACGGCGTCGGCTTCATCCACCTGCTCACCAAGGAGCTGTGGAACGGCCATCCCTGCTGCGCCTTCGCCGCGAGCCGCGAGTTCGTGGACCGGATGCCGAACACCTACACCGCGTTGCTCAAGGCGATCGTCGACGCCACCGCCTACGCGCACGACCCCAAGAACCGCAAGGAGATCGCGGCGGCGATCGCGCCGGCCAGCTACCTGAACCAGCCGGTGACAGTGGTCGAACAGGTGCTGACCGGCACCTATGCCGACGGCCTCGGCAACGTGAAGCGGGACCCCAACCGGATCGACTTCGATCCGTTCCCCTGGCATTCGTTCGCCGTCTGGATCCTGACGCAGATGAAGCGCTGGGGGCAGATCAAGGGCGACGTCGACTACCGCAAGGTGGCGAGCGAGGTGTTCCTGGCCACCGATGCCGCACGCCTGATGAAGGAGGCGGGCCTGACGCCGCCGGAGACGGCGTCCAAGGGCTTCGAGGTCATGGGCAAGCCGTTCGATCCGGCCAGGCCCGAGGAGTACGTGAACAGCTTCGCGATCCGGAGGAGCTGAGGTGGTATCCCCCCGCCTGCGCGCGCTGGCGCTGTCGGCGCTGCTGTTCGCGCTCTTCATCGGCATCTGGGCGATCGCCACCGGCTCCGGCGGCGGTGCACAGACGGTCGACGACGAGTACGCCCGCCTGGTCGGCGCCGCGG
>JAEWEW010000099.1 GCA_023389175.1 Pseudomonadota bacterium | reverse complement strand
GCGATGTTCTACACCTCCGGCACCACCGGCCATGCCAAGGGGGTGGTGCACACGCATCGCAACCTGATCACGATGTCGGCGGCGGCATCGGCGATGGAGGGTCTCACCAGCGACGAGGAGGTGCTTGCCTACCTGCCCATGGCCTGGATCGGGCAGAACATCTTCTCGTACTCGCAGTGGCTGGTGTGCGGCTTCACGGTCAACTGTCCGGAGTCCGCGCAGACGGTGAACAACGACATGCGGGAGATCGGGCCTACCTACTACTTCGCGCCACCGCGGGTGCTCGAAGCGCTGCTGACCCAGGTCACCATCCGGATGGAGGACGCCGCCGCGCCGAAGCGGGCGCTCTACCGTCGCGCCATGGCAACGGCCGAACGGGTCGGCGGGCGGCTGCTCGATGGCGATCCGGGCGTCCCCTGGCTCGAGCGGCTGCGCTATCGCCTCTACGACCTGGTGGTCTACGGGCCGTTGCGCAACGCGCTCGGCATGAGCCGCATCCGGGTCGCGTACACCGCGGGCGAAGCGATCGGCCCCGACCTGTTCGTCTTCTATCGCTCGATCGGCATCAACCTCAAGCAGCTCTACGGATCCACCGAGACCGCGGTCTTCGTCTGCATCCAGCCGAACGGCCAGGTGCGCGCCGACACGGTCGGCCCGGCCGTTCGGGGCGTGGAGCTCCGGACGACCGAGAGCGGCGAGGTCCTGATCCGCAGCCCGGGCCTGCTGCGCGAGTACTACAAGAATCCCGAGGCCACCCGCGAGGTGAAGGATGCGGAGGGCTGGTATCACACCGGCGACGCGGGCTACCTGGATGCCGACGGGCACCTCCGGATCATCGACCGGGCAAAGGACGTCGGGCGGCTGGCCGACGGTTCCCTGTTCGCGCCCAAGTTCCTGGAGAACAAGCTCAAGTTCTTCCCGTACATCAAGGAGGCGGTCGCCTACGGCAACGGGCGCGAGAAGGTGATGGTGCTGCTCAACATCGACTACGAGGCGGTGAGCAATTGGGCCGAGCGGCGCAGCCTGAACTTCGCCGGCTACACCGACCTCGCCGGCAAGCCGGAGACGCTCGCGCTGATGCGCGAATGCGTCGAGAAGGTGAACGCGGACCTCGCCGCGGATCCGGTCATGGCCTCGAGCCAGATCCATCGCTTCCTGGTGCTGCACAAGGAGCTCGACGCGGACGACGAGGAGCTCACCCGCACGCGCAAGGTGCGCCGCGGCTTCATCGCCGACAAGTATGCGGTCCTGGTCGACGCGCTCTACTCCGGCAAGACAGAGCAGTACATCGAGACCCGGGTGCGGTTCGAGGATGGTCGCATCGGCTCGGTCGCCGCGACGCTGGAAGTGGTGGACGCGCGCACCTTCGATGCCGCGCGGCCGGCGCCTGCCCCGCCTGCCGCGCCGGCCGCAAGGCAGCCGGAGGTGGCCTGATGCTGGCGCGCCGCACCGGCGAGGTGGTGCTGGCAGCCGAAGGCGTCACGCTCGCCTTCGGCGGCGTCAAGGCGCTCAGCGACATCTCGTTCGACGTGCGCGAGCACGAGATCCGGGCGATCATCGGACCCAACGGCGCCGGCAAGAGCTCCATGCTCAACGTGATCAACGGCGTCTACACGCCGCAGTCCGGGAGCATCGTCTTTCGCGGCCGGCCCTTCTCGCGGATGAACTCGCGACAGGTGGCCGAGGCCGGCGTTGCCCGCACCTTCCAGAACCTCGCGCTGTTCAAGGGGATGAGCGTGCTGGACAACATCATGACCGGCCGCAACCTCAAGATGCAGTGCAATCTCTTCCAGCAGGCCCTGCGCATCGGCAAGGCCGAGCGCGAGGAGATAGCCCATCGTGAGCATGTCGAGCGCATCATCGACTTCCTGGAGATCGAGGCCTGGCGCAAGACGCCGGTAGGCCGGCTGCCGTACGGGCTGCAGAAGCGGGTCGATCTCGCCAGGGCCCTCGCCATGGAACCGCAGGTGCTGCTGCTGGACGAGTCGATGGCCGGAATGAACGTGGAGGAGAAGCAGGACATGTGCCGCTTCATCCTGGACGTCAACGAGGAGTTCGGCACCACGATCGTGCTGATCGAGCACGACATGGGCGTGGTGATGGACATCAGCGACCGCGTGGTCGTGCTCGACTACGGGCGCAAGATCGGCGACGGCTCGCCGGACGAGGTCCGCGGCAACCCCGACGTCATCCGGGCCTACCTCGGCACGGTGCACTGAGCCTGGGAATGGGATTCTTCCTGGAGACACTGATCGGCGGCCTGATGGCCGGCATGCTCTATTCGCTGATCGCGCTCGGCTTCGTGCTCATCTTCAAGGCGAGCGGGGTGTTCAACTTCGCGCAGGGCGCCATGGTGCTGTTCGCCGCGCTGGCGATGGCACGGTTCGCCACCTGGCTGCCCGACTGGCTGGGCTTCGAGAGCCGGGTGCTGGCGAACCTGCTGGCGTTCCTGGTCGCCATGGCGGTGATGGTCGCCCTCGCCTGGTTGGTGGAGCGCCTGGTGTTGAGCAAGCTGGTCAACCAGGAAGGCATCACGTTGTTGATGGCGACCCTCGGCATCGCCTACTTCCTGGATGGGTTCGGGCAGACGGTATTCGGCAGCGACATCTACTCGATCGACGTGGGAATGCCGAAGGATCCGATTCTTCTATTCGAGAACGTCTTCGAGGGCGGCGTGCTGGTCAACACCGAAGAGCTGTACGCGGCCCTGATCGCGGCGGCGTTGGTGGCGCTCCTTACTCTCTTCTTCCAGGTGACTCGTACCGGACGGGCCCTGCGCGCGGTGGCGGACGATCATCAGGCTGCGCAATCGATCGGCATCCCGCTCAACCGAATCTGGGTGATCGTCTGGAGCGTCGCCGGCTTTGTCGCGCTGGTGGCTGGAGTGATCTGGGGCAGCAAGCTGGGAGTGCAGTTCTCCCTTTCCTTGGTGGCCCTCAAGGCGCTCCCGGTGGTCATCCTGGGCGGCCTGACCTCCGTGCCCGGCGCGATCGTCGGCGGGTTGATCATCGGCGTGGGCGAGAAACTGTCGGAGATCTACCTCGGCCCCATGCTCGGCGGCGGCATCGAGATCTGGTTCGCCTATGTGCTTGCCCTGCTGTTCCTCCTGGTCCGCCCCCAAGGCCTCTTCGGTGAAAAAATCATCGATCGCGTATGAAAGGCCCCGCAAGGAACCCCATGACGATCGCGATCGATGATTTTTCGGCGAAGGCTGACTTGCGAAGCAAGTCAAGCGAAGCGTGCCGAAGCCAAAAGATCATCCGCCGCGCGTAGGACGACGCAGAGAGACGAGACGATGAACGCGATCAATGATTTTTCGGCGAAGGCTGATTTGCGAGGCAAGTCAAGCGAAGCGCGCCGGAGCCAAAAGATCAGCGACCGGGCCTGACCATGCTCTACCGAGAGAACGGCCAGTTCAAGACCAGCTACCGCGCCGACCAGCAGATCTTTCCGGTCCGGCAGGATCGCGTGGCGATCGGTCTGCTGCTGCTGGTCGCATTCGTGGTCGTCCCGCTCACAGCGAACGAGTACTACCTGCGTGCGATCCTCATCCCGTTCCTGATCCTTTCGCTGGCGGCGCTAGGTCTCAACGTTCTGGTCGGATACTGCGGCCAGATCTCGTTGGGCGCCGGGGCGTTCATGGCTGTCGGTGCCTACTCGGCCTACAACCTGTTCGTGCGCATCGACGGCATGCCAATGCTGCTGGCGGTGCTGGCCGGCGGCGTGTTTGCCACGCTCGTCGGGGTGGTGTTCGGCATTCCTTCATTGCGGATCAAGGGCCTCTACCTCGCGGTGACGACGCTTGCGGCGCAGTTCTTCGCGGACTGGGCGTTCCTGCGGATCAGATGGCTGACCAATGACTCCTCTTCCGGGGCGGTGTCGGTCGGCAACTTCACGGTGTTCGGTCTGCCGGTTGCCTCTCCCGCCGAGCGCTACCTCTTCTGCCTGGTGATCGTCACCATCTTCGCCTTGCTGGTGAAGAACCTGGTACGCAGCGCCATCGGGCGCGAGTGGATGGCCATCCGCGACATGGACGTCGCCGCGGAGGTGATCGGCATCAGGCCTGTCTATGCCAAGCTCACAGCCTTCGCGATCAGCTCGTTCATCATCGGCGTGGCGGGCGCACTCTGGGGTTTCGTCTATCTGGGTGCCTGGGAAGCAGCAGCCTTCTCCATCAACCGCTCCTTCGACCTTCTCTTCATGATCATCATCGGTGGGCTGGGCTCCATCATGGGCAGTTTTTTCGGGGCGGCGTTCATCGTGCTCCTGCCGATTGCTTTGGACCAGCTCCTGCCGGCGCTCGGTACCTCGATCGGCGTGCCGATCAACACCGCGACCGTGTCGCACATCGTCTTCATGATCTTCGGCGCCCTGATCGTTTTCTTTCTGATCGTCGAGCCGCATGGGCTCGCGCGGCTCTGGTCCACCGGCAAGGAGAAGCTGCGCCTTTGGCCGTTTCCCCATTAGCAGCTCTGGCAGCTCGTTACTACAACTGCGCACCCAAGAGTGCCTTTCCAGGAGGTAGACATGAAGCTTCGATCGATGGTTCTCACCGCGGCAATGACTGCCCTAGCGAGTAGCGCCTTCGCGCAGGCGAAGGACCAGTTCTTCCCGGGGCTTCCCTATCGAACCGGACCGTACGGACCGAATGGGGCCCCGTGGGCCAATGGCTATGCCGACTACCTGAAGCTGGTCAACGCGAAGGGCGGCATCAACGGCGTGAAGATCGTCTACGAGGAATGCGAAACGGGGTACGACACAGCGAAGGGCGTGGAGTGCTACGAGCGCCTCAAGGGCCAGCACGGCGGCGCGACGCTCTTTCACCCCCTGTCCACCGGCATCACCTTCGCGCTCACCGACAAGGCGCCGGTCGACAAGATCCCGATCATTACGGCCGGCTACGGGCGCAGCGATTCCCAGGACGGCATGGTTTTTGGCTGGAACTTTCCGCTCGCCGGCACCTACTGGGTGGCGGCGGACGTCGTCGTGCAACACATCGCCAAGCGGGAAGGAGGCTTCGACAAGCTGAAGGGCAAGAAGCTGGTGCTGGTCTATCACGACAGCGCCTATGGCAAGGAGCCGATTCCGCTCCTTCAGGAACGGGCCAAGATGCACGGCTACGATCTGCAGTTGCTTCCCGTGCCTCATCCGGGCGTCGAGCAGAAGGCCACCTGGTTGCAGATTCGCCAGGCACGGCCTGACTATGTCGTGCTTTGGGGCTGGGGCGTGATGAACTCCGTCGCGCTGAAGGAGGCGCAAGCCACCGGCTTTCCCCGCGACAAGATGTACGGCGGCTGGTGGTCCGCGGCCGAGCCCGACGTGAAGGACGTCGGCGCCGGAGCGAAGGGCTATCACGGCCTGGCCATGCAGCACGGCGCGCATCCCGATGCGAAGATCACCAAGGAACTTCTCTCCATGGTCCACGACAAGGGCCAGGGAACCGGACCACGGGAGGAGGTTGGCTCGGTGCTCTACATGCGCGGCGCGATGAGCGCCATGCTTGGCGTGGAAGGCGTGCGCCGCGCCCAGGAGCGCTTCGGCAAGGGCAAGTGGGTGAGTGCCGAGCAGGCGCGCTGGGGACTGGAGAACCTTGCGCTCGACCAGAAGCGGCTGGACGCGCTCGGCTTCGGCGACGTGATGCGGCCGGTCTCGACGAGTTGCGCCGACCACATGGGCCCGGCCTGGGCGCGCATCCACACCTGGGACGGGTCGAAGTGGCAGTTCACCTCCGACTGGTACCAGGCCGACGAGGCGGTGATCAAGCCGATGGTGAAGGCCGCTGCGGCCAAGTACGCGGCCGAGAAGAAGATCACGCCGCGGACTCCCGAGCAGTGCCAGAGCTGAGCGCCACCGCCCGGCCGCCCGAAGGTGGCGCTCGCCTCCCTCGGGGAGGTGGTCGCGCTTCGCGACCGGAGGGCTCAACATGAGCGCGACCGCCCGGCCGCCCGAAGGTGGCGCTCACCTCCCCGGGGACGTCGCGTCGCCGGGCCGCCACCCGGACGACGATCGCGCCGCGGCCGAGCAGCTGCTCGCCGTGAACGGCATCGAGGTGATCTACAACCACGTGATCCTCGTGCTGAAGGGCGTGTCGCTCGCCGTGCCGCAGGGACGGATCGTCGCCCTGCTGGGCGGCAACGGTGCCGGCAAGACCACGACGCTGCGGGCGATCAGCAACCTGCTCGCCGGCGAGCGTGGCGAGGTGACGAAGGGCAGCATCCTGTTGCGCGGCGAGCGCACCGACGGGCTCACCACCGCGGACATGGTGGAGCGCGGCGTGGTGCAGGTGATGGAGGGCCGCCACTGCTTCGCCCACCTGACCATCGAGGAGAACCTGCTCACCGGTGCCTACACCCGCAAGGACGGCAGGGAGGCGATCGCCCGGACGCTGGAGAAGGTCTACGACTATTTCCCGCGGCTCAAGGCGCGACGTGACAGCCAGGCGGCCTACACCTCGGGCGGCGAGCAGCAGATGTGCGCGATCGGGCGCGCGCTGATGGCGAGTCCCAGGGTGGTCCTGCTGGACGAGCCGTCGATGGGGCTGGCGCCCCAGATCGTCGAGGAGGTCTTCGAGATCGTCAGGGACCTCAACCAGCGCGAGAAAGTCACATTCCTGCTCGCCGAGCAGAACACCAACATGGCCTTGCGCTACGCCGACTATGGCTACATTCTGGAGAGCGGGCGCATCGTGCTGGACGGCGAGGCGCGAGCCCTGGCGGAGAACGACGATGTCAAGGAGTTCTACCTGGGCGTCGGCAAGGCCGGCCGAAGGAGCTTTCGCGACGCCAAGTTCTACCGCCGGCGCAAGCGTTGGCTCTCCTAGCTCCAGCGCCCTCTGCGTGCCTCGTCGGGACAGGCCCTCGTCGGAACGGACATGGACAATCACAGCAGGTATTACGACGCACTGGAGACTCGCACGCCGGAGGCGCGCGAGGGCGCGCTGCTCGCGCGGCTGCCGGGGCTGATCGCGCATGCGATGGAACAGGCGCCCGGCTGGGCCCGGCACCTGAAGGGCGTGGAGCCGGAGGCGATCGCCTCGCGCAAGGCGCTCGCCGCGCTGCCGGTATTGCGCAAGTCACAGCTGAAGGCCTTGCAGGAGGCCGATCCCCCGTTCGGCGGCTTTGCCACAGTGCCGCCGGGGCGCCTCGGGCACGTGTTCATGTCGCCGGGGCCGATCTTCGACCCGGAGGGCACCGGGCCTGATCCGTGGCGGGCGGCGCGCGCGCTCTGGGCTGCCGGCGTGCGGCCCGGCCACCTGCTGCAGAACTGCTTCGGCTATCACCTCACCCCGGGCGCGTGGATGGTGGACCATGCCGCCCGCAAGATCGGCTGCGCCGTGATCCCGGCCGGCACCGGGCAGACCGAGCAGCAGATCGAGGCCATCCGGACGCTGCGGCCGGATGCCTATGTCGGCACGCCGAGCTTCCTGCGCATCATCGTTGAGAAGGCCCGGTCGCTCGGCCTCGACATCGGCAACCTGAAGCGGGCGCTGGTCGCCGGCGAGGCGCTGCCCGGGAGCCTGCGTGAATGGCTCAAGGCCCACGGCGTGGAGACGGTGCTGCAGTGGTATGGCACCGCGGACCTCGGCTGCGTCGCCTACGAGTCGGAGGCGATGGAAGGCATGATCCTGGAGGAGGACGTGCTGCTGGAGATCGTCCGGCCCGGGACATCGGAGCCGGTGGCCGACGGCGAGGTCGGCGAGGTGGTGATCACGCGGTTCGACAAGACCTATCCGATGATCCGGTTCGGCACCGGCGACCTGTCCGCGGTGATGGCGGGCCCTTCGCCCTGCGGCCGGACCAACGTGCGGATCCGCGGCTGGCTCGGGCGGGCGGACCAGACCACCAAGGTGCGCGGCATGTTCGTCCATCCGGAGCAGGTGGCGGCCGCCGTCGCGCGCCATCCGGAGGTGGTGCGGGCGCGGCTGGTGGTATCCGGCGAGATGGCCGACGACCGCATGACCTTCGTCTGCGAGGTGGGCAACCTGCCGCAGGGTGAGGCCGAGCGGTCGCTTGCCGCGGCCATCGGCGACACCGTGCGCGGCCTCACGAAGCTGCGTGCGGACGATGTCCGGTTCGTCGCGCGAGGAACGCTGCCGAACGATGGCAAGGTGATCGAGGACCAGCGCCCGGTGCCGGGCTGACCCGGCAGGCTGCCGTCCCGGCGCAGCCTACTGGCGCCGAGGCGCGCCGACCGTCTGCTGGGCCACGGCGTTGGCGTTGTTCAGGAACGCAGCCAGCGTGTCGGCCTTGATGCGCTGGGCGCATTCATGTGCCGCCTCGCGCAATTCCTCGCGCAGCAGGGAGGCATTGTCCGCGAGTAACTGCTCCAGCGTCGCGCTGTCTCCGCTGCGTTCGCGCCCGGCGCGGCACTTGCCCGAGGCGATCAGCTGCCCGTCGCGCCGGTCGACCAGGTTGACCCGGGCGGAGTAGACCACGAAAAGGTCGTCCGGGTTGTTGCGATAGGGCCGGAAATCCCAGTTGATCGTGTTCACCTGGAGCAGCACGTCCGCGTCGCGACGCGAGCTGGTGCGCATCCGGTTCTGGATCGCAAGCGACGCGATCAGCTCCTCGGACAGCGTGGCGGCCGGATCCTCGATCCCGTAGTCACGGACGAGCCGGTTGCCTTCCACCGCCATGGCCACCACGCCCAGGATGCCGAAGGTGCGCCGTCCTGGCGTGTCCGCATAGAAGCTCGGCGTGCTGCCGGTGCTGGCGCCGTTCGAGCGTTCCCAGAGCAGCTCGGTCTTGGCATCGAGCCGTTCCGAAAGGGAATCGCTGTCCTGGCGGCCTTCGGCCACGATGGACCCGCCGTGGGCGCAGCCTGCCAACGCGACTGCACAGACCAGCGATCCGACCAGCCGGTGACGCCGCAATGCCCGGAACCCGAAAAACTTCATGACAGCCTCAGTGCAACCAGACCAGTTGTTCCATGGCAGCAGCGGACGCAATCAGTATGCCCGCGCCCGCGGCGGCGATGGCATAACGTTTACCTTTCGCGTCCTGCTCGGCGAGGAAGGGGTCCGCAAGGAGGATGTAAAGGAAGCCGACGAAGAGGGCGATTGCACCCTCCCGGTGCAGGGGCGCATCGACCAGCCACCCGCCGAGGCCGAAGCCGATGGTCACCGCGAGGGCGGAAAGGACGTGCTGCACTGCGGCACGATGGGAGGGCAGGGGAATCTCGAGGCCGAGCAACTTCATGGGGTCTGGGTCCGGATGGGGTCCACGCCCCATGCTCTCGCTGCTCATCGTGTTCCTCCATCGGTGCCGGACACAAGCCGCCAGTCGATCGACGGGCGGTCTTCCCCTCGCAACCCTGCAACGGGTCGGGACACCGACCGGGTGACTCGCCGGCGGGCGCGCTACCGCCGCCCGTCCCTTTGTCGCCGCCGACCGTCGACCGGTTCAACCCGTCCTGCGCCGCCGCCGGCAGAGTGCGTCCACGGAATCGAGAGGAGCAGCACGATGCCCGCACCCAGCCTGATGCGACTTGCCAGCGCTTCCTTCGCGATGAGGGCGGGCGCGGCGAAGCCCAGGCGGCCGTTGCGCCGCCGGGTGCCTGAAGGCAGGCGGCCGGGCAGCGCGCCGGTCGCGGCCGCGGCTCATGTCGATCCGGTTGCGGAGGCGACCGGGCGCAGCCCGGCCCTGGGCACGCTCAGTTCGTCATGACCACCTTTCCGATGACCTTGCGGTTCATCATGTCCGCGAGCGCAGCCGCGCCCCGCTCGAGCGGATAGCGGGCAGATACCCGGGGCCGCAGCCGGCCCTTGGCGACCAGGTCGAAGAGCGCGCGCAGGTCCTCGGCAAAGCGCTCCGGTTCCCGGGTCACGTAGCCGCCCCAGAACACGCCCACCAGGGACGCGCCCTTGAGTAGCGGCAGGTTCATCGGCAGCCTGGGGATCTCGCCATTGGCAAATCCGACGATCAGGTAGCGGCCGCGCCAGCCGATCGAGCGAAAGGCCGGCTCGGTGAACGCGCCGCCCACCGGATCGTAGACCACGTCGGGGCCCTGGCCGTCCGTGAGCGCCTTGATGCGCTCGCGCAGATCCTCGCGGCTGTAGTCGATGGTTGCGTCGGCGCCGTGCTCGCGGCAGACGGCAAGCTTCGGCTCCGAGGAGGCCGCCGCGATCACACGGGCGCCGAGCGCCTTGCCGATCTCGACGGCCGCGAGGCCGACGCCGCCGGCTGCGCCGAGCACCAGCAGGGTTTCGCCCGCGCGCAACGCAGCGCGGTCCGAGAGCGCATGCCAGGAAGTGCCATAGGTGAGCGTGAAGGCAGCCGCGACGTCGAAGTCCACATTCGCCGGCATCGGGATGAGCCGATCGGCACGCGCCAGGACCTTCTCCGCGAACGCGCCGTGGCCTACCGAAGCGATCACCCGGTCCCCGACTGCGACGCCGTTCACTTCGGGCCCGACCCGCGCCACCACGCCGGCCAGCTCCGCCCCCGGGGCGAACGGCAGCGGCGGCTTGTACTGGTACTTGTCCTGGATCATCAGCACGTCCGGGAAGTTCACCCCGGCCGCCTTCATGTCGATGACGACCTCGCCCGGCCCCGGGACCGGCTCGCCCACCTCTTCCAGCACCAGGGACTCCGGTGGGCCGAATTGCTTGCAGAGCAGTGCCTTCACTTCATCTCTCCGACTGCCCGCACGAGCGCGGGCACGATCCCATGTTAGTCCACGCGTGGCGCCTCATCCTGCCTACGACGCGGCCTTCTGCGGCGCTTCCGCCAGCGCGGCGGCAAGGAAGTCGATGAAGCTGCGCACCTTCGGAGTGAGGTACATGCGGCTGGTGTACGCGGCGTGCAGCGTGACCGCGACCGGCTCGGCACCGGGCACCGACACCAGCCGCCCGGCCGCCAGGTCTTCTCCCACCAGCCAGAGCGGCAGGAACGCCACGCCCAGGCCGGCGCGTACGGCCTGGTGCATGAGATGGGTGTTGTCGGTTCGCAGGACCGCATCGACCTTGAGCATCGCCGCCGAGGTGCTGCGCCTTTCCCGCCCGTGCTGCCGCGAGCCCGTCGCCTGCGGTTGCCGCGGAAGTCCGCTGCCGGCCGACTCCCCGACGGCAGGCGGCAGCGTGCCGCTCGTCGGCAGGTAGCTCGCGACCACCGCTGCCATGGCCGTCGTGCCGGTGGCATGCCGCGCCGCGTGCCGGTGCGCAGCGACGTAAGCAGGCGCTGCGACCACCTGGAACGGGACCATGCAGATCGGCCGGACGATCAGCGAGGGCGACGGCTCGTTGGTGACCCGCAGGGCAAGATCGAAGGCGCCTTCGGCGAGGTCCACCTTCTCGTTCGTCAGCCGCAGGTCCAGCAGTACCTGCGGATGCCGCTCGCGATAGGCGGCGAGCAGCCCGGTGAACGCGGGCGTGGCGCACCATATCGGCGCGGTGATCCGGAGCTGGCCGCGAGGCTCCACATGGCCTTCGCTCAGCGACGCGGCCGCGCCGTCGAGCGAATCCAGCGCTACCCGGCAGCTCTCGTAGAAGAGGCTGCCTGCCTCCGTCAGGCTCACATGCCGGCTGCTTCGGTTGAACAGTCGCGCGCGCAGTTGCCGCTCCAGATGCGCCACATGTTTGCTCGCCATCGCCGGCGATACGCCGATCCGCTCGGCCGCCCCCGAGAAGCTGCCGCTCTCGGCAACCTGACGGAAGACGCGGAGGCTGGTCAGGGTGTCCATTGCGATGCGCTCCTCGGGTCGGTTAGCCGGCCGCCGACCGATGGTTTCCTGAGAGGAAACCAGCCATCAATAGTAATGGGGTAGATCAACCACCAGGAAATAAATATCCTGATCGCCATCGGTCGGCGCATCGCGCCGTCACCCCCTTGCGAGGATCGTCATGCAACACCTTCCTGCACGCCGGCTGGATGACGGGTCGGTCACCGGCGCGCCGGCCCGCCAGCCGGCCATCTTCCTGCCGCACGGCGGCGGACCCTGTTTCTTCATGGACTGGCCGGGCGGCAATCCCTGGGAAGGCCTGGGCGACTTCCTGCGCCGCCTGCCCGCCGCGCTGCCGGCGCGTCCGCGGGCGATCCTCGCGGTGTCCGGCCACTGGGAGGCTGCCCGGTTCACGGTCAACGCCGGTGCCGCGCCGGGAATGCTTTACGACTACTACGGCTTTCCGGAGCACACCTACCGCCTGAGCTATCCGGCGCCGGGTGAGCCGGCGCTGGCCGGCCGGGTGAAGGAACTGCTCGAAGCGGCCGGCCTGCCGGCCGCGACCGAAACGGCCCGCGGCTTCGACCATGGCGTGTTCGTCCCGTTCCTGCTCCTCGATCCGCAGGCGACGATACCGGTCGTGCAGTTGTCGCTGCAGCAAGGCCTCGATCCCGGGCGCCACATCGCCCTCGGCCGGGCGCTCGCCGGCCTGCGCGACGAAGGCGTGCTGATCGTCGGCAGCGGCATGAGCTACCACAACCTGCGCGGCTTCGGACCGGCGTTCGCGGACGCGTCCCGCCGTTTCGACGACTGGCTCACCGCGGCGGCGACCGATGCCGATGCCGGGCGCCGTGATGCGGCGCTCGCCCGCTGGGAGCAGGCGCCGCACGCGCGCACCTGCCATCCGCGCGAGGAGCACCTGCTGCCGCTGATGGTGGTGGCGGGTGCGGCGCGCGACGAGCCGGGTGTCAAGGTCTTCGAGGACCACGTGCCGGATGCGACGGTGTCCGCCTTCCGCTTCGGCTGAGGCCGCGCGCACCGTCGACGACCTTCCTTTCCTGCCGACTCTTTCTCTGTCCTTTCGTCTTCAACCTACCAAGGAGCCATCATGACCTCAGACAAGTTCTTCCTCTCACGCCGGACGCCCGAGCTGCTGTCGATCCTCAGGATAACGGCCGCCTTCACCTTCCTGCAGCACGGCAGCGCGAAGCTGCTGAAGTTCCCGCATGTCGCGATGTTCGACAACCTCCAGTACTTCTCCATCTACGGCTTGGCCGGCGTGCTGGAGCTGTTCGGCGGAATCCTGCTGCTCATCGGCCTGTTCACCCGACCGGTCGCCTTCGTACTGTCGGGCATGATGGCGGTGGCCTACTTCATGGCCCACAGCACGCCGTTCTTCGCGCCGATGCTGAACGGCGGCGAGGCAGCCTACCTCTTCTGCTTCGTCTTCCTGTTCATCGCAGCCGCCGGCCCCGGACCCTGGAGCGTCGACGCGGCGCGCTCCCGCGCGGGTGCGACCTCGCTCTCGATCGCCTGAGGAAGACGCTCCGGCTCGCCTGAGCGATGCCCGCCCTCGGTTGGCCGCAGGGCGGGCAGGCGGCGTCGGGGCCCGGTCAGGCGTCCGCCACGTCCATCCCGGCCGGCTCGCGAAGCGGCATGCGCCGGGCCAGTTCGTCCGGTGCGAAGTCGTCCACCGCGATCACCTTGCGCACCAGCGCCTCGGCGCGGGCGAGGGCGGCGATTGCCACCGGGTCCATGGTCGCGTCGTCCTCTGCGCCCGGGCCCGAGCGGCGGGCTTGCTTCAACGCGGCCCGTGCCGCGTCGGTCGATACCACCGCCTCGAGCGCCGCCTCGAGCATCGCGATCGGTTCCTCCTCGCCTGACGGCAGGTACATGCGGGCGGTGAGTCGATCCCGCGCAACCGAGGGCTGCAGCAGCAGCGTCGCCACCGCATGCCCCATCGCGTCGCTCGGCGCAGTGAGCGTGAGTCCCTTCGGGAACACCATCAGCCGTGCCAGCCAGGCGATCGGACGGCTGGGGAAGTTGGCGAGCACGCCGTCGAGCGCGACCTGCATGCGAAAGAACGACGCGTGCAGCGCCCAGTTGAGCAGCGGCAGGTCCTCGGGCGGGCGGCCCTGGTCTTCGAAGCGCTTGAGTGCGGCCGAGCTGAGATAGAGCTGGCTGAGCACGTCGCCGAGCCGCGCGGAGAGCTTCTCCCTGCGCTTGAGCTCGCCGCCGAGCGTCAGCATGGCGATATCGGAGAGCAGCGCGAGCGAGGCCGAGAAGCGGCCGAGTTGCTGGAAGTAGCGCCGAGTCTCCGCCCCGCCGGGCACCCGGCTGAACCGGCCGCCGGAGAGCCCGAGCCAGAATGACCGACCGAGGTTGCCCAGGAAATAGCGGGCGTGTCCCCACAGTGCGCGATCGAATGCCGCCGCCCCGCGCTCGGTGTCCGGATCCGCTGCCGCCTGCATCTCCGCGAGCACCCAGGGATGGCACCGGATGGCACCCTGCCCGAAGATGATCAGGCTGCGCGTGAGGATGTTGGCGCCCTCCACCGTGATCGCGATCGGCGCGAGCTGGTATGCCCGCCCGAGGTAGTTGGCCGGACCGAGGCAGATGCCCTTGCCGCCGTGCACGTCCATGGCGTCGTTGATCACGCCGCGCATCGCCTCGGTGAGGTGGTACTTGACGATGGCCGAGGGGACGGCCGGCTTCTCACCCTGGTCCACCGCTGCCGCGGTCATGCATCGGGCCGCATCCATGAGGTAGGCCTGCCCGCCGATGCGGGCGAGCGCTTCCTCCACGCCTTCGAAGCGTCCGATCGGCAGCCCGAACTGCGACCGCACGCGCGCATAGGCGCCGGTAGTGCGGGCGGCCAGCTTGGCGGCAGCCACCGACTGTGCGGGCAGCGAGATCGAGCGACCGGCGGCGAGGCTCTCCATCAGCATCCGCCAGCCCTGGCCGATGCCGGCGCGGCCGCCCACCACCCACTCCATCGGGACGAACACGTCCCGCCCCCGGTTCGGCCCGTTCTGGAAGGCGGCGCCGAGGGGAAAGTGCCGGCGGCCGATCTCCACCCCCGGTGTCTCGACCGGTATGAGCGCGAGCGTGATACCCAGCGATTCCTCGCCGCCGAGCAGGCGTTCCGGATCGCGCAGCTTGAAGGCGAGGCCGAGCAGGGTCGCGACCGGCCCGAGCGTGATGTAGCGCTTCTCCCAGGTGATCCTCATGCCGAGCACGTTGTCGCGACCTTCGAACCGGCCGTGGCAGACGACGCCGACGTCGGGGATTGCGCCGGCATCCGAGCCCGCCTCCGGTCCGGTCAGCGCGAAGCAGGGGATGTCGACCCCGCGGGCGAGCCGCGGCAGGTAGTGCTCCTTCTGCTCGTCAGTGCCATAGTGCAGGAGAAGCTCCGCCGGACCGAGCGAATTGGGCACCATGACCGTGACCGCGGCCGCGTTGCTCCGCGTGGAGAGCTTCATCACCACCTCGGAGTGCGCGAGCGCCGAGAATTCGAGGCCACCGTAGCGCCGCGGAATGATCATGCCCAGGAAGCCGTTGTCGCGAATGAAGCGCCAGGCTTCCGGGGGCAGGTCGAGCAGCTCGTGGCTGATCTTCCAGTCGTCCAGCATGGCGCAGAGCGTTTCCACCGGGCCGTCGAGGAAGGCCTGCTCGTCCGCCGTGAGTCGCGGACGCGGAAGCGCGAGCAGCCGGCTCCAATCCGGGCGCCCGCGGAACAGTTCGCCCTCCCACCAGACGGTGCCGGCCTCGAGCGCCTCCCGCTCGGTGTCCGACATCGCCGGCACCATGCGCCGGTAGACGGCGAGGACGCGGTCGCTCACGAATCGTCGGCGCCACGGCACATGGATCAGGACCGCCGCGATCGCGGCCAGCAACAGCAGGATGACGAACTCGGCCATCGATGTCCCCTTCTTGTGTCGTTCCCCGAATCAGATCACACGTCGCGGTCGGGGGACACCAGTAACCGCACCACTCGAGCGTCGCGGGCCGGGTTTCGCGCGCTCCCGCCCCGGCGTCCGACCATGGCACCCGGGGCAGCCCGGCATCTCCTTGAGAGATACTCTTCGCTTGCCGATTCCGGGGCTTGAACATGAATCACACGCAGGATTCCCTTGCCGCCATCGCCGGCGGCATCTACTCGTTCGAAGGGGTGACGCCGGTCGTGGATCCGAGCGCCTACGTCCATCCTCGCGCGGTCCTGGTCGGCGACGTGATCGTCCAGGCGGGCTGCTACGTCGGCCCCGGCGCGGTGATGCGCGGCGACTTCGGCCGCATCGTGCTCGAGCGAGGCGCGAACCTGCAGGACAACTGCGTGGTCCATTCGCGTGGCGACATCGACTGCGTGATGGAGGAAGACAGCCACATCGGCCACGGCGCGGTGATCCACGCCTGCCGCATCGGACGCGACAGCCTGGTCGGCATGAACGCGGTGGTGATGGACAAGGCGCACGTGGGCGAGCAGGCCATCGTCGCCGCCATGTCGTTCGTCAAGATCGGCGCGGTGGTGGCGCCCCGAACCCTGGTCGCCGGCATTCCGGCGCGGCTGGTCCGGCACCTTTCGGACGATCAGGTGCGGGACAAGCAGAACGGCACGCGGATGTACAAGGACCTGGCGCGCCGTTGCCTCGCCGGGCTGAGGCCTGCGACGCCGCTTCCGGAACCGGAGCCGGACCGCCGCAGGACCGATTGGTCCGGGTACCGGTTCTGAACGCTGCCGGATCCGGCCGGTCGCTCGCGCGCCTCAGCTTCGCCAGGGCACGGCCAGCTCGGTCGCGTCCGGCAGGAATACCTTAACCGGCGTCGCGCCGAAGACGCCCAGGATCTCGAGCGGCGAATCTCCGGTGTTGAGAATCTGGTGCAGCCGGTCTCGCGGAAGGATGATCGTCTGGTCACGGCCGAAGGCATGCACCTCGCCGTCGACATGCAGCTCGCCCTGGCCGGCGTGGCACATCACCACCTCGTCGCAGTCGTGGCTGTGGGGCGGCGTTGCCGCGCCCGGGGCGAGCGTCTGTCGCCAGAGGCTCAGCTGGCGGAGGCCTTCAGCGGCGCCTGCCCAGGTGGCATGCGCCACGCCGGGGATCGCGGTGGGTTCGGGACGCGCCTGATCGATGACATGCATGATGATGTTTCTCCTCGGGGTTGGTCCGGTGACAACCGGATGAGGACGCAGTGTGCCGGGCCGACCGCGCATTGAGAATCGGCTGCAACGGGGGTACATTGAGGAAAGAATTTCCGGAATTCCCCCGGTGGATCGGTTGAACGGAGACACGCGCCATGCCGGCCCTGCAGTCGCTGCTCGCCTTCTCGGAAACCGCGAAGCGGGGCAGCTTCGCTGCCGCCTCCCGGGAGATCGGCACGGACCCGTCCACGCTCGCGAAGTCGGTTTCGCGTCTCGAGGCGTCGCTCGGCCTGCGACTCTTCCATCGCACCACCCGGCAGGTGCGGCTCACGCCGGACGGCGAGCGGCTGTTCGAGCGCTGCCAGCGCCTGCTGGCCGAGTTCGAGGCGCTCCAGGTCGAGGCTTCCGGCGTGCGCGCGGAACCGAGCGGTGTCCTTCGGATCGACATGCCGATCGTCTTCGGCCGCAAGGTGGTGCTGCCGGTGATCGCCCGCCTGCTGGCGAACCATCCGCGCCTTCACCTCGACGCGCGCTTTTCGGACGCGCTGGTGGACATGCTGCGCGACGGCATCGACGTTGCCATCCGGGTCGGGGCGCTGCAGGACTCCACGCTGGTTGCGCGACGGATCGGAAGCCAGGACATGCTGATGTGCGCCTCGCCCGGCTACATCGCTCGTCTCGGGGAGCCGCGCCGGGTGGAGGATCTTGCCGCGCATCACCCGATCGTCTTTCGCATGCCGAGCAGTGGTCGCGACCGGCCGTGGCAGCTTACGGTGCGTGGCAAGCCTGTCACGCTGCAGCCGTCGGCGCGCGTGCGCTTCAACGACGGCGATGCGATGGTGGAGGGCGCCTGCATGGGGCTCGGCATCGCGCAGCTGCCGCACTACATGGTGGAGGACGCGATTGCTGCCGGCCGGTTGACCGAGCTGCTGCCGAAGCTGCGCCCGTCGCCGTTGCCGATCCATGCGGTCATCCCGGCGAACCGCATGGTCCCGCCGCGCGTGCGTGCCTTCCTGGACCTGATGGTCGCGCAGGGCCGGCACCCGGGAACTGCGTCCTCCCGCGCATCATCGGCACGGGCACTTTCCTGACTGGAGCGCGCGGTGCTTCCTGACGAGCTCGACCGGGCCCCTGGGACCGTCAACGTCATCCTGCTGTCACGGGAGGGATGCCCGTACTGCCACATCGTCCGCCGCAACTACCTGCAACCGCTGGCCGCGCAGCAGCGCGACGGCATCCGGGTCGTGGAGATCCGGATGGACAGTGAGCGGTCGCTGCGTGACTTCTCCGGTCTAACCACCACCCATGGCCAGTTCGCCCGTGCCCACGGCGCCCGCTTCGCTCCGACGGTGCTGTCCTCGGACCCGATGGCCGCGAGCTGGCCGGGCGGATCGTCGGCCTGTCGGAGGACTTCTTCGGCGCCTACCTCGAGGCCGCGCTCGAGGCGGCCTCTTTGGCGGTTCGTCAGGCGCCGGGCTCGTCGTCCGGGCGGGCCCTGCCGGGCAAGGCGGGATCCTGACGCGCGAGGTGGCGGTAGACGGTTCGTTCGCTCACGCCCAGCCGGCGCGCCACCTCGCGCCGCGGCAAGCCGCATGAGCAGAGCGACCGGATCTGGGGACCGATCGATCGAAAGGATGCGACAGGGTAGGGCGCGGCGGCATCCGCACCCACCGAGAAATCCTTGACCGGCATGTCCACGGGCGCCGCGCCTGGCGAATCGAGCCGCAGGTGCTCGACTTCGATCGGCGCGCCGGCGGCAGCCTGCGCGCCCCGCTGCAGAACGTGGCGCAGCTCGCGAACGTTGCCGGCGAACCGGTGCCGGAGCAGTGCCAGCCTGGCGCCTTCGGTCAATCGTGACTCCCAGCTGCTGCCGTCGAAGGTGCGCTGGAGCATGTTGTCGGCGATCAGAAGGACGTCCTGTTCCCGCTCGGCGAGCGACGGCACGCGGACCTCGGCGCCGGCCAGGCGGAAATAGAGGTCGCGCCGGAAGCTGCCCTCGTTGATGAGCGCCTGCAGCGGACGGTGGGTGGCAGCCACCAGCCTGCAGTCGACGTGCCGGACCTGGTTGGACCCGAGGCGGCGGAAGTCGCCGCGATCGGCGAAGCGCAGGAGCTTGGCCTGCACGGGCAGTGGCAGCTCGCCGACCTCGTCGAGGAACAACGTGCCGCCCTGCGCTTCCTCCACCAGGCCGAGCCTGCGGGTCGACGGGCCGGTGAACGCGCCCTTCTCGTGTCCGAACAGCTCGGCCTCGAACAGGGACTCGGGAATGGCGGTGCAGTCGATGATCACGAGCGGGCCGCCGGAGCGGCGCGAATGGCGGTGGATGAAGCGGGCCGCGAGCTCCTTGCCCGATCCCGTCTCGCCGGTGAGCAGCACCGGAATGTCCGTCGGTGCCACGGCCGAGAGCTGCTCCAGCAGACGTCGGTAGGCAGGGCTCGCGCCGATCATCTCGCCGGTGTCGTCGGCTTCCCGGGAGAGCCGATGTACCGACTCGGACATCAGGATGGACCCGTCCGGCAAGCTCAGCTTGTTCGCCGACAGGCGCACGCGCTCCGCCTTGCCGGCAGAGTCGAAGTGCACGTGGACCACCTGGGCAGGCCTTCCGGATGCGAAGACGGTGCGATGCGGGCAGTTCTCGCCGTGCCGGTGACACGGTTCTTCCGAGCGATGCGAGACCTGATGGCATTTCTTCCCGATGATGGCGTCCGGCGCCGCGCCGTAGGCCCGCGAGTACGCCGCATTGGCCGCCACGATCGTGTAGTGCGCATCGATCAGCACGAAGGGTCCCGCGTGCGTCTCCATCCATTGCTGGCTTCCCACCTGCTCCAGTCTGGGATCCGCCATCGCCCTACCTCCGCCTGTCATCGCCCATGTCACACCTGCCACGCCGTCATGTCAGCATGTCAGATCGAAAGGGTGGCGGCAAGTCGAATCCTGGCCGGTTCAGGGGCGTGCCTCCGGGTTTCCACCTACCAATCACGCGCAAGCACCCCGCGACACCTTTTGGCACGGATGTTGCAGCCCGTTGTCGAGATGACCGCTCCGTTTCAGCGACGGGGCCTGCGAAACGGTCGACCCGCCGGTGCCGGCGAAGCCTGAGGAGGCACGGAGACACGATGTCCAGAAGTACACCGCCCATGCCGGGGCGCCTGCTGAAGGCGCCGGAGGACCATCTTCCGCCGGCCGCCCTCGAGTCGGCGCGTCGCGCACGCCGGGCGTTCATGGGCAAGGCCCTCGCGATGGGAGCCGGCGCGACTGCGGTCCAGCCGGCTCGCCGGGCCCTTGCGCAATCGCGGGATGGCGATCCGGCCATTCTCGAGTTGCCGCCGCACAGCACCGGTCTTGGTCAGCCGGTGGTCGCCCGCGGTTACGGCAGTCCTTCGCAGTGGGAGCGGAACATCCAGCGGCGCCAGAGCCCCGGACTCACCCGCGTGCCGCAAGCCTCCGTGTCGTTCTGCCCGCTGCAATCGCTGTTCGGCATCATCACCCCGAACGGGGTGCATTTCGAGCGTCACCACCAGGGCTGGTGGGACGTGGATCCGCGGGGCCATCGCCTGATGATCAACGGCCTGGTGAAGGAGGCCCGCGTCTTCTCGATGGACGACCTGATGCGGCTGCCCTCCGTGTCCCGCATCCACTTCATCGAGTGCGGCGCCAATACCGCGATGGAGTGGGCCAACCCCGCGGTCCCGACGGTGCAGTACACCCACGGCATGCTGTCC
>JAEWEW010000206.1 GCA_023389175.1 Pseudomonadota bacterium | reverse complement strand
AGGGCGGGCGCACGATCACGCCTTCCGGCGACATGCCCCGCTCGCCGCCGCCACGCGACGCCTTCGCCTGCGCCGACGCCGCGATGGCCGCGCAGGTCGCGCCGCTGCGATAGGCGAGCGCGGCGGCGAGGAGGCCTTCGCTTTCGGTGCCGAGCGGGCTTTCCAGATCGTCCGGAACCGGGCAGGTGGGCGCGAAGCCGTCGGCGAATTCGCCGAAGCCTTTCTCGTTCACCCCCTGGAACTCGACGGGAAAATACGAGAGGCCGCAATTGTCGCGGGCGGTGAAGCCGTACGGCTTGCCACAGGTGGTGCCGCCGAGCAGGATCACCTCCACGTCGACGCCGCGCAGCCCGTTGATCACCGATTCGCTGGCAGAGCAGGTGCCCTTGCCGGCGAGCACGTAGACCCGCGGCAGGCCGAGGTTCGGCAGCGGCGCGCCCACGGTCGTGCCGCTGCCGGGCTGTCCGCTGCTCGAGCCGAAGAACTGCATGCGGGTGCCCGCGCTCTGCCGCTTGTCGCTGTAGACCGAGCGCTCGAAAGTCTTGCCGGTGGTGCTGCGCGGCGGCGCCACCATCCAGGCGAGCTGGCTGGCGATGTAGAGGTAGCCGCCGCCGTTGTAGCGCAGGTCGAGCACCAGATCCTGCACGCCGGCGTCCTTGAACGACTGCACCGCATCGCGGAGCTGTCCCTCGGCCGGCACGATGAAGTCGTTCAGCAGCAGATAGCCGATCCGGTCGCCGCCGGCATCGATCAGGCGCGCCTCCTTCACCGGCGTCGTGCGCACGTCGCCCGCGACCAGCGGCACGTCGCGCTCGAAGCCGCCGTTGCTGCGCAGGGTGAGCGTGGCCCGCGTGCCGGTGGGCGGCGAGAACAGCGTCTCGTTGAGCTGGTCGATCTCGGCCTGGACCGCGGTGTCCACGAAATCGATGCGGATTCCGTTCACCGTGACCGCGAGCAGGCGGTCGCCCCGCGCGATACCGCCCGCGGCCGCCGGCGAGCCGGCTTCCACGTAAGCGACCCGCGCCTCGCGCGGTCGCGTGCCCGAAGCGACCACCCACTCGATCCCATAGCCGCCGATCACGCCGCTCTGGGACATCGAGTTCCACTGGGCGGTCGGCATGGTGAAGCTGTATCGGTCCTTCGGCGTGCCCGAAGGAGTGAGCGCCGGGGTCTTCAGCGCGTCGAACCAGGCGTCCAGCGCCGTCTGCGCCGGCGTCGTGTTGAATGCCGGGAGCGTCGGGTCCGGGTCCGGCATTTCGGCATACCAGAGGTAGGCCTCGTTCATGTAGGACCGTACCCAGCGCCGCTCGTCGTCGAGCGTGCCGTTGGCATAACGCGAGAGCAGGTTGCCGTTGCCGTCCCGCGCGAGCGGGTTGTCCGGTGCGCACTTGCCGGCGTAGGCACTCGAGCTCGAGACATCCGCGGCATCGCGACCGGAATCGTCGCCGCAGGCCGTGACCAGCAGCAGCAGCGTCGTCGCGGCGGCGCCCAGCGCCGCCCTGATTGCACCATCCATGCCGGCTTACGGGACGATACGCGCGCCGGTCACCTTTTCCTGCGCGCGCACCAGCGACGGCACGTATTCGCCGCCGTAGCCGAGCGCGCTTGCCAGGCATAGCGCCTGGTGGACCGCCTCGCCGACCATCGTCGGCACGTCGTGCGCTTCCGCAAGATGCGTGTAGTAGCGGATGTCCTTGCGGGCGTTGTCGAGGCCGAACTTCAACCCGTCCATCTCGCCGGAGAGCGTCTTCGCCATGGCCTGGAAGAGCCCCGAGTTCACGCCGCCGGCCGAGATCACGTCCACCAGCTTGCGCGGATCGATGCCGGCCTTCGCGCCGACCGCGAAGGCTTCCGCGGCCGCGGTGCAGATCGCCTGCGCCACGAAGTTGTTGAGCAGCTTGACCGTATGCCCGGCGCCCGGTCCGCCGACGTGGAAGACGTTCTCCGCGAAGGTCCGCAGGATCGGATCGAGCGCGGCACGATCGGGCTCGTCCGCCCCCAGGATGACGTTCAGCCGTCCCTGCTCCGCCTCGACCGGAGTGCGCGCGAGCGGCGCATCGATCAGCGTCATGCCGCGGCCGGCAGCCGCCTCGCGCAGGCGGGCAGTGGATTGCGGCTCGCTGGTCGAGCAATCCACGATGCGGATGCCCGGCCGAGCGCCGTCGAGCAGCCCCTGCGGCCCCTCGAACAGCGCCTCCACCTGGGGCGAGCCGGTCACGCAGATGAAGATCACTTCCGACACCGCGGCGAGCGCGGCCGGCGAGTCCACCCGGCTGGCGCCTGCCGCCACCAGGTCCGCCACGGCATCCGCGTTCCGATGGATGGTGAGCGACAGGGAATACCCCTTGGCGAGGAGGTTCTTCGCCATGCCGTGACCCATCAT
Source organism: Pseudomonadota bacterium (assembly GCA_023389175.1). Taxonomy (GTDB): domain Bacteria; phylum Pseudomonadota; class Gammaproteobacteria; order Burkholderiales; family Burkholderiaceae_E; genus Lautropia. Next base: position 18,419 of record JAEWEW010000206.1, on the reverse strand, counting down.
GCCGGAAGCGCCGATGAATCCGACGCGCGTCTTGCTGCTGCTCGCCATCGGGCAGTCTCCTGTAGGGAAGTTAGCGGAAGACCAGATTATCGCGGTGAATCAGCTCCGGCTCCTCGAAGAAGCCGAGTATCGACTCGATCCGGCTCGATGGCTTGCGCAGGATGCGGCGCGCGTCGTTGCTCGCATAGTTGACCAGCCCGCGGGCAAGCTCCAGGCCACCCGGATCCAGGATGGCGACGAGCTCGCCGCGATCGAACTCGCCCCGTACCTCCGTGACGCCGATCGGCAGCAGGCTGCGCCCCTGCTTCATCAGCGCGGTCACCGCGCCGGCGTCGAGCACCACCGCGCCGCGCAGCTGCAGGTGATCGGCCATCCACTTCTTGCGTGCGGCAAGCCGCGGCGTCTGGGCAACGAACCGCGTGCCGACCGCTTCGCCCTGCATCAGCCGCACCAGCACGTCCGGCTCGCGACCCGAGCAGACCACGGTGGAGGCACCGCTCGAGGCGGCCCGCTTGGCGGCGAGCACCTTGGTGATCATGCCCCCCTTGCCGATGGCACTGCCGGCGCCGCCCGCCATCGCTTCCAGGGAGACGTCGCCGGCACGCACCTCCGCCAGCAGGCTGGCATCGGGATCCCGGCGCGGATCCGCCGTGAAGAGCCCGGCCTGGTCGGTGAGGATGACCAGCAGCTCCGCCTCGATCAGGTTCGTGACCAGGGCACCGAGCGTGTCGTTGTCGCCCAGCTTGATCTCGTCGGTGACCACCGTGTCGTTCTCGTTGACGATCGGCAGCACGCCAAGCCGCAGCAGGCCGAGCAGCGTCGAACGGGCATTGAGATAGCGCTTGCGGTCCGACAGGTCGTCGTGGGTGAGCAGGATCTGCGCGGTCATGATCCCGTGGCGCCGAAAGCCGCTCTCGTAAGCCTGCACCAGCCCCATCTGCCCGATCGCGGCGGCGGCCTGCAGGTCGCTCATCTCGCGCGGCCGGCGCTTCCATCCGAGCCGCTTCATCCCCTCAGCGACGGCGCCCGAGGACACCAGCACGATCTCGGGCACGGTGCGGCTGCCGTCGCCGGCGGGCTTGCGGATGCGCGCGATCTGCTCGCTCCAGTGCTCGATCGCGGCCAGGTCGACGCCGCGACCCTCGTTGGTCACCAGCGACGAGCCGACCTTGATGACCACCCGCGCCGGCGGCTTCATGGCTCCCGGTCGAAGCGCACGTCCGGGGGCGGCGCCGCTTCGGTCTCCTGATCGAACAGGTGCTGCGCGATCGCGTAGAAGAGCTCGCGGCAGCCTTCGCCGGTCAGCGCCGAGATCGAGAACACCGGCCCCTTCCATCCGAGCCCGTCGACGATGCGCTGGCGGAGCGCCTCCCGCTCGCCCGGCTCGACCATGTCGAGCTTGTTCAGCACCAGCCAGCGGGGCTTGGCATGCAGCTCGGGATCGTACCTGCGCAGCTCCTCGACGATCGCCGCCGCCTCCGCCACCGGATCGCGCCCCTCGTCGAGGGGGACCGCGTCCACCAGGTGCAGCAGCAGCCGGGTGCGCTGCAGGTGACGCAGGAACCGGTGGCCCAGGCCGGCCCCCTCGGCGGCGCCTTCGATCAGCCCCGGCACGTCGGCCACGACGAAGCTGCGCGAGGCCTCCACCCGGACCACGCCCAGGTTCGGATGCAGCGTGGTGAACGGGTAGTCGGCCACCTTCGGCCGGGCGTTGGAGATCCGCGCGATCAGCGTCGACTTGCCGGCGTTCGGCATGCCGAGCAACCCCACGTCCGCAAGCACCTTGAGCTCGAGGCGCAGCGACCGCTGCTCACCCGGCCAGCCCTTGGTCGCCTTGGTGGGCGCGCGGTTGGTGCTCGACTTGAAGTGGAGGTTGCCGAGGCCGCCATCGCCGCCCTTGGCGATGCACACCCGCTCGCCGTCGCGCGTGAGATCGAAGAGCAGCTCGCCGCTTGCATCGTCGAAGATCTGCGTGCCGACCGGCATGCGCAGCACGATGTCCTCGCCGCCCTTGCCGTACTGGTCCGAGCCCCGCCCGTTCTCGCCCTTGCGGGCGGCAAAGCGGCGGGTATAGCGGTAGTCGATCAGCGTGTTGAGGTTGCGGTCCGCGACCGCATAGATGGAGCCGCCGCGGCCCCCGTCGCCGCCATCCGGCCCGCCGAAGGGGATGAACTTCTCGCGACGAAACGAGGCCGAGCCGTTGCCGCCGTCGCCGGCAGCGACCTCGATGCGCGCCTCGTCGATGAACTTCATCTGGTGGTCAAGATCCCAAACAAAATGGCCCCGCAGCCTGCGGAGCCATCCTGCTCAACGATGCCGGTTGCCGCGCGCCTGCAACCCGCGCCTGCGCGGCGCGTTCGCGCGGGACCGGTGGATGGCCCTAGGCCTCCACCGGCTCGATGCTGACCGTGTTGTTGTGCTGCGGACCCTTCACTCCGAACTGCACCCGGCCGTCCACCAGGGCGAACAGCGTGTGGTCCTTGCCGAGCCCCACGTTGACGCCCGGATGGAAGCGCGTGCCGCGCTGGCGCACGATGATCGATCCCGCGGACACCATCTGGCCGCCGAACGCCTTGACGCCCAGCATCTTGGGATTCGAATCGCGGCCGTTACGGGTCGAGCCGCCGCCTTTCTTCTGTGCCATTCCTATACTCCTGCAATCACTGTCGCCGTTGCCGGCCGCGCCGTTGCGACCGCGCCGTTGCCGACCTCATACCGGGGATGCTCAGGCGCGCCGGCCGCCGTCGAGAGCGGCCTTGAGCTTGTCCAGTCCTTCCCAATCCCCCTTCGCCGCGAGGCCGGCCTGCTCCGGCCAGGTGCCGGGATCGTGGGTCGCGAAGTTGGAGCCGGCCGCATCGAGCAGCTCCTTCAGCCGCTCCACCTTGGCGGAGGCGAGCTCCTGGAACGAGCCGATGCCGCCAGCCTGGAGGATCTCGGCAATCTTCGGGCCGATGCCTTCGATGCGCGTCAGGTCGTCCGGTGCCTCGCCGGCCGCCTTGCCCTGCGACTTGACTCGAGCCGGCTTGGCCGCGGCCGGTTTTTCGCCTGCCGACAGCTTGGCCTTGGACTGCTCCTTGGACTGCTTCTCCTCGGCCTTGAACACGCCGAGATCCGAGGCGATCTGCGCGATCAGCAACTCGGTGTAGTTCTGCCGGTGGCCCTGGTGCTTCTGGTAATGCTTGCGCCGGCGCATCTTGAAGATGCGCACCTTGGGATGACGTCCCTGCGAGAGGACCGTTGCCGATACCGCGGCGCCGCCCACCAGGGGCGCACCTATCCTGATCTGGTCCCCGTTGCCAACGGCAAGGACCTGGTCGAGCTGGATGTCGGCTCCGATGTCTGCGGGTATCTGTTCTACCTTGATCTTGTCGCCGGGGCTGACCTTGTACTGCTTGCCGCCGGTTTTTATGACCGCGTACATGGGAAACTCTCCACTGTCGAGAAAAGAGCGGTGAAACGAGAGGAACCGGTAATTATAGAAAGTCCCCGCCTCGGGGTCAAACCGCTCTCGAGGCCTCGAGACTCCGAGCGCCCGGCCGGAACGCTGGCAATCGCCAGGTGGCTCCCGCCGGCCGGCCCTGTTGCCGACCCTAGTCAAGCGGGCGCGCACCAGTACCGCGCTTCCCGGCACCTTATACTTTCCGGCGACCCTGCCCCCTCAAAGCCACAGTCAACTTGAACCCCTACGAGTCGTTCCCGATCATCACCAGCGACCTCGCGGAGGTCGACCGCGTCATCCGGAAGCGGCTCGACAGCCCCGTGGTCCTGATCAGCACGATCGCCGACTACATCATCGGGGCGGGCGGCAAGCGGCTGCGGCCCGTTCTGCTGCTGCTCTTCGCGCGCGCGCTCGGCTATGGCCGCACCGAGGTGCAGCAGCGCTGCGGCCACCACTGGCTGCTCGCGGCCGTGGTGGAGTTCATCCATACCGCCACCCTGCTGCACGACGACGTGGTGGACGAATCCACCCTGCGCCGCGGCCGTCCTACCGCCAACGCGCAGTTCGGCAACGCGGCGGCGGTGCTTGTGGGCGACTTCCTTTACTCCCGTGCCTTCCAGATGATGGTGGAGGTCAACGAGATGAAGATCCAGCGGATCCTCGCCGACTCGACCAACACCATCGCCGAGGGCGAGGTGCTGCAACTGCTGAATTGCCGCGATCCGGACGTCGACGAGGCCGCCTACCTCCAGGTCATCCGCTACAAGACCGCCAAGCTGTTCGAGTCGGCGGCGCAGATCGGCGCGGTCCTCTGCGATGCGGACGAGACGGTCGAGCGGGCGGCGGCTTCCTACGGCAGACATCTCGGCACCGCCTTCCAGCTGGTGGACGACGTGCTGGACTACTCCGGGGCGAGCGCGGAGCTGGGCAAGAACGTGGGGGACGACCTGCGCGAGGGCAAGCCCACCCTGCCCCTCATCCGGGTGATGCAGGCCGGCACGGCAGCGGACCGGGCCGTCGTCAGCGAGGCGATCCGGGCCGGCGGCACCGACCGGTTCGACGAGATCCACGCGGCGATGCAGCGCCACGACGCGCTCGGCTACACCCGCCAGCTTGCCGAGCGCGAGGCAGCGCGGGCGCGTGATGCCCTCGGCGCGTTGCCGGCGTCGCAGCATCGGGACGCTTTGCTATACTTGGCGACCTATTCGGTCTCCCGGAGCAGTTGATTCCGGCGCGCAAGCCGCCGCGGATCGTCCGGTGCAGGGCGTCGGGCAATCGCCCTGCGCTACCCGGCTCCGCCTCGCGGAGCCTGGTCCGAAGAGGTGTCGTCAGAGTTCGGGGTGTAGCTTAGCCTGGTAGAGCGCTGCGTTCGGGACGCAGAGGCCGGAGGTTCGAATCCTCTCACCCCGACCACCCCGCCGCCGCCCGGTCGCGCCTGCGGCTACAACGCCTTGATGGCGACCTTCCGGAACTTGATGGTGCCCGCGCCGTGCTGCAGGGTGATCGGCCCTTGCGTGAAGAGACCGTTGTGCAGTTCCGCGGTCTTCTGTCCGTTGAGCAGCACGACGATGTGCCGACCTTTCGCGGTGATCTCGAAGGTGTTCCACTTGCCGCCGGCTTTCGGCATCGGGTTCACCTCGGCGAAATGCACCAGGCTGCCGGTGCCGTAGGTGGGGTCCGGGCGCTGGTCGAAAATGTTGGCCTCGTAGCAGGTCCGGTCGGCGATGTTCTTCGCGTCGCTGCAGCGCAGGTAGACGCCGCTGTTGGCATCGTCGCTCGCCCAGAACTCGACGCGCAGGGCGAAGTCTTTGTAAGAATCCTTGCTCACCAGATGCGCAGGATCCTTGCTGGTCCGCTTGTCTGCGACGACCACGCCATCTTCGATGCGCCAGTTGCTTTCACCGACCTGGTTCCATCCATCGAGGCTGGTGCCGTCCAACAGCACGGTCCAGCCGGGACCCTCCTGTGCATGGGTCGCCGGCACGGCGACGACGGCGATGACAAGGGCGAGCGCTGACGAAGCAAGAGCGATTCCAGTCGACATGTCGTTCTCCCCTTAACCGTTTGGCGGTGAGCGGATCCTACGCCACTCGGTCCGCGCCGGCCATCGGGGGCACCTTCCGCGCCGACGGCCGCAAGATGCAGCCGATGTACCTGCTCGAGGTCAAGTAGCCGGCCGCTAGGCCGGCCGCCGCCATGGCCTCCAGTTGTCGGCCACCCCCGCGGGATCGAACAGGTGGATGCGCGCGACCAGGCGATCGAGCACGGTCAATCGTTCGTCGGCCAACGGCTGCAGCCGCTTTCCCGATGTGCCGGCGAGGGTGTCGAGCGCTGCGAACAAGCCGGTGCGGCGAATCCCGCCCTCGAGCGCAGCCGGGTCGCAGCCGGCGTGCTCGCCCAGCAGGCGGCACAGCAGGCGCAGGACGCCGCGGCGCCCCTCCTCGTCGTCGGGGCGTGCCTCGATGCTCAGGTCGCACTCGGTGTCGAAGCCCAGCGACCGGTTGTTGAGGTTGGCGGACCCGACCCGGAACAGGTGGTCGTCGACCACCATGACCTTGGAGTGCACCATGATCGCCTCGCCGGCCGAGGACAACGGCGCAGCCGCGCGGAAGCGGCGATGGGCATCGGCCGCGCGCAACCGGTGGACCAGCGCCTTGCGCGCCCGGTCCATGGCGAGGCGGTCGCCCCGGCCGCCGCTGTGCAGGGGACACACCAGGAGCACCTCCGGACCGACCGGCTCGGCGAGCCGACGCGCGAGCGCCTCGCGCACCACCGGCGCGGTGACATACTGGTTCTCCAGATAGATCCAGCGCCTCGCCCTTTCGATCGCGCGAAGGAACAGGGCCTCGGCCTCGCGCACCTCGGGCTGTCCGTCCCAGGGCGCCGCGGTTCGCGAGATCCCGATCGTCACGTCGACCATGTCCGGCGCGAGGCCATCCGGCCACGGGTCGCGGTCGGCCACGACCGGCGCCAGGGAATCTCCCCAGCCCTGCCGCCACCGCGCCCGGACGAGATCGCCGAAGGCGGCAGCCGCCGGCCCGTCGACCGCGGCCATCACTTCGTGACGGGGGGCGTAGACCCGTCCGTCGGGCAGCCTTCGGCGCTGGTCCTCGCTGCGATGCGCGGACGAGTCCCAGCGGTTGCGGGTGAAGTCCGCGCCGCCACAGAAGGCGATCGCATCGTCGACGACCAGAATCTTCTGATGGTGCGAGGCGCCGACGGGATGCTTGCCGTCCAGCCGGTAGTTGACGGAGGCGGGAAGCCACCGCGTCGCATGCTGGGGACGGTCGCGACGCTGGACCGCGTAAGCGTAGGTCATGTCCCAGATCAGGATGTCGACGCGCAGGTCCGGCCGAGCGGACAGAAGGCGGCGGAACTCGTCGCAGAATCGCGGAGCCTCGTCGCCGCTGCCGGCGGGCGGCCCGAGCGGGACGGTGGGATCCAGGTCCCAGCCCACCAGCAGGACCGATTGGCGGGCATTGGCGATGGCTGCGCGCATCGCCGGCAGATAGGATTCGCCGTCCGGCAGCAGCGCGAAGCGCGAAGCGGTCGCCGTCCGCCAGCAGGTCGAACCGGACTCGAGCATCGGCGAAGGCATCGGCCGGCTACCACCGGCTCATGTCGGACAGCATGCTTCATTGTAGGCAGTGCCGCAGGCGACGATTGAAGCCCAGCTTCAGCGACACCTCCTCGGCCGCGCGCCGCACCGCCCGGGCGTAGTCCGAATCCCAGTCCGGCGGGAAACGGTCGACGTGGCCGAGCGCGGTGATCACTGCCACCGGGTTGCCCTCGTGGTCGAACGCCGGGGCGGCAAAGGCATTGATGCCCGGCAACGGGCGCCCCATCGCGCGCGTCACCCCGTGCCTGCGGAATTCCTCGGCGATCGCCTCGAGCGTGCCCGCCGGAATGCGCGGCTTCCGGCCCGCCGAGTGGCGCAGGTCGCCGAAGGGTCCGGCCATCACCGCCGCGACCTGGTCGGCGGGCAGCACCGCCGCGAACGCGCGCCCGGTGGCAGTCTCGAGCGTAGACATCACCGTGCCCACGCGCATGTTCACGTGAAGCGGCTGGCGCGACTCGAACATCCGGACCACCGTCGGACCGAGGTTGCCCCAGACCGCGACCACCACCATCTGGCCGGTTGATGCGGCCAGGGCCTCTGCGGCCGGCAACGCCGCCTTGAGCGCATCCGACTGGTGAAGCGCCGCCAGCCCGATCTGCAGCGCGGCCGGGCCGAGCGCATAGCGACCGCTGGCCGGCTCCTGCTCCACCAGCCGCAGGCGCGCGAAGCTCACCAGGTAGGGATGCGCCCGCGAGGCCGGCATCGCCGCCTGCGCGGCCAGGTCCTTGAGGGTCATCGGCTCGGGGTGGTCCGCAAGCACGAGCAGCAGCCTGCCGCCGACCTCCACCGACTGCACGGAACGCTGGCCATTGCCGGCCTGCTTCCCGGCCTGCTTCCCGCCCCGCCGTCCCGCCCTCGCCTCGTCTGGTTCCTCCGGACTGCCCAACTCCGCTCCTTGCACGCCGTCAACCGGCTATGGCTCCACCTTGTTCGATTAGAACAAATCAGTTTGACACACGCGAGCGCTGAGCGCATTATGCAAATCGATTCGCAATCAGCAAATCAGGAGATGCCATGACGCCGATCGCCCGGATCCACCATGTCGCGTACCGCTGCCGCGACGCCAAGGAAACGGTGGACTGGTACCGGAACAACCTCGGCATGGAGTTCGTCCTTGCCATCGCGGAGGACCATGTCCCCTCGACCAAGGCGCCGGATCCATACATGCATCTCTTCATGGACGCGGGCGGCGGCAACATCCTCGCGTTCTTCGAGCTTCCCAATTCGCCACCGATGGGCCGCGATCCGGCCACGCCCGACTGGGTGCAGCACATCGCCTTCAAGGTGGAGAGCGAGGACGCCCTGATGGCGCACAAGGCGCGGCTGGAGGCCGCCGGCGTGGACGTGCTGGGCGTCACGGACCACGGCATCTTCCGTTCCATCTACTTCCGCGATCCGAACGGACACCGGCTGGAGCTGGTGGCCGACACCGCCACGCCGGAGCAGATGAAGCGGCTCGACGACGTCAAGTGGGCAATGCTGGAGGAGTGGACGCGCACCAGGAAGGCACCGAAGCACGCCGCATGGATGCACGAGAAGGAGCTGGCCGGCGTGACGGAGTCGGAAACCGCCTGATGCGGCGGAGGAATCCGCATGCTCACCACCTACGCCTACCCCGAGTTCCGCTACGTCCAGTCGCAGGAGCAGCGTGACGGCGTGCCGCGCCGGCATCCGGTCGTCGTGGTCGGCGGCGGGCCGGTCGGCCTCACCGCGGCACTGGACTGCGCCCGCCGCGGGCTGCCGGTCGTCCTGATCGACGACAACAACTCCGTGAGCATCGGCTCGCGCGCCGTCTGCTACGCGAAGCGCCCCCTGGAGATCTGGGACCGGCTCGGCGTCGCCGGGCCGATGGTCGACAAAGGCGTGAGCTGGAAGCTGGGCAAGGTCTACTTCAGGGACGAGCTCACCTATTCGTTCGACCTGCTTCCGGAGCCGCATCACAAGATGCCGGCGATGATCAACCTGCAGCAGTACTACCTGGAAGAGTTCCTGGTCGACGCCTGCGGGCGCGAGCCGCGGGTGGAGCTGCGCTGGAAGCACAAGCTGATCAGCATTGCCCGGGGCGCGGACCATGTCGTGCTCACCGTGGAGACGCCCGACGGCATCTTCAGGATGGCGGCGGACTGGGTCATCGCCTGCGATGGCGCGAACAGCGACGCGCGGCGCATGGTGGGCGCCGAGTTCACCGGCCAGTTCTTCCAGGATCGCTTCCTGATCGCCGACATCGTGATGAAAGCGGACTTCCCCGCGGAACGCCGCTTCTGGTTCGATCCGCCGTTCCACCGCGGCCAGTCCGCGCTGCTGCACAAGGAGTGCGACAACGTCTGGCGCCTGGACTTCCAGCTCGGCTGGGACGCGGACCCGGAGGAGGAGCGCAAGCCGGAGAACGTCAAGCGGCGAGTGAGGCAGATGCTCGGCGATGACGTCGAGTTCGAGCTCGAGTGGGCGTCGGTGTACCAGTTCGCGTGCCGTCGCATCGATTCTTTCCGCCACGACCGCATCCTCTTCGCGGGCGACGCCGCGCACCAGGTCTCACCGTTCGGCGCCCGCGGGGCCAACACCGGCATCCAGGATGTCGACAACCTTGCGTGGAAGCTCGCACTGGTGATCGAGGGCAAGGCACCAGCCGCGCTGCTGGACAGCTATCACGAAGAGCGTGCAGTCGCGGCCGACGACAACATCCGGCAGTCCACCCGTTCAACGGATTTCATCACGCCGAAGAGCCGCGCGAGCCGCCACTATCGCGATGCCGTCCTGGAGCTTGCCCGGCATGAAACCTTCGCCCGGCCTTTCGTGAACAGCGGGCGGCTCAGCACGCCGACGCCCTACCTCGACTCTTCGCTGAACACGCCGGACGAGAGCCCGTTCAAGGGCGCGATGCGCCCCGGCACCAACTGCGCCGATGCCCCGATCACGCGCAACGGACGACCCGGATGGCTCCTGGAGGAGCTGGGCAAGGGTTTCGTCCTGCTGACGGTGGGACGGCCGGAGGCGCCGGAGGGCATCGAGGTGGACGGCGTCTGGGCGCCGGTGCTGTCGATCGGCCAGGACGTGCTCTGCCCGGAGACGGTGCTCGCCGACCGCTACGACATGCAGCCCGGGACGGTCTACCTGATTCGCCCGGACCAGCACGTGGCCGCGCGCTGGCGCCGCTTCGACCGCAGCAAGGCACGCGCTGCGCTTGCCCGCTGCCTCGGCCATTGAGGCCCGTCCACTCGGAGGATCCGATGCCGCTCGTGCGCCACGCCAACATCGAGGATCCGGACGGATTCTACGAGGAGCTCGTCCAAAGCCAGCGCGACCTGGACGACGAACAGGCGGCGCTGATGAACAGCAAGCTGGTGCTGATACTCGCAAACCATGTCGGCGACCGAGCCGTGCTTCGCGAGGCGATCGCGCTGGCGCGGCCGGCGATTGTGGGATCATCGTGACTTCCGCAACCGCGCTCCGGCGCCTTCGCCGATCACGATGTCCACGCCTGCAAGAAAGCCGCTCCACACCCGCCGCATCACCTACGAGGGATACCTGCGCGAGGACGGCCTGTTCGAGATGGATGCCGAGCTGCTCGACACCAAGGGCGAGGTGCTGCACCTGATCGAGCGCGGGGCGGTCGAGCCGGGCGAGCCGGTGCACCGGATGCGAGCGCGCGTCACCTTCGACGAGACGATGAAGGTGGTCGAGGCGCGGGCTTGGATGGACAGCTCGCCGTTCCCGGATTGCGCTGCGGCGACCGATCCGCTGCGCAGGCTGGCGGGCGCGAGCATCGGCCGGGGCTGGCGCAAGTCCCTCGAGGAAGCGATGGGGGGCGTGGCCGGCTGCACCCACCTGCGCGAGCTGCTGGCCGGCCTCGCCACCGCGGCGATCCAGACGGTCTTCGGTCATGGCGAGGGGCGGCGCCGGCAGGCAGGCGAGCCGCTGCCGTCACCGCAGGAACCACCGCCCTACTACATGGGCAAGTGCATGTCGTGGGACTTCGACGGGCCGGTGATGAAGCGGGTGCTGCCCGCGTTCTACCGCTGGCGCCCCCGCCAATGAAGGACGATTGAACCATTGGCCCTGATGCAGAGAGAGCAGCGGAGCGCCGGACAGAGCTGGCCTGGTCGTCCCCCGGCGATGCAATTACGGCGGACGGGACTGCCCACTGCCGATCGTCACAAGGGGAACGGCTGACGAGAACTCCGTCAGCACCTCTCGGAAGCGTGTGGCGATCACCAGGTCAGACTCTCCGCGCGACGCCAGTGCAATTGCGACTGCTAGATGCTTGTCCGACGGCGCGAGATTGCGAAAGATCACGCCCGGCGGACCGTGTCGAGCACTGCTCGAAGGCACCAGGGCGATCCCCATTCCGCTCTCCACCAGGCAGATGAGGGTCTGAACTTGTACCGCTTCCTGCACGACGCGCGGCGTGAATCCCGCCGCTTGGCATGCGAGAAACACTTGCCCGCGCAGATTCGCAGCTGCTGTGGCCGAATAGAGAACGAATGGATGATCATGCAGATCCTTGAGCGACATGCGCTTCCGATTGCGCAGTTCGCTGTCCTTTGGCAACGCGACGACAAGCATGTCTTCCTGCACGGGCGTCAGGTAAGTGGTGTGCGGCTCGAATACGGGATAGCGGACCAGCCCGAGGTCGAGCGAACCCTGTTGGATACTGGCGAGGATCTGGCTCGTCGTGCCCTCCCGCAAGTCCAGTTCAATCCCGGGATACCGGCTCCTGAATCGTGGGAGTACGGTCGGCAAGAGCATGTAGGTCGCTGACCCAACGAAGCCGACACGCAAGCGACCACTCGTTCCCGCGTTGAACATCGCCGCAGACCGACGAAGTCGCTCGGCGTCATGCGCCACCCGTCGTGCATCGTCCACCAAGGCCTTCCCGAAGTCCGTGAGACGCACCCCGTTCCTGCCGCGCACGAAAAGGGGCGCGCCGAGACTCGCCTCCATGCGTCGGATCGCCATGGAAAGTGGCGGTTGAGCCATGTGAAGCCTTTCCGCACCCTTGCGAAAGCTCAGGGTATCGGCCACGGCAAGGAACTGGCGAATCTGCCTAGTATCCATATGCAAAAGGTATCACAACACCAAGATATGGTATTGGACGAGATATGGCCTCCGGTGACATAGTCGCGGCGTCGATAGCTGGGGGAGGCCTATGGAGGAACGCGAAGAGACGATCGAATTGCTCGCTGATGCCGTCAGGCGCTTTGCGCGCGAGCAATTGATCCGGGCGGAGGCAGAAGTCGAGGAAACCGAGGTGATTCCCGGCTCGATAGTGCGCCAACTCAAGGAACTCGGCCTCTTCGGTATGACGGTGCCCCAAGAGTACGGCGGCTTGGGTCTGGGCATGTATGAGGAGGTTCGCCTCGTCTTCGAGGTCGCCTACGCATCGCTCGTCTTTCGTTCCTATTTCGGCACGACCAACGGCGTGGGCACCCTTGGCATCATCAACGAAGGAACGGCAGAGCAACGGCAAGAGTACCTGCCGCGGATTGCCAACGGTGAGCTGATCGCGTCCTTTTGCCTGACGGAGCCCGACTCGGGGTCGGATGCCGCGTCACTCTCCACCCGTGCAGTGCGCGATGGCGACCATTACCTGATCACCGGCACCAAGAGGTTCATCACCAACGCCGTCCACGCCGGGCTTTTCACTGTTTTTGCCCGGACTGCGCCGAGGGAAACAGGGGCGGCCGGCATTTCTGCCTTCCTCGTAGAACGCGGCACCCCCGGTATCACCGTATCGCCGCCCTATCGCAAGATGGGATTCCGCGGATCCCATGAATCCGATGTCGTCTTCGAGGACTGCAGGGTTCCCACGAGCGCGCTGCTCGGCGGCCGGGAAGGCGGCGGCTTCAAGAGCGCGATGCGATCACTGGACCATGCCAGGCTTCACATGGCTGCCGTCGCGACCGGAATGTGCTTTCGGATGATTGACGAAGGGGTCCGCTACGCGACCGAACGACGACAGTTCGGGAGGCCGATTGCAGACTTCCAGCTGATTCAAGCCATGCTGGCCGACAGCCAGGCAGAGGCCTTTGCCGCCCGGTCCATGGTCGAGAAGGCCGCGCAGGACAAGGACGCGGGCAGGAACGTCACGATGGAGTCTGCGTGCTGCAAGTACTTCGCTACGGAGGCCGCCGGCCGGATCGCCGACCGGATGCTGCAAGTTCACGGCGGAAACGGCTACATCAAGGAGTATCCGATCGAGCGGCTTTACCGCGATGTTCGTCTGCTGCGGCTGTTCGAGGGCACTAGCCAGATACAGCAATTGATCATCGCCCGTGAGTTGGTGAAGCGTCATGTTTCATGACCATGGACCGGGCAAAAGGGTGCGCGGTCGACAATGACCAATTGAGGAGGGGACGAGCATGAAAGCGTTGGGTTCAGCCGTTGCGGTGGCGATCTCGCTGGCCACGATCTTGCCTGCCGCTGCGCAGGATTATCCACACAAGCCGATCCGCTGGCTAATTCCGTTTTCTGCCGGAGGGCCGACGGATGCGCTGGCTAGGGCCATCGCACCGAAGCTCGGCGAGTCGCTGGGTGTTCCGATCGTCGTCGACAACCGCGTCGGGGCTGGCGGAGGTATCGCGATGGAAACACTAGCGCGTGCGACACCGGACGGCTATACCATCGGCATGGGGCACACCGGCACGCAGGCAATCAATCCGCACATCTACACCAAGCTCGCCTACGATCCCCTGAAGGACTTCGAGGCGATCACCCCGCTGGTCTCTTATGTGAACGTGCTCGTGGTCAACCCGGCGGTCCCGGCTAAGACGGTTGCCGACCTCGTGGACTACGCGAAGGCCAATCCCGACAAGGTGACGTTCGCTTCCGGCGGAATTGGAGCCACCAACCATCTGTCGGGCGAACTCCTGAAGTCCATCACCGGAGCCCCGATGGTTCACGTGCCCTATAAGGGCAGTGCGCCGGCACTGGTCGACGTGATGGCGGGCAACGTCACTGCGATGTTCGACATCTTGGTGACAAGCCTTCCTCAGATCAGGGCAGGCAAGGTCCGCCCGCTGGCGGTCACCAGCAATCAGCGAAGCGAGTTCGCCCCTGACATTCCAACCATGAGCGAATCGGGCGTCCCTGGGTATTCAGACGCAGGGAGCGACCTCTGGTTCGGCGTGTTCGCGCCTGCTGGCACCCCCAAGGCCATCGTGACCCGCCTGAACGTGGAGTTGAAGAAGGCGTTGGCTGCCCCGGAGGTGAAGGAGCGGATCAAGGCGCAGGCGTACAGCGTATGGACCCTGGAGCCAGATGAGTTCGGCGCCTTCGTCCGGACGGACCATGGCAAGTGGGGCAAGATAGTGAGGTCGTCGGGAGTGAAAGCGAATTGAGCAGTCCGCTGGCAGGCATACGCGTCATCGACATGACCAGCGTGGTCATGGGACCGTATGCCACCCAATGGCTCGGGGATTTCGGCGCCGACGTCATAAAGGTTGAGCCGCCCTCGGGGGATGTCATGCGCCAGTCCGGCCCTATGCGTAGCGAACGCATGGGGCATCTCTACCTGTCCACCAATCGCAACAAGCGCTCAGTCGTTATCGACCTGAAGATGTCCGAGGGCAAGGCTGCACTCCTTGAGTTGATCCGAGGTGCCGACGTGCTGGTTTACAACCTGCGACCGCAGGCCATGAGGCGGCTCGGGCTCGGATACGATGCGATCCGGCGGATCAATCCGGGAATCCTCTACGTAGGCGGCTTCGGGTTCAGCCAACGCGGTCGCTACGCGAAACGCCCCGCCTATGACGATCTCATTCAAGGCATGTCCGGACTTCCGTCCCTCGCCCATGAGGCTGGATCCGGGGAACCGCGCTATGCGCCGATGATCCTAGCCGATCGTATCGTCGGCCTGCAGCTTGCGCTGGCAATCACCACGGGCCTCTGTCACCGATTGCGCACGGGGGAAGGCCAACAGGTCGATGTCCCCATGTTCGAGGGCATTGCCTCGATCGTCCTAGGCGAACACCTGGCTGGAAAGCAGTTCGTTCCGCCGGCCGGCCCCGCGGGCTATGCGCGCAGTCTCACCCGCGAGCGACGCCCATACAGGACCCGGGACGGGTACCTATGCACGCTGGTCTACAACGATAGGCAGTGGCAGGCCTTCCTCACAGCGATCGGCAAGCCGGACATGATGCGAGCCGACCCGCGGTTCTCCTCCCAAGCATCGCGCCTTGCCAATATCGACGCGGTCTATGGCTTCCTCGCCGAGACGCTTGCCACCCGCACCACGGACGAGTGGCTGGAGCTGTTCGAGCGTGCAGACCTCCCCGTAGCCAAGTTGTATGACCTGGAAGATCTGCTGGAGGACAAGCATTTGAAGGATATCGAGTTCCTCCAACAGGTGGAGCACCCGACCGAAGGTCTCCTGACATCGATCGCCAACCCTACGGAATGGTCGGTTTCACCTCCCGCGCTCCGTCGGCATGCGCCCAAGCTGGGTGAGCATACGCTCGAGGTGCTGCGGGAATGCGGGATAGACGAGAATCAGCTAGGACGTTGGCTCGAGATGGGCGTGCTGCGGGACGGCGAGTCCAAGCCGCGGCAGGCAGAAACCGATTGACCTTGAGCCTTCACTATCCGATATCCTTTATTCTGGCTGAACGACTGCTCGCGGCTGTCTATACTTGCCGGCCTGCAATGCGATCGTAACGAGGCTCCCGGTTGGCGTATGTGGCGCTGCCTGATCATCGAGGACGACCAGGTCAACGCGAAGTACGTGGCCGACGGCCTTCGCGAGCTCGGTCATTCCCCGACCGTCTGCGCCGATCCGGTCGCCGGCCTGCAGGCGGCGACCGAGCAGGACTGGGACGTGGTGATCCTGGATCGGATGCTTCCCAATGGCGTCGATGGCCTGTCGATCCTGGCGACGATGCGCGGGATCGGACGCACGACGCCGGTGATCGTGCTGAGCGCCCTCACCGCCCTGGACGAGCGGGTGCGCGGACTGAAGGCCGGTGGTGACGACTACCTGGCGAAGCCGTTTGCCTTCTCCGAGCTTGCTGCCCGGGCCGAGGCGCTGGTGCGGCGGTCGCGCTCGGAGGCCGCGCCGGCGCAGCTCTCCCTCGCGGACCTGCGCATCGACCTGGTGAACCGCCGGGTCGAGCGCGGCGGCCGGTCCATCCAGTTGCAGCCGCGCGAGTTCCGGCTGCTCGCCTACATGATGTCGCACCCGCGGCAGGTGCTCACCCGGACGATGCTGCTCGAGGCGGTCTGGGACTATCGTTTCGACCCGCAGACCAACATCATCGACGTGCAGATCAGCCGTCTGCGGCAGAAGATCGACGCCGGCTCAACGCGGCCCCTGATCCACACCGTACGGGGCATCGGCTACCTGCTCGCGGAGGATGCGGGCGCGACAGCCGGCCCGCGGGCGGCGACCGGCTCGCGCGCGACGCGCAGATGAGCGACGAGGCGGCAACCGCGCGCCCCCCGCTGGCCGGCCTGCCCGTGCTCTTTCGCTCGGTCGGATTCCGGCTGGCGCTCAACTACGGACTGCTTTCGCTGGTGACCATGACGGTGCTGGTCGGGCTCTTCTACGTCCAGACGGTCGGCGTCCTCAAGCACAACAACGCGCGCGAGGTCCATACGGCCGCCTACCGCCTGGAGAGTCTCTTCGATCGCGAAGGCCGGGAAGGCGTCGCGCGGGTGATCGACCAGATCCTGCACGACAGCGCCGGGTCCGACATCGAGCTGTACCTGCTGCTCGACGAGCGCGGCATGACGCTCGCCGGCAACCTCGACACAGTGCCGGAGATCGAAGGCAGCGCCGGCCGTATCGTCGAGCGCCCCGTCCTGCGAGCCGGCCGCGACGTGGACGGCACGCTGCTCGCGCGGCGGCTGGCCGACGGCTCCCTGCTGGTGGTCGGCAGGGAGATGGGCGACGTGCAGCGCATGGTGCGCCTGGTGGAGCGGGCGCTGTATGCGGCGGCCGGGGTCACGCTGCTGTTCATCCTTGGCGGCACCGCGTGGTTCCGCGCCCACCTCGAGAGCCGCGTGGAAACGATCCGAAAGACCACGCGCGGGGTCGGCGCCGGGGATCTCAGCATGCGGGTCCCGACGGTATCCCAGGAGGACGAGTTCGCGCGCCTCGATGGGGACATCAACCACATGCTGGACCGCATCGAGCAGTTGATGGAGGGGGTGAGGCATGTCTCCAATGCCATCGCGCACGAGATGCGAACGCCGATGTCACGGATCCTCGCCGGCCTGCGGACTGCCGACCGCCCCGGCGTCGACCCGGACCAGGTCCTGGAAGCCAACCGCACTGCGGTCCGCGAGATCGAATCGCTGACTCAGGTCTTCGACAAGCTGCTGCAGATCGCGGAGGCCGAAGCCGGCACGCGGCGCCAGGAGTTCGAGCCGGTCGACGCCGGCGCGATCATGCGCGACGTCGTGGAGCTGTTCGCCTCGGTGGCCGAGGAACAGGGGACGGTGCTGGTCGATCGGACCGAAACCGCGGTCACCGTGCTCGGCGATCGCGATCTCCTCGCCGGCGTCGCCGCCAATCTCGTGGAGAACGCGCTGCGCCATGCCGGCAACCGGGCGCATGTGTGCGTGGGCGCCATGCGCGAGGGTGACGAGGTGGTGCTCTCGGTGACGGACAACGGGCCCGGTGTGCCGCCCGCGGCGCTGGAGCGGCTCGGCACCCGCTTCTTCCGCCCGAATCGCGGCATGTCGGGCACCGGCCTGGGGCTGGCGAGCGCGCGGGCGGTGGTGCAGCTGCACGGCGGCACGATCGAGTTCGCCGACGCGCGACCCGGGCTGGCCGCGCGCATCCGCCTGTCGTCCTACGTCGCCTGACGCCCCGGCCATGGCGGGCCCGCCCGGGCGGCCGCGCCGGTGCCTGCGCGCCGATCCACTGCCGCAGGACGACATTGCCAAACGGCAATGCGCCCGCCATGTGACGGCAATCCCCTGCCACTAAGATGCGCCACGGGCCGCGCGAACGGCCTGGACCATGGTCGCGGTGCCTTCGCCGCACACACGCGCGACGCCGCGCGGCGCATCAGGGAGACGATAGCTTGGAGATTCGCAGCCAGAAGGACTTCTGGTCGGCCGTCATGTTCGTCATCTTCGGCCTGCTCTTCATCTTCTGGTCGACCGAATACCAGTTCGGCACGGCGCAACGGATGGGTCCCGGCTACTTCCCGACGGTGCTCGGCGGCATGCTGGTCGCGCTCGGATTGCTCGTCGGATGGCCCGCGATCAAGCCGGACGCGCCGGAGAGCACCGTCGAGCCGATCGGCTGGCGCGGACTGATCGTCATCCTCGGGGCGGTCATCCTGTACGGCGTGCTGCTGCCGCGGCTGGGCTTCGTGATCGCGATGGCGGTCCTGGTGATCCTGAGCGCGATGGCCT
>JAEWEW010000098.1 GCA_023389175.1 Pseudomonadota bacterium | reverse complement strand
GGATGGTGATCTCCGGGAACCTGATCCAGCTGGTGTTCTTCTGGGAGCTGACGAGCCTCTTCTCCTTCTTGCTGATCGGATACTGGCACCACCGCCAGGATGCCCGCCGCGGCGCCCGCATGGCGCTGGTCGTGACCGGCGCCGGCGGGCTCTGCCTGCTGGCGGGGGTGCTGGTGATCGGCCACATCGTCGGCAGCTACCAGCTCGACGCGGTGCTCGCATCGGGCAACGTCATCCGGGCCGATCCGCTCTATCGGGTGGTGCTGGTGCTGGTGCTGCTTGGCGCGCTGACCAAGAGCGCCCAGTTCCCGTTCCACTTCTGGCTGCCGCATGCGATGGCGGCGCCGACGCCGGTGTCGGCCTACCTGCATTCGGCAACGATGGTGAAGGCGGGCGTCTTCCTCATGGCCCGCCTCTGGCCGGTGCTGCACGGCACCGACGAGTGGTTCTGGCTGGTGGGCGGCGCCGGGGCGGCGACGCTGCTGCTCGGTGCCTATGCGGCAATCTTCCAGAACGACCTGAAGGGGCTGCTCGCGTATTCCACCATCAGCCACCTCGGCCTGATCACGCTGCTGCTCGGCATGAACAGTCCGATGGCGGCGGTGGCGGCGGTCTTCCACATCATGAACCACGCCACCTTCAAGGCGTCGCTGTTCATGGCCGCCGGCATCATCGACCATGAAAGCGGCACCCGGGACATCGGCCGACTGAGCGGCCTCTTCAGGGTCATGCCGATCACCGGCACCCTGGCCATGGTGGCGAGTGCCGCCATGGCTGGCGTGCCGCTGCTGAACGGGTTCCTGTCCAAGGAAATGTTCTTCGCCGAGACGGTCTACATCATCTCCGTCCCTTGGGTCGAGGTCCTGCTGCCGCTGGTCGCAACGATTGCCGGGCTCTTCAGCGTCGTCTACGCCCTGCGCTTCACGGTGGACGTCTTCTTCGGTCCGCCGGCCACGGACCTGCCCCGTGAGCCTCACGAGCCGTCGCGGCTGATGCGTGTGCCGGTAGACCTCCTCGTGCTTGCCTGTCTTGTCGTCGGCATCTTCCCGGAGCTCTCCGTGCGCGGCTTCCTCGACGCATCGGCCGAGCCGGTCGTGGGCGGCACTCTGCCGGAATACAGCCTGGCCGTCTGGCATGGACTCAACGCCCCGATGTTGATGAGCCTGAGCGCCATGTCCGGTGGGCTCGCGCTGTACCTCATCCTGCGCGCGCGGCTGAGGTCGGGCCGGTTTCCTCGGCCGCCTCTCGTTGGGCGTCTGGACGGACGCAGCCTCTACGTGGGCCTCATGATTGCGCTCGGCTGGCTTGGGCGGCGCGGCGTCCGGCTCTTCGGCACCGAGCGCTTGCAGATCCAGATGCTCTGCCTGGTGGGCGTTACCCTGGTGGCCGGGATTGCACCCTTCGCCGCCGAAGATCTCGCTGCGGGCACCCGGGCCCTGTTGCCGCTTTCGGGCAGTTTCGCTGTGCTTTGGGTCGTCGGGATGGCCTGCGCGGTGGGCGCTGCCTGGCAGGCAAAATATCACCGTCTCGCCGCGCTGATCCTCGGCGGCGGCGCCGGACTGGTGACCGTCTTGACCTTCGTCTGGTTCTCGGCACCTGACCTGGCGCTCACCCAGCTCACGGTGGAGATCGTCACCACCGTCCTGCTGCTCCTCGGCCTACGCTGGCTCCCGAAGCGGATCGAGATACCGGACGATCCACGTCGCCGCAGCCTCCGCGCGCGCGCCCGACGCACCCGCGACTTCATCGTCGCGGTGCTCGCGGGCACCGGCCTCGCCACCCTGGCCTATGCCGCGCTGACGCGCGACTTTCCGCAGAGCATCTCGCCGTTCTACCTGTCCCGGGCGCTGCCCGAGGGTGGGGGCGCCAACGTGGTCAACGTGATGCTGGTCGACTTCCGCGGCTTCGATACCCTGGGCGAGGTGACGGTGCTGTCCGTCGTTGCGCTCGCGGTGTATGCGCTGTTGCGGCGGTTCCGTCCGCCGCGCGAGAGCATCGAGCTGCCGCACCAGCAGCAGGGCTTCCCGGACGACACGATGACCGACCTGATCAATCCGCGAGCCGCCGCGGACACGGCGGTTGGCTACCTGCTGGTCCCGGCGGTCCTGGTACGCCTGCTGCTGCCGCTCTCCTGGGTGGTCGCGGCCTACCTGCTGCTGAGGGGGCACAATGCGCCCGGCGGCGGATTCATCGCCGGCCTCGTGGTGTCCATCGGCTTCATCATGCAGTACATGGTGGCCGGCACGCTCTGGGTCGAGGCCCACATGAACCTGCGGCCACCGCGCTGGATCGCGCTGGGGCTTCTGCTGGCCGTGGCCACCGGTCTGGGCGCGGTGCTGCTCTCCTATCCGTTCCTTACCTCGCACACCGCCCACTTCGAGTTGCCGGTCTTCGGCGAGATGCACCTGCCAAGCGCGATGTTCTTCGATCTTGGCATCTTTGCCGTGGTGGTCGGCTCGACCATGCTGATCATCACCGCGCTGGCGCACCAGTCCTTGCGCAGCCGCAGGGGCCCGGCCCGCGCCCAGCCCCAGCCGCGTGAGCTCGAGCCCGACGACCAGGGACCCGGCCCGCGGGTCGGGGTAGAGGAGATCGTCGGATGAAGACCGACCACCGGTCGCTGCCGTCACGGAGGGTGGCATGGAGGCCCTGATCGCCTTGGCCATCGGCGTGCTGGCCGGCTCCGGCGTGTGGCTGATGCTTCGGCCCCGCACATTCCAGTTCATCATGGGCCTCACCCTGATGTCGTATGCGGTGAACCTCTTCATCTTCTCCATGGGGCGGCTGGCGATCGACAAGTCGCCGATCATCGTGGACGGCGTACTGCAGGACCTCGAGCACTACACCGATCCGCTCCCGCAGGCGCTTGCGCTCACGGCGATCGTCATCGGCTTCGCCAACACGGCCATGTTCCTCGTGGTGCTGCTTGCCTCCCGCGGCCTTTCCGGCACCGATCATGTCGACGGCCACGGGGACGCCGAATGAGGATCCTGCAAGCATGACCGATCCCGGGATGGTCATCGAGGCTGCCGCCTTTCCCGCCCGTGCACATCTGATCCTGGTGCCGGTGCTGCTGCCGCTGCTCACCGCGGCGGTCATGCTGTTCCTCGGGGAGAAGCGTCGACGAACCAACGCGTTGGTGAGCATCACCTCCACGCTCGCCGGACTGGTGGTCGCGATAGTGCTGACGCAATGGGTGCATCGCGATGTCGCGCCCGGCGGCCTGGAGATGGTCGGGGCGATCGGTATCTACCTGCCGGCCAACTGGGAGGCGCCCTTCGGCATCGTTCTTGCCATCGATCGCCTGTCCGCCGTGATGCTGCTGCTCACCAGCATCCTCGCACTCGGTGCGCTCCTCTTCGCCATTGTCCGTTGGGATCGTGCCGGCGTTCATTTCCATCCCCTGTTCCAGGTTCTGGTCATGGGCCTGAACGGTGCGTTCCTGACCGCGGATCTCTTCAACCTGTTCGTGTTCTTCGAGGTGCTGCTGTCGGCCTCCTACGGGTTGCTGCTGCACGCCTCCGGGTCGGCCCGGGTCAAGGCTGGACTGCACTACATCGCCATCAACCTGATGGCGTCGTTCCTCTTCCTCGTGGGCGTGACGCTGATCTACGGAGTGACCGGCACCCTCAACATGGCCGATGTCGCGCTCAAGGTGGCCGAGGTGCCGGAGGCCGACCGCGGGCTGCTGCAGGCGGGGGCCGCGATCCTCGGCGTGGCCTTCCTCACCAAGGCCGGCCTCTGGCCGCTCAACTTCTGGCTGGTGCCGGCCTATTCGGCGGCCGGCGCGCCGGTGGCGGCGATGTTCGCCATCATGACGAAGGTCGGCGTCTACGCCGTCCTGCGGATCGGCACGCTCCTGTTCTTTTCGCACAGCGGTCCGGCGGCTACCTTCGGGCTGGACTGGCTGCTGGTGGGCGGCCTCGCGACCCTGACCTTCGGGACCATCGGGTTGATGGCCTCGCGCCAGCTCGGCCGGTTGGCGAGCTACAGCCTGATCGTGTCCGCGGGGACGCTGCTCGCGGCGCTCGGCTTCGGACAGGCGGCCCTCACCGGCGCCGCGCTCTACTACCTGGTCGGTTCCACTCTCGGCGTGAGCGCGATGTTCCTGCTCGTCGAGCTGATCGACCGGACGCGGATGGATGCGTTCTCGATGCCGGTCGACGAGGGCGACTACGTGCCGTTCGTGACCGAGGACATGCAGCCGGTGGCCGACAGCAACCTGGACGAGCACCAGATGGTGTTGATCGGCCGCGCCATCCCGGCGGCGATGGCGTTCCTGGGCCTTGCCTTCATCGTGAGCGCACTGATGGTGACCGGCATGCCGCCGCTCTCCGGCTTCGTCGCCAAGGTGCTCATGCTCGACACGCTGCTCGGCGACACGGACGGGACGGCGGGGCAGGGCGTGGCGACATGGGCGATGCTGGCCCTCCTGATCGGATCGGGCCTCTTCGCGATGATCGGATTGTCGCGCACCGGCGTCCGGTACTTCTGGGCGTACCCTGAGGGTCGGCCGGCGCCGGCGCTGCGGGTTGCGGAATGCGTCCCGATCGCCCTGCTTTTGTCGGCCTGCATCGCACTGACGATCCAGGCCGAGCCGGTGATGCGCTACATGAATGCCACGGCGCAGGCGCTGCACGCACCCAGCGAGTACATCGCGTCGGTGCTCGCCACGCGGCCGGTGCCGAGTCCGCGGCCGGCGGCTGGAGGCGGGTCATGAGGCGCCTGTTTCCGTCGCCCTATCTGTCGTTGGCGATGTTCGGCCTGTGGCTGCTACTCAACCAGTCGTTGAGCCCCGGTCACCTGCTGCTGGCGACCGTCCTTGGCGTCCTCGGGCCCATCTGGAGCGCGCCGCTGCGCCCGTCTCCGGTGCGGCTCAATCGCTTCCCTCGCGCAGTGCGCCTGACTTTCGTCGTGGGCTATGACGTCATCAAGTCCAATTTCGAAGTGGCCTGGGGCGGATCGACGTTCAACCGCACCGGCCCGCGCTCGGCCTTCGTACGAGTGCCGCTCGATCTGCGCGACCCGAACGGGCTGGCAGCGCTCGCGATCATCATGACCGTGATCCCGGGGACGGTGTGGTCGGAGCTTGCGATGGACCGCAGTGCGCTGCTGGTACACGTCTTCGATGTGGAAGACACGGAGGCGTGGGCGGCCTATTTCAAGTCGCGATACGAGGCCCCCCTGATGGAGATCTTCCAGTGAGCACGGTACTGACGTTCGGCATCGGCTTCGCCCTCGGCTGCTACGTCCTGGCCATGACGATCACCCTCTACCGCCTGTACGTCGGCCCGGCCGCCCAGGATCGCATCCTGGCGCTCGACTACATGTACATCAACGGCATGCTGATGGTGCTCGTCATGGGCATCTGGTACGGAACCGAGATGTACTTCGAGGTCGCGCTCCTGATCGCGGTGGTCGGCTTCCTGAGCTCCAGCGCGATGGCGAAGTTCCTGCTGCGTGGGGAGGTCATCGAATGAGCCGGGAACGATCGGCTGCGGGGCCCCGCGCGAGGGGAGAGCGATGAGCGCGCCGGTGGATGCGCCCTTCTGGGTAGAGGTCGTCGTGTGCGGGCTGCTCGTGCTGAGCGGTTTGCTGTCATTGAGCGGTGCGCTCGGCATCCTGCGCCTGAAGGACTTTTTCCAGCGCATGCATCCGCCCGCGCTGGCCTCCACCCTGGGTACCTGGTGCACCTGCGCCGCTGCCATCGCCTGGTTCTCGGCTCTGGCCTCGGCGCCGCTGGTTCACACCTGGGTGATCCCGATCCTGATCTGCATCAGCGTGCCGATCACGACGTTGCTGCTGGCGCGCGCTGCGCTGTTCCGCGAGCGCGAAGCCGGCCGCGCCGACGTTCCCGCAGCGCTGAGCGGGGGCGACAGGGTGCCTCCCGACCGCACGCGGCGCAAGCGTGACGGCAGCGGCCCCGGCCTCGAGGTGTGACGGCGCGCCACTGCCCCGTCGGCTAGCTGCCGATGACTGCTTTCTTCGTCGAGGCCCGCAGTGAGCTTGCCGCCATGGACAACGGCGCGATAGGAATGTCCCGCGCCTTGGCGCCGGCCTTGGCCGCCATCAGCTCGGCCAGGGCCAGGGCTTGGGCCATGCGCGGAACCTGGCGACGGGCGACCGGCGCACCGGGACGAAGCGACAGCACCGCCTGCTGCAGCTTGCGTGCGAACTGGGTTGATTCCGAGAACCGGTCGGCTTCCATGCTTCCTCTCCAGGCGTGTCCAGCGGCCGCAAGCAATGGCCGTTCCCGCGTGCACGGCAAACCGGCGGGAATGTGACGATGCCGCCGCCGGTCGTCCGGTGGCAAGCCCCGGTCCGCGCAACGGGTCGTCGCGGCTCACCGGCGGCGGCGCGGCATGGGAGAATGGGGCCTCGCTCAGGTCACCCCTTGAACTCCCGCCGCGACTTCCTCCTCGGGCAGGTCTCGACCGCCCACTTCGTCAGTCATCTGCACATCATGACGCTGCCGGCGTTGTTGCCGCTGCTGCCGGAGCGTCTCGGGGTAGGGTTCGTCGAGCTCGGCGTGGCGCTGGGCGTCTTCAACGTCGTCTCGGCGCTGGCGCAGGCGCCGCTCGGCTTCTCCGTGGACCGCTACGGCGCGCGGCGGATCCTGAGGCTGGGCTTGCTCGCCGGCGGGCTGGCATTCCTGTCGCTCGCCGTCTTCCAGAGCTACGGCTGGCTGCTGGTGGCCATGGCGGTCGCGGGCGTGGCCAACGGTGTCTATCATCCCGCGGACTATGCGCTGCTCTCGAGCGGAATCGACGAGCGGCGCATGGGCCGCGCCTTCTCGATACATACCTTCGCGGGCTTCGCAGGCGCGGCGGTGACGCCGGCGCTGCTGCTCGGGGTGGCGGCGTGGTTCGGAACGTCCGGGGCATTCGCCACCGCCGGGATCCTGGGAATCGCCGCGCTGTTCGTGGTCCGCCCGGCCGGTGCCGGCGCCGCGGCGAAGTCGCCGGAGCGAACCGGCTCCGCGTCCGCGAAAGGCCCGGGCGCTGCACCGCGAGGTGCCAGGGCGCTGCTCACGCCAGCCGTTTTGGTGCTCACGGTGCTTTTCGTCTTCCTGAACGTCGCCAACGGCGCCGTCCAGAACTTCTCGGTGAGCGCGCTGGTCTCCGGCTACGGCATTCCGCTCGTCCTGGCCAACACCGGCCTCAGCGCCTTCCTCTTCGGCAGCGCCTTCGGCGTGCTGGCAGGCGGGGCGCTGGCAGACCGCAGCCGGAATCACGGGACCGTGGCGGCGGCCGCCCTCGGCGTGACCAGCCTCCTGATGCTGGTCGTGGCGATCACCCAGGTGAGCGGGTGGCTCCTGGTCGGCATCCTCGGCGTGGCAGGCTTCCTCTTCGGGCTGATCGCCCCTTCGCGCGACATGCTGGTCCGGGCGGCATCGCCGCGCGGAGCGGAAGGGCGGGTGTTCGGCATCGTCTCCACCGGCTTCAACATCGGCGGTGCCGCCGGGCCGGTGCTCTTTGGGTGGCTGCTGGATCACGGCCACGCCCGCGGCATCTTCTGGTCCGCCGTGCTGTTCATGGCCGGGGCCATGGTGATCTCGCTTGCGCAGGAGCGGCGAGCCCGAAGCGCCTCGGCCGGCGTGGCGTTGCGGCCGGGGCCGTAGGCAGTCCGGTTCCGGTCCGGCCGGCGCCCGACGCCGGAATCAGCTCGATTGCCGCGAAATACGACAAAAGGAGGAATTCGTCGACATCCGGTGACCCCATGCCTTGAATTTCGCGTGCTGCAGCGCAAAATACGCACTACGGGAAAACCCCGATTGCGGGCTGCGGCCCATCTTCTCAAGGAACTGTGATGTACGTCGATTCCTCTACCAAGCTGACCGACTCGCTGGAGCGGGTCTTGATCGAGCGCGAAGCGCGCGCGATGCGCAGTGAAACCTTTGCCGTGTCCGGGCGAGAGCTGCTGGCGCGGCTGCGTCTGGCGTTCCGGTGGTCCGCCGATACCCTGGCGCGGCTGCGTCGCGATGCACGCGAAGCGAAAGTCGACTACGTCGCGAGCTGATCCGTGCTCTGGAGCCGGCGGATTGCCCTCAGCACGGCGAACTCCGCCGGCCCCTCGTCTGTCCCGGCGGTGAACGCCGCTGCGGTCGCCGGCTGCCCGTGGGCCGCCGTGTAGACGGCGCCCGAACTTCCCGGTCCGCCCGCGGAATGGCCGAGCAGATCGCAGGCTCCGGCACCGTCTCCCGGGAATTCCACGACCTCCCTCATTGCCCCGATCATCAGGCCAAGGCCATAGCCCGGCCTGAGCCAGGGCCGGCCCGCGATCGGCCCGCCGGCCGGAACCGCCGTCGCCATGGCGGCGCGGCTGGCCGGCGAGAGCAGGTCGCCGTGCCAGAGCCGATGCAGGGCGATCGCTGCCTGGTCCACCGGGCCGATCACCAGTCCATGAAACACCCAGCCCGGGTCATAGCCGGGCGGCACCGCCAGCGCCAGGTTCCCCAGGTCCGCCGGCGCGGCGGCCATGCGGCAGTCACGCAGCCCGAGCGGCACCAGCACGAGCCGGTGGAGCGCCTCGCCCAGATCACGGTCGAGGACGCGTTCCACCAGGCGGCGCAGCAGCAGGTAGCCCACGTTGGAGTAGCGCCAGCCGGCGCCGGGCGCGAAAATCAGATCGGTGGGTGACACACGGCGGTAGAGCGCCGCGTCCCCCCAGGGCGGCGCGCCTGCCGCGACGGCATCGTGGTAGGCCGCGAGGGGCCCGTAGTCATCGATGCCGGCGGTGTGCTGCAACAGCTGGCGAACGGTCCAGGGCAGCCCGGGGCTTCCTGCGGGGAGGCCATTCCGGAGCCATGCCGCGGTGTGGTCGGGCAGCGCAGGCGGCTGGTCCAGCTTCACCCGACCGGCCTCCGCCAGCCGCAGAACGCAGGCCGCGAGCAGCGTCTTCCCGAAGCTCCACCAGGGTACGGTCGCGACGGCACTACCTCGCGCGACGGCGCCATCCGGGCCGACGGAGGCGATGAGCAGGGAACCAGGCATGGGCGTTCGCTTTGATCCGAATGCCGGGAGCATCGGGCAGTGACGCGAGGAACGCAAGTTGCCCCGCCACGGGAAGGCTCTTCCGGGCCGCCAACCGGAGTATCTCGATGAGCATTGCACTCAAGCCGTTGGACCGCCAGGTGGTGGTCATCACCGGCGCATCCAGCGGCATCGGCCTTGCTACCGCGCTGGCCGCTGCGCAGGAGCGGGCCCGCGTGGTCGTGGCGGCGCGCAGCAAGGAGGCGCTCGACGACCTGGTACGCGAGGTCGAGGCCATCGGGTCCGAGGCGGTCGCGGTACAGGCCGACGTCGGAGTCCGGGCCGACGTCGAGCGCATCGCGGGCATCGCGGTCGAACGTTTCGGCCGCATCGACACCTGGGTCAACAACGCGGGGGTCTCCGTCTATGGGCGCCTCGACGAAGTCTCCGACGAGGACAGCCAGCGGCTCTTCCAGACCAACTTCTGGGGCGTGGTCCACGGCTCGCTGGTCGCGGTCGAGCATCTGCGCCGCGACGGCGGGGCGCTCATCAACGTGGGCAGCGAGGTGTCCGAGGCGGTGGTGCCGCTGCAGGGCATGTATACCGCGAGCAAGCACGCGGTCAAGGGCTTCACCGACGTCCTGCGCATCGAGCTCGAGGCCGACGGTGCGCCGGTGTCGGTTACGCTGATCCAGCCGTCGGCGGTGGACACGCCGTTCCCGGAGCATGCGGCTAACTACATGGATCACGAGCCCAAGCTG
>JAEWEW010000096.1 GCA_023389175.1 Pseudomonadota bacterium | reverse complement strand
GCTCCACCTGCGCGAGTTCACCGCGCACGTCGTCGACCAGCACTTCATGTTGCAGAAGGAGGTGGTCGATCGCATCGTCGCCGAGCCGGGCGGCGACATGGGCCGGCTCACCGTCCTGCTGCAGGCCTGGTACGAGGTCCGCACGCTCTTCGACGTGCCGCCCGAGGCGTTCGATCCGCCCCCCAAGGTGGAGTCGAGCGTGATCCGCATGCTGCCCCGCGCGCAGCCCCTGGCCCGCGACGTGGCCACGCTGCAGGCGCTGCTCGCCGTCGGCTTCGGCCAGCGCCGCAAGATGATCCGCAACACGCTCGGCAAGTGGTTCGCCGCGCGGCATCCCGGGTTCGACATCGGGCAGGCCGCCTCGCGGGATGCGCGGCTCGTGCCCTTCACCGAGTCGACGCGGCGACCGGAGGAGATCGCGGTCGAAAGCTGGTGCGCGCTGGCCGACGCGGTGGGCGCGGCAGCGCCCGAAGGCGGCGCGCCGACGGATCGGGCCGGCGGCTGATTCCTCAGGCCCGGGCCTGGATCAGCTCGATCAGGTAGCCGTCCGGATCCTTCACGAAGGCGATCACCGTGGTGCCGCCCTTGACCGGGCCAGCCGGTCGCGTCACCACGCCGCCGGCGGCGGTGATGCGCTCGCAGGCGGCATGGGCATCGTCCACCTCGATCGCGACATGGCCGTAGGCGCTGCCCATCTCGTACTTGTCGACACCGTAGTTGTAGGTGAGCTCCAGCGCCGCGGTCTCCGCTTCCGGCCCGTAGCCGACGAAGGCCAGCGAGTACTTCTGCTCCGGCCGGTCAGTGGTACGCAGCAGCGACATGCCCAGGATCCGGGTGTAGAAGTCGATCGAGCGCTGCAGGTCGCCGACCCGCAGCATGGTGTGGAGAATCCTCATGGTGTTGCTCCAGGAAGGTCACGCCGGCAGCAGGCCGTCGGGGTAGCGGCGCAGCTCGTCGCGGGCCGACTGGTGTCCGGGCAGGAGCTCCTCCACGGTGGCCCAGAACCGGGGACCATGGTTGAGCTCCTTCAAATGCGCGATCTCGTGGGCGATCACGTAGTCGATGATGTGCAGCGGGAAGTGGATCAGTCGCCAGCTCAGCAGGATCTTGCCTTCCGGGCTGCAGCTACCCCAGCGGGTGCGGGCGGAGCTGAGCGCCCATTCGGTCGGGCCCTTGCCGAGCTGGCAGGCGAACGGGATCATCCGCTGCGCGAAGAGTGCCCGGGCCTGCTGCCGCATCCAGCCGGTGACCTTGCGCTCGATCCATTCCGGATCGTCCACGCCGGGGCCGGCGATCCAGAGCTCGTCCTCCGCCAGCAGGAAGTGGGTCCGGCGATAGCGGTCGGTGTACGGATTGGTGCGCAGGATGACCCGCTGGCCGAGGAACCGGACATGCCCGCCGTTGCAGTAGCGAGGCGCGGCCTTCGCCCGCGCCCGCTCGTAGGCGCGCCACTCCGCCTGCTTCTTCAGGATCCACTGGTGCTTCTCGAGGATGGAGGATTCGATCTCGCGCAGCGGCACCCACGCCGGCGCGGTGATGGTGAGGCCGCGGCCGTCGATCTGGAAGCCGATGGTGCGTCGCGCGGAACGGCGCAGCGTGTAGGTGACCTCGTGCGGCATCGTGCCGCGCTGGATGAGCAGGAACCGTGGTCGCTCCGTGCGGGGGCGGGAGCGAAGAAGGGGGATCCGTGCGGGTCGGCGCGTCTTGCGTTTCATCGGGAGATTCGGCGGAAGCCCCGATCAGCCGGCGGCGTCTCCGGGGGCAGGCGAAGCCCCGAGATTACCGTAATCGGCGGGGCTGATCCTGCGCATTTCCGTTTCGATCCACTGCTCGACCTCGGTCGTTAGCTTCTCCGCCGTCTTTCCGGCGCTCGGGATCGGTTTTCCAATGGATACGGTTATCAATCCGGCTTTCTTGATAAGTTTTTTCTTTGGCCAAAGCCGGCCGGAGTTGACCGCGATCGGGATGACCGGCACGCCGGTCCTGATGGCGAGCCGGGCGCCCCCGGTCTTGTACTGCCCCTGCGAACCGGCGGGCGTGCGGGTGCCCTCCGGGAAGATGATCACCCAGCGGCCGTCGGCCAGCTGCTCGGTGCCCTGGCTCACCACCGACTCGAAGGCCATCCGGCCCTTCTTGCGATCGATATGGATCATCCGGAGCAGCCCGATGCCCCAGCCGAAGAACGGCACGTAGAGGAGCTCGCGCTTGAAGACGAAGCAGAGCTCGCGCGGCAGGTGGGATACCAGGAAGAAGGTCTCCCAGGTGGACTGGTGCTTGGAGAGCACGATGGCCGGCCCGTCCGGCAGGTTCTCGCGGCCGATGACCTGCCAGCGCATGCCGCACAGCCACCGCCCCGCCGCCACCATGGCGCGTGGCCACTGCACCGTGACCCGGTAGCGGACAGAAAGCGGCAGCGGCGCGCAGGCGAGGCACACGAACGCCCACGGGATCACCGTGACCAGCTGGACGACGATGAAGAGGAGCGAGCGCAGCCGGATCACCGGGGGCTTTCCGTGGCCCCGGGCTGCTCGCCGACGTCGTGCTCGGCGAGCAGGGCATCCGCCACGGCGGCCAGGTCGTCGGCCACCGCGACGGTGCCTGGCACGCGGCCGGCGTCCCGCGTTTCTCGACCGTGGCCGCTCAGGACCAGGAAGGTGCGGCAGCCGGCAGCCAGCCCGGCCTCGACGTCGGCCGAGGTGTCCCCCACCATGACGGTATCCGAAGGCAGGGCGTCAAAGCGCTCCATCAGCTCGAGCAGCATGCCCGGACGCGGCTTGCGGCATTCGCACGCCTGTTCGGGGCTGTGCGGACAGACCGCGATCGCGTCGATCCGGCCGCCCACCGCCTCCGCGAGGCGCGACATGCGCTGGTGGATCGCGTTCAGGGTGGCCATGTCGAGCAGCCCGCGCGAGACCGGCGCCTGGTTGGTTGCGACCGCGACGCGGAAGCCGCCGTGATTGAGCGCCGCGATTGCCTCGAGGCTGCCCGGCAGCGGCTCCCACTGCTCCGGGGCGAGCACGTAGCCCTCCACCGTCCGGTTGAGCACGCCTTCGCGGTCCAGGATCACCAGCTTCATCGGACGGGCACCGCAACCGGGGCGCTCGGCGCGGTCACAGCCTGGAGAGGTCCGCGACGCGGTTCATCAGCGCGCGCAGGCCGTCGAGCAGGGCGAGACGGTTGTCCCGCAGCGCCGTGTCCGCCACGTTCACCATCACCCGGTCGAAGAACTCGTCGACCGGAGCCCGCAGGGCGGCAAGCGTCGTCAAGGCCCGCGCGAAGTCGAGGCGCTGCAGGTGGCCGTCCACCAACGGCTGTGCCGACCGCAGCGCCTCGTGGAGCGCGACCTCGGCCGGCTCGGCGAGGCGCGCCGGGTCGACGCCGGCCGCCGACGACGCGGCGTCCGACTTGCGCAGGATGTTGGCGATGCGCTTGTTGGCGGCGGTGAGCGCCTCGAACTCCGGAAGCTCGCGGAACTGCGCGAGGGCGGCAAGCCGCGCCTCGACCCGGTCCAGCCGGTCCGCGTCGACCGCGAGCACCGCCTCGACGTCGGCGACGCCGGCGCCGCGGTCGCGAAGGTAGCCGCGCAGGCGGTCGCACACGAAGCCGTGCAGGCCGGGCACATCCGCGTCGAAGCCGGCGATCGGGCCGAAGCCGGCGAAGGCTCGTTCCAGGAGCTCGCCGAGCGGCAGCGGCAGCGACTTCTCCACCAGCATGCGAACCACGCCGAGCGCATGGCGTCGCAGCGCGAACGGGTCGCGCTCGCCGGTCGGTCGCGGTCCGATGCCCCAGATGCCGGCCAGTGTCTCCAGCTTGTCGGCCATGGCGAGCACCACGCCGGCAGGCGAGGCAGGCAACGTGTCGCCGGCGAAGCGCGGCTGGTACTGCTCGCCGATCGCCTCGCAGACGGCGGTGGGCTCCCCGTCGTGCCGGGCGTAGTAGCGCCCCATGATGCCCTGCAACTCCGGGAACTCGCCGACCATGCCGGTCAGCAGGTCCGCCTTGGCGAGCGCGGCCGCGCGCCGCACCGGCACGGCATCCTGTCCGAGCGCTTCGGCGATGGCGCCGGCCAGCGCGGCGATGCGCTCCGACCGCGCCGCCTGGGAACCAAGCCTGGCGTGGTAGACCACCTCCGCGAGCCGCGGAACGCGGTCCGCGAGCGGCATGCGCCGGTCCTGGTCGAAGAAGAAGCGGGCGTCCGCGAGTCGCGGGCGTACCACCCGCTCGTTGCCGTCGACGATGGCCGACGGATCGTCCACGGCCATGTTCGAGACGATCAGGAAGCGGGGCAGCAGCCGGCCGTCGCGGGCGAACAGCGGGAAGTACTTCTGGTTGGTCCGCATGGTGAGTATCAGGCACTCCTGCGGCACCTCGAGGAATGCGTCCTCGAAGCGTCCGGCGTAGACCGCCGGCCGCTCCACCAGGGCGGTCACCTCGTCGAGCAGGGCGTCCATCGCAACCTGCTCCTGGGCGCTCGGCGAGAGCAGCGCGCCGAGCGCCTCGGCTTGTTCCTGGAGCGCCTCGGCGATGCGTCGACGGCGGTCCGGCGCCGATGCCACCACCTTGCCGGTCTCCAGCAGCTCGTGCTGGTAGTCCGATGCCCGCGCCAGCCGGATCTCGCGTGCACCCTGGAAGCGGTGGCCTTCGGTGATGCGATCGGACTGCAGCCCGAGCACCCGGCAGGGCAGCACGCGCTCGCCATGCAGCACGACCAGGCGGTGGGCCGGCCGGGCGAAGCTCACGGTGGTGGTCCCGTCTGCAAGCTGGTAGCTCATCAGGCGCGGCACCGGCAGGCGGCTCACCGCGTGCTCGACAACCGGCTCGATCACGTCGTCGAGCCGCGCGCCGGCGGCGACCGACTCGTGATAGAAGCAATCCTGCTTGCCGTCGGATGCGCGCACCAGCGACTCGATGGCGGCGCCCTGGCGTTCCGCCCACTTGCGCAGCGCCATGGTGGGCCTGCCGTCGGCATCGAGCGCCACCGCGACCGACGGTCCCTTCACCCGTTGCGCCCGCGAGGGCGCCTGCGCGGCCACCTGCGGGATCAGCACCGCGAGCCGTCGCGGCGTGCAGAACACGTCATGCTCGCCGCCGTTGGACAATCCCTGCGCGGCGAGTTGCCCGGCGATCGCCTGCGCGAACGCCTCGCCGAGCTGATTCAACGCGCGCGGCGGCAGCTCCTCGGTGAAGAGCTCCACCAGCAGGTCCTCCCGCGCCGTCGCCACGGCCGAGTCGGCTCGAGGAGCGTCACCTTCGGGCGGCCGTGCGGTGGCGCTCATCACTCGCCTCCTGCCGTGCCCGCGCCGAGCGCGGCCAGCGCCGGCCGGGAGATCATCGGAAAGCCGAGGCGCTCGCGTGCATCGTGGTACGCCTGCGCCACCGCGCGGGAGAGTGCGCGCACCCGGGCGATGTAGGCGGCGCGCTCGGTGACCGAGATCGCGCCGCGCGCATCCAGCAGGTTGAAGGCATGCGAGCACTTCATGACCATCTCGTACGCCGGCAGCGCGAGCTGCGCTTCGATCAGGCGCCGTGCCTCGCGCTCGTAGTCCTGGAAGTGGGAGAACAGCATCGCCGTGTCGGCCTGCTCGAAGTTGTAGGCGGACTGCTCCACCTCGTTCTGGTGGAACACGTCGCCGTAGGAGATGCCGGGCGCCCATTCCAGATCGAAGATGCTCTCCACCTTCTGCAGGTACATCGCGAGCCGCTCGATGCCATAGGTGATCTCGCCGGTGGTCGGCAGGCATTGCAGGGAGCCGACTTCCTGGAAGTAGGTGAACTGCGTCACCTCCATCCCGTTCAGCCACACTTCCCAGCCGAGCCCCCAGGCGCCGAGCGTCGGCGATTCCCAGTCGTCCTCCACGAAGCGGATGTCGTTCTGCTGCGTGTCGATGCCAAGCGCGCGCAGGGATTCCAGGTAGAGATCGAGGATGTCCGGCGGCGCGGGCTTCAGCACCACCTGGTACTGGTAGTAGTGCTGGAGGCGGTTCGGATTCTCGCCGTAGCGGCCGTCCTTCGGTCGGCGGGACGGCTGCACGTAGGCAGCCCGCCAGGGCTCCGGGCCGATCGAGCGCAGGAAGGTGGCGGTGTGGAAGGTGCCGGCGCCGACTTCCATGTCGAACGGCTGCAGCAGGGCGCATCCCTGCCGGTCCCAGAACGCCTGCAGACGCAGGATGATCTGCTGGAAGCTCGGCGCGGGAGCGGGGGCGGTGGACATGGGTGTGCGGCGCAATGCGGGGGCGGGGAAACGTGGTCACGGAGGGCGGGCGGCGGCGCGCCCGTCCTCGCGTCAAGGCGCGATTCTAGCGGGTTTGCGGGCCGCGACCGCCCCGGCTGCGAGCAGCAGCAGCGCGAGCAGCAGTACCGGCCAGTTGCCGGCGCGCGCGTAGGGCGTGAGACCGCTGCGGCCCTGGACCGATACCGTCAGGGCACCGAGGCGATAGACCGGCAGGGCGCCGATCATCGAGCCGTCGAAGTCGATCGCGGCGGTGACGCCGGTGTTGGTTGCCCGGATCATCGGCCGCGCGGTCTCCAGTGCCCGCATGCGGGCGATCTGCAGATGCTGCGGCAGTGCGTGGGAATCGCCGAACCAGGCGATGTTGCTGACGTTGGCGAGGATGGTCGCGCCGTCCTCGCCGCGCAGCGACGGCAGCAGCTCCTCGCCGAAGGCATCCTCGTAGCAGATGTTGAACGCGATGCGCTGGCCGCCGACCTGGAACGGCGGCTGGTCGGGCCCGCCGCGCGCGAAGTCGCCGAGCGGAATGCGCATGAGGTCGACGAACCAGCGGAACCCCGGGGGCACGAACTCGCCGAACGGCACCAGGTGGCGCTTGTCGTAGCGCGCCGAGGGCGCGAAGCCCCGCCCGGACGCACTGGTCCGGTCGAAGAGCAGCACGCTGTTGCTGAGCGCCGCCTGACCGCGAGCGTCGACGCTCGGCATCGGCAGGCCGATCGCCACCGCCGTGCCGGTCTGCTCCACGAAGCGCTGCAGTTGCAGGGCGAGCTCGGGCGGGGTCGAGGCCCACGGCACCGTCCAGGCGGTTTCCGGCATCACCACCAGTCCGGTCGGCTCGGCCTGCGTGAGCTCCAGGTAACGCTGCATCGCCTGGCGCGCCGTCGCGGGCTCGAACTTCAGCTGCTGCGGCACGTTGCCCTGTAGCAGCCGCATCGCCAGCGGCTCGCCGGCGGGCTCGCTCCATGCGATCGGGCGCAGCGCTTGGCCCGCGCCGAGCAGGGCCGCTGCGGCGACGACGGCACCGATGGCAGCGGCGCGCCTGCCGCCCACCGCCTCCCC
>JAEWEW010000367.1 GCA_023389175.1 Pseudomonadota bacterium | reverse complement strand
TGGACGCGAGGGTGAGCAGGAAGCCGGCGAGCAGCCGCCAACGGTACGGCCGCGCGAAGCGCCACAGGCGGAACAGCACCCAGGTGGAAGGCGGCTTCTCCTCGGCGATGGCGCCGTCGTCGCCCTCGTCCGCCTCGGCTTCCCCGGCATCGCCTTCGACCGCGGCATCGGCCGGGCCGGCGCCCGCCTTGCGGGGATGCGGCGCGGCTTCGTCCTCGGCGGGGGCGACGCCGTCGTCGAGCGCGGCCGGATGACGCTTGGCCTCCCCCGCCACGGCATGCCGCCGGACGCCGGGGACCTGGGCCGATTCCCTTGCAGCAGTGGGTGGCGGCCCATCCCCGGCAACCGGCTCGCCCGCCGCCGCGGCCTGCCCGCCCGACGGCAACCCGGGGCCGCCGGGCCCGGCCGATCCGGCCAGCGCCGCCACCTGCCGCTCGAAGGCCGTCACCAGCGTCCCGACCGCGGAGCCGCGGGCCATCGTGTAGCGCCACCAGGCGAGCCGCCGTTCGGCATCGCAGAGGGCGAGCATGCCGACGCCGGCATGGTCCTGGGTTGCCAGCCGCATGCCGGGCCGCAGGTCCCAGGCCCGCACCGGCGCGGTCTCGCCCCCGGGTTCGCCCTGCAGCGCCACCAGGCGGCGATCGGTGAGCGCCACCACGCCCGGCGCGAACCGGAGGCGTTCGTCCAGATCGGTCTCGACCGCCGCCTGTACGATCTCGCCGCGCTGCAGCACGCGGTCGACGCCGGCGCGCGACGCCGGCACCGCGGAGGCCGCCGGGAGCACCGGGGCGGGGGTTTCTGAGATCATGGGTCGTGGGAGGCAGTCGCCCCCCAGGTGCAGGCGGGAAAGGATTCCCTCACAGGAGCCGTCCGGGAAGGCGTTGTAGTATCGCTGGCCGCGGCCGAAGCATACCGCACCGTCCGCCAAGGAGCCTGACCAGGGCCGGAAAATGAAGCACGAACCGATCCAGATACTCGGTGTGAAGCATCTCAAGGGTCCCAACATGTGGACCTACTATCCGGTCCTCGAGGCGCTGGTGGACATCGGGGCGCTGGAGGATTTCCCCTCGAACACCCTGCCGGGCTTCGTCGACCGGTTGTGCGCCTGGCTGCCGAGCCTGATCGAGCACCGCTGCAGCTATGGCGAGCGCGGCGGCTTCGTGCGGCGCCTGCAGGAGGGAACCTGGCCGGCCCACATCATGGAGCATGTCACGCTCGAGCTGCAGAACATGGCCGGGCAGCCGGGCGGCTTCGGCAAGGCGCGCGAGATCCCCACCCGCGGCGTCTACAAGGTGATCGTGAGCGCGTTCCACGAGCGGATCACGCTCGCCGCCCTCACCGCGGCGCGCGACCTGGTGATGGCGGCGATCAACGACACGCCGTTCGACGTCGCCGCCGCAGTCGCGACCCTGCGCGACATGACCGACGAGCTGATGCTCGGGCCGAGCACCGCCTGCATCGTCACCGCGGCCGAGCAGCGCGGCATCCCGGCGATCCGCCTCAACGCCGGCAACCTGGTGCAGCTCGGGTACGGCTCGCGCATGCGGCGCATCTGGACCGCCGAGACCGACCGCACCAGCGCGATCGCCGAAGGCATCTCGCGCGACAAGGACCTGTCCAAGGAGCTGCTGCGTGCCTGCGGCGTGCCGGTGCCGGAAGGGCGCCTCGTGGATGACGCCGCCGATGCCTGGGCGGCGGCGCAGGAGATCGGGCTGCCGGTGGCGGTCAAGCCCTCGGATGGCAACCACGGGCGTGGCGTCTTCGTCAACGTGACCACCCGCGAGGAGGTGGAGAAGGCCTACGGGGTCGCCGCGGACGAAGGCAGCGGGGTCATCGTCGAGCGGTTCGTGCCCGGCAACGAGCACCGGCTGCTCGTGGTCGGAGGCCGGATGGTGGCCGCGGCGCGCGGCGACGCGGCCTTCGTGACCGGCGACGGTCGCCACACCGTGCTGGAGCTGATCGAGCTGCAGCTCAATGCCGACCCGCGCCGCGGCAGCAGCGAGGACTGCCCGCTCAATCCGGTGCGCATCGACTCGGCGGCGCGGCTGGAGCTGGCGCGCCAGGGACTCACCGAGCATTCGGTGCCCGAAGCCGGCCGCACGGTGCTGATCCAGCGCAACGGCAACGTCGCGATCGACGTGACCGACGAGGTGCATCCGGAAGTCGCCCATGTCGTCGCCCTCGCCGCGCGGGTGATCGGGCTCGACATCGCGGGCGTCGACCTGGTGGCGGAGGACATCTCGCGCCCGCTCGCGGAGCAGCGCGGCGCGATCGTCGAGGTGAACGCCGGACCCGGGCTGCTGATGCACCTGCGGCCCGCAGCCGGCCAGCCGCGGCCGGTCGGCCGCGCGATCGCCGACCATCTCTTCAAGGGTGACGACAACGGCCGCATCCCGGTCATCGGCATCACCGGCACGCGCGACACCACGGCGGTCGCGCAGGTGGTCGCCCACATGCTGCGGCTCGCCAGCCGGCGCACCGGGCTCGCCTGCGGCACCGGCATGTACATCGGTCGCCGGCACCTCGAGCGCGGCAACCGCGCCGACTGGGCCACCGGCCACCGGCTGCTGCAGAACCGCCTGGTGGACGCGGTGGTGCTGGAGAACGGGCCCTGGATGATGGCCAACGAAGGCATCCCGTACGACCGCTGCAAGGTCGGCATCATCACGCACATCGACCCGCAGTGCACGCTGCCGGAAAGCTATCTCGATTCGCCGGAGCTGATGTACCGCCTGCTGCGCACGCAGGTGGACGTGGTGCTGCCCGACGGCGCCGCGGTGCTGAACGCCCATGATCCGCTGATCGTCGAGATGGCGGAGCTGTGCGACGGCGAGATCATCTACTTCGCGAGCGACCCGGACCTGCCGGTGGTGGCCGCGCATCTTGCCGGCGGCGGCCGGGCGATCCTGCACGACCGCGGCGACATCATCGTCGCGCACGGCCGCGAGCGCGACACCCTCGCCACGCTCGAGCCGTACGACAGCGGCGCGGAGGCGGCCGGGACGCCGGTCGCCGCGAGCGGACGAAGCAACGGCGGCATCTGGCGCGGCGGGATCCCGGTGTCCTCGCTGCTCGCCGCAGTCGGCGCCGCCTGCGCGCTCGGACTGCGCGGCGACCTGATCGCCACCGCGATCAACACCTTCGTGCCTGACTACAGCGATCCGGATTCGCCGCCGCCGGGACCGGGACGCCGACGGGAGGCGCCGACGCGCCTCGCCGCAACCCTGCAGTCCGCCCCCGCCCGGCCGCCGGCGCGCGCCGAGCCCACCAC
>JAEWEW010000338.1 GCA_023389175.1 Pseudomonadota bacterium | reverse complement strand
CCACGATGGCTGGCAGCGCTGGTTCTTCATCGGCATCGCGGTGGCCGCCTCGATCTTCATCGTGCACCTGCTGCGCACGCACCGGTCCCAGCGGCTCTTCGGCGTCGCGCTCGCATTGATCCTCGGCGGCGCGGTTGGCAACGTCATCGACCGCCTCGCCTACGGCCAGGTGGTGGACTTCCTGCTCTTCCACCAGGGCAACTGGTATTTTCCGGCATTCAACGCGGCCGATTCCGCCATCACTGTCGGGGCGGCCAGCCTGATCCTCGACGAACTGCTGCGCATGAGGCGCGTTCGGGTGACGACATGAACATTCCAGCCCCGAGCGCAGGCAATCCCGCAGCCATCGCCCGTCGCGGCGCGACCGACGCCGCAGCCGCGGGCGCCGGCGGCCTCGCTGGCCGCAACCTGCTGCTCGGCGTGACCGGCGGCGTCGCGGCCTACAAGGCGGCGCAGCTGGTGCGCGACCTGCAGCGCGCGGGCGCCTCGGTCCAGGCAGTCCTCAGCGAGGCTGCCGCGCGCTTCGTCACGCCGACCACCTTCCAGGCGCTCACCGGCAAGCCGGTGTTCGTCGACGCCTGGGACGGGCGCATCGAGAACGGCATGCCGCACATCGAGCTGTCCCGTCCCATGGATGCGGTGGTGATCGCGCCGGCTACAGCCGACGTCATGGCCAAGATCGCGAACGGCCTCGCGGACGACCTGCTCTCCACGCTCTGCCTCGCGCGCGAGGCACCCCTGCTGGTCGCCCCGGCGATGAACCGGCAGATGTGGGCCAACCCTGCGACGCAGCGCAACGTCGCACGGCTGCGCGCGGACGGGGTGGCGATCCTCGGGCCGGGAAGCGGCGACCAGGCCTGCGGCGAGGTCGGCGACGGACGGATGCTGGAGCCGCTGGAGATCGTGGAGGAGCTCACCGCCTGGTTCGCCCCGAAGCTGATGGCCGGCAAGCGCATCCTCATCACCGCCGGCCCGACCTTCGAGGCGATCGATCCGGTCCGGGGCATCACCAACCGGTCGTCCGGCCGCATGGGCTATGCGATCGCCCGAGCCTGCCGGCACGCCGGCGCGCAGGTCACCCTGATCTCGGGACCGACCGCGCTGGAGGCGCCGCAGGGCGTGAAGCGCATCAACGTCGCTTCCGCGGTGGAGATGCTCGCGGCAGTGGATGCGGAGCTGGACCTCGCGGCCTCGTCCATCCGCATCGACTGCTTCATCGCGGTCGCCGCGGTCGCGGACTGGCGGGTCGCCAATCCGTCGACGCAGAAGATCAAGAAGCACGGCGGCACCAACGAGGGGGACAGTCGCGCCGAGCGCGTGCCCCGGCTCGAGCTGGTGGAGAACCCGGACATCCTCGCGAGCGTCGCCCGCCGGCCCCGGGCGCCCTACTGCGTCGGGTTCGCGGCCGAGTCGGAGAACCTGGTCGACCATGCCCGGGAGAAGCGCGTACGCAAGGGCATTCCGCTGATCGTCGGAAACATCGGCCCCGCGACCTTCGGGCGCGAGGACAACGAGCTGGTGCTGGTCGACGAGGCAGGCGTCACGCCGCTCGGCCGCGGGCGCAAGGACGATCTCGCCACCCGGCTGGTTGCGGAGATCGCCCGGCGGCTGCCGGCCGCGGACCGGTGAGGCCCGGCCAGATGCGAGCGACCGTGGAGCTCAGGGTGCTGGACGAACGGGTCCGCGACCGCCTGCCGGCCTATGCGACGCCGGGCAGCGCAGGCCTCGACCTGCGGGCCTGCGTCGAGCGGACGACCCGTATCGCTCCCGGCGAGACGGTGCTGGTGCCGACGGGCATCGCGATCCACATCGCCGACCCCGGCCTTGCGGCGCTGATCCTGCCGCGCTCCGGGCTCGGCCACAAGCACGGCATCGTGCTCGGCAACCTGGTCGGACTGATCGACTCCGACTACCAGGGACCGCTGATGGTCTCCTGCTGGAATCGCGGCAACGACACTTTCACCCTCGAGCCGCTCGAGCGGCTTGCGCAGCTGGTGATCGTGCCGGTGGTGCAGGCCGAATTCCGCGTGGTGGACGACTTCGACGCGAGCGACCGCGGCAGCGGCGGCTTCGGCAGCACCGGGCGCTGACGTCAACCGGCCGTTGCCGGCCGGCCACCGGAGCTCAGCGCGCCACGGCGGACGGCGGGCGCTCGTGGCCGACCCACTCGAAGCGCCGCTCGATGAGGTCGGCATCGTCGAAGTGCCGTCGGCCGACGAAGGCGGTCGGCTGGCGACCCCACTGTCGCATCGAGCCCGGGCTCGCGATGCCCATCGGCCAGAAGAAGTACCGGGCGAAGCGCTCGGTATGCGGCACGATCCCGTCGGGACCGAAGACGCTGCGGCTGCCACCGCCGGGCAGCGGCAACGCGCGCAGCCGGTCGGCGGCGAGGAACCGGTACGGCGGATTCGGCGCGGCAGGTTGGCCCCAGGGCCTTCCCGGCGGCGCGACCCCGACCAGCTGGTGAGTGTGCGAGGCGATGCGCAGGCCGACGCTCGCCAGCTGCGATCCGGTGTGCCCCGGTTTAGCCTGCGAGCCGACCCACTGCTCGATCGGCTGGTCGATCGGGGAATAGGCCCATTCGGCGAGCGGCTCGGACTCGGGCGCGGGCTTCGCGCGCAGGCGCGAGGTCGGAAAGAACATGGCGAAGCGCCCGCTCGGCTGCACCGTATCGAACAGGAGCGGCTCGCCCTTCGGATCCAGCGTGACGCGCCACACCAGCCCGTCGAGCCGGCCACCGAGGAGATCGCCCGAGTCCTGCATCGGCCGGCCGCTGAACCAGATGGTGTAGACAAGCTGCGGCAGCACCTCGGCGCCGTAGCGGGTGAAGGCGAGCCGCCGGTACACCACCGGTTGCGAAGGGTCGACATCGAGCCAAAACCGCTCCGCGCCGGGAAGCACCAGGCCGCGCAGGTCGATCCAGAGCAGCGGCCCGAAGCGGTCGTACTCCGCGCTGGTCGCGATCTCGAAGGTGGGCGCGAAGGCGGTGAAGAGACGGTCCCGCGCCTCGTCGTCGAGCTGCGGGATGCCGAGCGCATCGACCGGCGCCGCCGCCAGCGCCGCGCGCGCCCGAGCGATCGCCTCGGCCGGCGGCAGCGTCCCGTCCACCGGTTCGTAGCGCTGGTAGACCACGTTGGAGGGCGGCGACTCCTGCCGCCCCTCGGCAAAGATCCGGCGGGTCCGGCGTTCCCAGCGTCGCTCGCTCGCGGCGAACGGCATGCCGGTGAGCGAGTACAGGCCGACCGCGCGCCGGAAGGTGCTGTAGTCATCCGGCACCACCGCGAGCCGGGCTACCCGCTCGCGTTGCGCGGGCTGTTGCGCAAGCTCCGCCGCGAGCCGGTCGCCGCAGGCGCGCGCATGCGCGAAGGTC
Source organism: Pseudomonadota bacterium (assembly GCA_023389175.1). Classification (GTDB taxonomy): domain Bacteria; phylum Pseudomonadota; class Gammaproteobacteria; order Burkholderiales; family Burkholderiaceae_E; genus Lautropia. The sequence goes on along the minus strand of JAEWEW010000338.1, from coordinate 4,604 downwards.
GCTTCGCGGTCGTAGCGCCGCATGATCGGGAAGGCGACCTCCGGCAGGTTGGCGATCTCGAAGCGGCGCGCGCGCTCGTCGATCGCCCTCAGGCGGGCGATCCAGGCGAGCGACCGGGGCTCGTCGGCCAGCTCGTCGCGGAAGGAGGCAGTGAAGCGATCGACGCGCAGGAACGGAAAGCCGGCGATGCGATGCTCGCCCGCGTCGCGCGCACCGGTCACGTCGATCACCCGGTCGAGCTCGCCGAGGAAGTCGAGGCATTCGCGCGATTCGCCGCGGGGACCGGCATCCACCCGAGCGCCGCCTCCGGGTCCGGCGCAGGCCGACAGCAGCAGCGTGGCGAGCGCGAGGCCCGCACCGAGGCCGCGCAACCGCGGCGCCGGGGCAGCTCTACCCGGCCACCGCGAACGGCGGCCCGGGCCTCTCCCGGCACCGGGCGAGCCCAAGATCCACGACGGCACGGCTACCGGAATCACGCTGAGGCGGCCACCAGTTGTTCCAGGGCGCGGATGTCCGAGGCGAAGGTCCGGATGCCTTCGGCCAGCTTCTCGGTGGCCATCGCATCCTCGTTCATCTCGAAGCGGAAGCGGCTCTCCTCGAAGCGTTCGCGGTCGACGCGCGCGCTCGCGGCGGCCGCCGGATCCAGCCGCCGCGACACCGGCTGCCTGGTGCGCTCGAGCTCCTCGAGCAGGTCCGGGCTGATGGTGAGCAGGTCGCAGCCCGCGAGCGCGAGCACCTGGCCGATGTTGCGGAAGCTCGCGCCCATGACCTCGGTCTGGTAGCCGAAGCGCTTGAAGTAGGTGTAGATGCGGCGCACCGACTGCACGCCCGGATCCTCCTCGCCGGCATAGTCGCGGTTCTCCTTGCGGCGATACCAGTCATAGATGCGCCCGACGAACGGGCTGACCAGCGTGACGCCGGCATCCGCGCAGGCGACCGCCTGCGCAAAGCCGAAGAGCAGCGTGAGGTTGCAGTGGATGCCTTCGCGCTCGAGCCGCTCCGCCGCGGCAATGCCCTCCCAGGTGGCCGCGACCTTGATCAGGACGCGGTCGCGCCCGATGCCCGCCGCCTCGTACAGCGACACCAGGCGGCGCGCCTTGGCGATGGTGGCCTCGGTGTCGAAGGATAGCCGGGCATCGACCTCCGTGGACACCCGCCCAGGGATGATCTGCAGGATCTCGCGGCCGAAGGCGATCAGCAGCCGGTCGCAGGTCTCCGCGGTCTCGTTGCCTGCCCCCTTGGCGGTGCGGGCCTCCTCGCGGGCGCGGGCAAGCAGGTCCGCGTACCCGGGCATGCGCACCGCCTTCAGGATCAGGGTCGGGTTGGTGGTGGCATCCCGCGGCGCGTACGACCTGACCGCATTGAAGTCGCCGGTATCCGCGACCACCGTAGTGAGCCGCTTCAGCTGCGCCAGGGCGCTGGTCCCGTGGGCATCCCCGGGGGCTGCATCGGACATCGTCACTTCTCTCCCAGCGCCTTGCGGCGGATCTCGTCGAGTGTCTGGTTCGCCGTGATGGCCTGCGGATCCACCATCAGCTCCAGCAACGCCGGTATGCCGCCCCGGTTGGCCTCCAGGGCCCGCTCGAACGCGGCGGGGAAATCGCCGGTGCGGGTCACCCGTTCCCCGAAGCAGCCGTAGGCGCGCGCCAGCGCGTCGAACTCCGGATTGACCAGGCTGGTGCCGTGGACCCGGCCCGGGAAGTGACGCTCCTGGTGCATCCGGATCGTACCGTACATGCCGTTGTTGACCAGCAGCACGGTGATCGCCGCGCCGTACTGCCGGGCAGTGGCGAGCTCCTGCCCGGTCATCAGGAAGTCGCCGTCGCCGGTCACCGCCACCACGGTCCTGCCGGGATGGCGCAGCGCCGCGGCGATCGCCGCCGGGACGCCGTATCCCATCGCCCCCGAGCTCGGCGCGAGCTGCGTCTTGTGCTGACGATGGCGATAGAAGCGATGCAGCGGCGAGGCGAAGTTGCCGGCGCCGTTGGCGATGATGGCATCCGGAGGCAGGATGCGGTCCAGGTGCAGGATCGCCGTCGGATAGTCGAGCTCGCCCGGCTGCGGACGCGGCTCGCGCCAGCGGGCGTAGTCCTCCTGCGCGCCCTGCAGCCATTCGCGGCGGGAAGAGGCATCCGGCCCGCCGGCCGGAAGACTTCCGGCGTCCGCGGCGAGCGTCTCCAGCGCACGGGCCCAGGCGTCTGCGCTGCTCACGATGGAAAGCGTCGGTGCATAGACCCGCCCGAGCTCGTCCGGATCCGGATAGACATGGACGAGCTTCTGCCGAGGCAACGGCACCTCCAGCAGGCTGTAGCCGCTTGTGGTCATCTCGCCCAGCCGGGCGCCCACGGCGACGACCAGGTCCGCATCCCGCAGCCGCTCGCCAAGCCGCGGGTTCACGCCGATGCCGATCTCGCCCACATAGTGGCTGTCGGCATTGTCGAACGCGTCCTGGAAGCGCCATGCGCAGGCGACCGGCAGATCGTGGCGATGGGCAAAGCGGGCGAGCGCCGCGCGGCCTTCGTCGCTCCAGGCGGACCCGCCCACCAGCAGCAGCGGCCGGCTGGCCGATTCCAGCAGTGCGGCGAAGTCACGCATGGCATCCGGCGAGGGACGTGCCTGCGCGGGCTGGTAGCGACGGCCGTCCGCGACCGCGGCCTCCTCCGCCAGCATGTCCTCGGGAAGCGCGAGCACCACCGGCCCGCAGCGGCCGGAGGTCGCGGCGTGGAAAGCGTGCGAGACCAGCTCCGGGATGCGATCGGCACGGTCGATGCTGGCCACCCACTTGGCCATCGCTCCGAACATGCGACGATAGTCGATCTCCTGGAACGCCTCGCGCTCGACGAAGTCGCTCCCCACCTGTCCGACGAACAGGATCATCGGCGTGCTGTCCTGCCGGGCGGTGTGCAGGCCGATCGCGGCATTGGTGGCACCCGGTCCCCGCGTCACGAAGCAGATGCCCGGCCCGTCGCCGAGCTTGCCCCACGCCTCGGCCATGTTGGCCGCCCCGCCCTCCTGCCGGCAGACGGTGAGCGCGATCCGGTCCCGCACGTCATGCAGGGCGTCCAGCACCGGCAGGTAGCTCTCCCCCGGCACGCAGTAGGCCCGGGTCACGCCGTGCACCAGCAGTTGGTCGACGAGGAGTCGGCCCGCGCTGCGCGCGCGGGCAGCGGCGCCCGCGGCGGCGGAGGCTTTCGATGCAGGGGTCATGTCGTCTCGAGGCTCGGAATGGAAGGCGCCGTCATTGTCGCACCACCGGAGCCCGCCGGAGGGCAGGATCCGCATCGTTGCTGGCACAATAGCCGCCTCGGAGGGATACATGTCGGACGTCAAGAAAGTCGTGCTCGCCTATTCCGGCGGGCTGGATACATCGGTGATCCTCAAGTGGCTGCAGGACACCTACCGCTGCGAGGTGGTCACCTTCACCGCCGACATCGGCCAGGGCGAGGAGCTCGAGCCGGCCCGCGCGAAGGCCCGCGCCGCCGGCGTGAAGAGCATCCACATCGACGACCTGCGCGAGGAGTTCGTCCGGGACTTCGTCTTCCCCATGTTCCGGGCCAATACGGTCTACGAAGGCGAGTATCTGCTCGGCACCTCGATCGCCCGGCCGCTGATCGCGAAGCGCCTGGTGGAGATCGCCCGCGAGGAGAAGGCCGACGCGATCGCGCACGGCGCCACCGGCAAGGGCAACGACCAGGTCCGCTTCGAGCTCGGCGCCTATGCGCTGATGCCGGATGTCAAGGTGATCGCGCCCTGGCGCGAGTGGGACCTGCTGTCGCGGGAGAAGCTGCTCGCCTATGCCGATCGGCATGGCATCCCGGTGGACTTCAAGAAGCGCAAGGGCGAGGCGCCCTTCTCCATGGACGCGAACCTGCTCCATATTTCCTACGAAGGCGGCGTGCTGGAGGATCCGGCGGTGCCACCGCCCGAGAAGGGCATGTGGCGGCTCACGGTGGCGCCGGAGAAGGCGCCCAACCAGGCACAGGTGGTGGAGCTCGAATTCGAGCGCGGCGACCTGGTCGCGATCGACGGCAAGCGCATGCGCGCGCACGAGCTGCTCGCGGAGCTCAACACCCTCGGCGGCCGCCATGGCATCGGCCGCCTGGACCTGGTGGAGAACCGCTATGTCGGCATGAAGTCGCGCGGCTGCTACGAGACGCCCGGCGGCTCGATCCTGCTGCGCGCCCATCGGGCCATCGAGTCCATCACGCTCGACCGCGAGGTGGCCCACCTCAAGGACGACCTGATGCCCCGCTACGCCAGCCTGATCTACAACGGCTACTGGTGGTCGCCGGAGCGGCGCACGCTGCAGCACCTGATCGACTACACCCAGCAGCAGGTGAATGGCACGGTGAAGCTGAAGCTCTACAAGGGCAACGTCATCGTGATCGGCCGCGAGTCGGCCAATTCGCTCTTCGACACCCGCATCGTCACCTTCGAGGACGACCAGGGCGCCTACGACCAGGCGGATGCGGGCGGCTTCATCAAGCTGAACGCGCTGCGCATGCGGATCGCGGCCAAGGTGCAGGGCAACGCCGGCGGCCGCCGCCCCGCGCCGCGCAAGCCGGCCGCGCGCGAGGCCGCGTCATCCGCGAGCGGGGTCGCCG
>JAEWEW010000281.1 GCA_023389175.1 Pseudomonadota bacterium | reverse complement strand
CTGTAGAACGCGCCCTTCACCCGCTCGCTGTACTGGACCCGCTTCCAAACCCCGCCGGTGTAGGCATAGGTCTCGAGGTTGCGCAGCTGCACGCGCGCGTTGGAGGCCGCATGGCCGCTCGCCAGGTAGACCTGGCCGTAGCCGCCAAGGGCCAGGCGACCCGCGCCGGGCGCCCCCGGGCGCAGGGCCGGGCCGTTCGCGTAGTAGTCCGACCCGGCGATCTGCGGCGAGGATGCCTCGTGGCTGCCGGTCATGTCGGCCTTGACCTGGGCCACCGAGTTGGCGGCGGTGGCCGGCGGCGGTGGGGGCGGCGGCTGGTTGCCTCCCGGCGGAGGCGGCGGCGGGTTCGACGGAGGTGGATCGTCGCTGCCGCCGCCGCAGCCGGCCAGGATGAGGGCCACGAGGAGTCCGACAGCGGGCGCGACGACGCGTTTCTTCATGCTTGATTGACCGTGATTGAAGCGGGACAGCCGGTCGGCAGGCGCCGACGCAGCGCGATTGGAGCATCGATGGCCGCCGAGTTTAGCAGCGGGGCATGGCGCCATTGTGGGAATTGTCACGAGCGCCGGCCGCTGGCGGGTTCTCCCCGAGTCCGACCCGGTCAGAGCTTCTCGGTCTCTCCCGAGCGCGGCTGCCACTTCATCAGCCGCTTCTCCACGATGCCGACGAGGCCGTCGAGCACCAGCGCAAACGCGGTGAGCACCAGGATGCCGGCGAACACCGTGTTGAAGTCGAAGCTGCCTTCGGCCTGCAGGATAAGATAGCCGACGCCCTTGGCCGAGCCGAGGTACTCGCCGACGACGGCGCCGACGAACGCCAGTCCGACGGAGGTGTGCAGGCTGGAGAACACCCAGCTGGTGGCGCTCGGCAGGTAGACATGGCGCAGGAGCTGGCGCCGGGATGCGCCGAGCATGCGCGCGCTGGCGAGGACGTTCGGGCTCACCTCGCGCACGCCCTGGTAGACGTTGAAGAAGACGATGAAGAACACCAGCGTGACGCCCAACGCGACCTTCGACCACACGCCCAGTCCGAACCAGACGCCGAAGATCGGCGCCAGGATGACCCGCGGCATGGAGTTCATCGCGGTGATGTAGGGGTCGAGGATGGCGGCGGCGGTCGGCGAGAGCGCGAGCCACATGCCGACCACCAGCCCGGCGACGGTCCCGATGGCGAACGCGACCATCGTCTCGAAGAGGGTCACCCAGAGATGGCCGAAGATCTCGCCGGTCCAGAACCAGTCGAAGATGCGCTGCAGGATCTCGAGCGGCCGCCCGAAGAAGAACGCGGCCTGGTCCGGATTCTCGAAGTAGATCGGCGGCAGGAGCGTGGGGCTGGTGGCGACATGCCAGAACACGAACAGCAGGATCGCGAGCCCCACCTGGTAGGTGCGCAGGCGCAGCTTGGTCATGGGCGATCCGTGCCGCGCTTCATGCGACCGCGCGCCGCTGCTGGGCGTAGCCCTTGAGCACCTCGTCCCGCAGGACCGACCAGACTTGCTCGTGCAGCGCCATGAACGGCGGCGTCATGCGGATCTCGGCCACGTCGCGCGGCCGCGGCAAGGTGACCGGGAAATCGCCGATGGGATGGGAGGCGGGCCCGGCCGACAGCACCACCACCCGATCCGACATGGCGATAGCCTCGTCCAGGTCGTGGGTGATGAAGAGCACCGCCTTGCGCTTGGCGGCCCACAGCTCCAGCACCTCGTTCTCCATGAGCTGCCGGGTCTGCACGTCGAGCGCCGAGAACGGCTCGTCCATCAGGATGATGTCCGGATCCATGATGAGCGTCTGCGCCAGTGCCACCCGCTTGCGCATGCCGCCGGAGAGCTGGTGCGGATAGCGGTCACCGAAGCCGCTGAGCCCGACCCGTTCCAGCCACGCCTGGGCGCGGCGGCGTGACTCGTCCGGCGCAACGCCGGCGAACTCGAGGCCGGCGGTGACGTTGGCGAGCGCGCTGCGCCACGGCATCAGGGCATCGCTCTGGAACATGTAGCCGGCGCGGCGGTTGATGCCGACCAGCGGGTCTCCGAAGATGCGGACCGTGCCAGCCGACGGTTCCAGCAGGCCGGCGGCCACGTTGAGCAGCGTGCTCTTGCCGCAGCCGGTGGGTCCGACCACCGCGACGAACTCCCCCGGCGCGACCGACAGCGAGACGTCGCGTACGGCGGTATAGCGCTGCCCGGGGGCGTCGCGGGACACGAAGGTGCAGGTGACACCCTCGAGCGATACTGCCGCGCCCGCCTGCTCCATCGGCCCGGTTCTACTTGCGGTACTTGGCGAGCGCCTTGTTGGCGTACTCGTTGGTCCAGGTCCGGGCGAGATCGATCTTCGCGTCCTTCAGTGCCGGATTGAACGAACGGAGGGCGTCGAGCGTCGTCCTCGCGCCGGCATCCGACATCAGGCCGTCCGGCGAGAGCGCGTCCTTCACGTTGTTGTAGGCCGCGAGGTAGACCGCGCGGTCGCCGAGCAGGTAGGACTCCGGCACCGTCTTGATGATCTCCGAGGGCCCGGCGGACTGCAGCCAGAGGTTCGCGCGGACGATGGCGTTCGCCAGCGCCTGGGTGGTGCGCGGGTTCTGCTTCACGAACGACTCCGGCGCGTAGAGGCTGCCGGCGGGCATCGGGCCGCCGAAGACGTCCTGCGTGCCCTTCACGGTGCGGGTCGTGGCGATGATCTTCACGTCGCCCGAGCGCTCGAGCATCGTCATGATCGGGTCGGTGTTGGAGATCGCGTCGAGCTGCCCGGCCCGCATGGCCGCGACCGCGCCGGAACCGGTGCCCACGCCGATGAAGGAGGCGTCCTTCGGCGTCAACCCGCCCTTGGCCAGCACGTAGTTGGCGACCATGTTGGTGGAGGAGCCCGGTGCGGACACCCCGATCTTGAAGCCCTTCAGGTCCTGCGGACCCTTGTACGCGGCGGCCTTTGCCTTGGAGACGCCGACCGAGATCTGCGGCGCGCGGCCCATGAGCACGAACTCGGTGAAGTACTGCTTGCGCGCCTGCAGGTTGATGGTGTGCTCGTAGGCGCCGGACACCACGTCCGCCGAGCCGCCGACCACCGCCTGCAGCGACTTGGAGCCGCCCGCGAAGTCCACGATCTCCACGTCCAGCCCTTCGTCCTTGAAGTAGCCGAGCTCCTCCGCGATGGTGAGCGGCAGGTAGTAGAGCGCCGACTTGCCGCCGACCGCGATGGTGACCTTCTGCTTCTCGAGGGACTGCGCGCGAGCGCCACCGGCAAGCGCCAGCAAGGACGAGCCGCCCGCCGCTGTGGCGACCAGCAGCCGGCCGAGCCTCCGGCGATGCGGGTCCGGTAACGCCTCAGGATGCAAGTCTGTCGTCGATGTCATCGTCGTCTCCCGGTGGGTTCGCGCGCGGCATCTTGCATGCCGTCGCGGTTGTCGTCGCACCCGGAATCATACCGCCCGGTGCATGGGGCGCCGCCGTCGGTGTTTTCCCGACGCGTGCGGCGCCTCGCCGTCTCAGCGCTGCTTGTCGAGCCGCTCGAGGAAGCTGTCGATCAGGCCATCGGGCGCCTTGATGACGTGCTTGGGCCCCGGGAATGCACCGGAGCGCACGTCCTCGACGAACTCCCGGAAGCCGGCTACCCGTTCGGCCTGCATCTGCTGCTTCAGCTTGAAGAAGTCGCGGTACTGCTTGGTGTGGCGCGGATACGGCGGGCCGTTGTTGCCGAGGATGTCGTCGGCGAACAGGAACTGGATGTCGCCACCGGCTCCGGCGCCGATCGACGAGGTGAGCAGGCTGGTCCGCCGGGAGATCTCGGCGAGCAGCTCGGCCGGAATGACCTCCACCTCCACCGCCCATGCGCCGGCCTCTTCCAGCTTCTTGATCTCCTGGAAGACCCAGAGCGCTTCCTCGAGCGTCTTCCCGACGGCGCGCAGGCCGCCGGTCCAGGTGCTCTTGCGCGGCACCAGCCCGGCATGGCCTTCGATCGGGATGCCGGCTTCGGCTGCCGCCGCGACGAAGCGCGGCGACCACTGGCACATGATGCCGTCGGCGCCGACCTCCATCGCCTGGTAGCCCAGCCGCACCGCCTCGGTCTCGGATGCCGCCGCCACCAGCGGGACCGAGAACGACATGAAGGTGTTCGGCGCAGCCTTGCGGATCCTCGCGGCGAGCTCCGGCTGCTTCGGATCGAAGCGCACCTTCATCAGGTCGATGCCCGCTTCCTCGGCGGCGGCAGCCTCCTCCGGCGAGAAGGGAAGCGTCTCGGTGAGGACCCGCTTGCCCTTGAGGTCGCGCAGGTCCTTCACGGTGTAGTTGCGGGTGCCGTACGCGCCGCCCAGCGTCATCACGCGCTTCAGGCCGCGCTCGGCTGCGTCGCGCGGCGGAATGCCGCCATCACCGGTTGCGTGCGTTGCCATTCGTGGTTTCCTCCTTGGTAGCCTGCGTTGTCGACGGCAGCAACCGCTCACTGCCGCGCGGTATTGTGGATCAGTCTCCCCGTGGTTCCTGCTCGCGGGCCTGCTGCTCACGGGCCTGCTGCTCACGGGCCTGCTGCTCACGGGCTTGCTGCTCACGGGCTTGCTGCTCGCGAGCTTCCTTCTCCCGGGTTTCCTGCTCGCGGGTCTCTTTGCCGTCGGTCTGCCTGTCGCCGTCCTTCGCCGCCCCGCCTCTCGCCTGCTCGCGCAGCACCGCGTTCAGCTCCGCCCCGAGGATCAGCGTCACGGCGCTGAGGTAGACGAACACCAGCGTGGCGACCAGCCCGGTGAAGCTGCCGTAGACCAGCTGCAGCTTGCCGGCGCTGCGCCAGGAGTACGAGAGCAGCATCGCGGCGCCGACCCAGAGCGCCGCGCCGAAAATCGCCCCGGGCAGCACCGACCTCAGGCGCTGCGCCACGTCGGGCAGCCAGCCGTAGAGAACGGCATAGAGCACCGTCAGCACGACCAGGGCGAGCCCCTGGCGCACGCCGGTGCGAAGCCACCACATCTCGGCATGCACGCCCATCGTGGCTTCGAGGAATTGCCACACGTAGGGCATGATGACCAGCGAGCTGAAGGTGACCATGATCGCCGCGCCCACCACCAGCGTGAAGATCGTCACCTTGATGCGGGCCTTCCAGAACGGCAGGCCGTGATCGATGTCGTAGGCCTTGTTGAGGGCGGTGCGGATCGACTGGACGCCGGAGGAAGCGGCCCAGATGGTGCCGAAGAGCCCGATCGCGAGCAGCGCCTGGTTGCGCTGGCTGAGCACCTGGTCCACCACCGGCCGCAGGGCGCCGCTCACCACCGGCGGAGCGTAGCCGATCACCCGCTCCGCGAGCGCTGCGGCATCGCCCGGCTTGCCCATGTAGGCAGCCCCGGCGGAGACCAGGATCAGCAGCGGGAACATCGCCAGGATGGTGGAGAAGGCGACGCTGCCGGCCTGGTTCGCGCTCTGGTGCAGGATATAGTTCTTCATCGCGAGCAGCACCACCCGCAGGCCGGGGATGCGCAGGACCATGGAACCGGCCCGTTTCAGCGCTGCTCGCCATCCGCGCACCTCGAGGCTCCTCCCCGACGCGACGGCTGCTAGACGCTGCGGCGATCGCGCATCGCCTGCGCGACCGTGGCAGCGTCCACGTACTCGAGCTCGCCGCCGAGCGGAACGCCGCGGGCGAGCCGGGTCACGGCCAACCCGCGTGCGCGCAGCATCTCGGCGAGGTAGTGCGCGGTCGCCTCGCCTTCCTGGGTGAAGTTGGTGGCCAGCACCACCTCCTTGACCACGCCGTCGCAGGCCCGCTCGATCAGCCGCTCGAAGTGGATCTCCCGGGGCCCGACGCCGTCGAGCGGCGACAGCCGCCCCATCAGGACGAAGTACAGCCCGGAAAAGGCAAGCGTGTGCTCGATCACCAGCTGGTCCGCCGGGGATTCCACGATGCAGAGCACCGAGGGGTCACGGCGCGGGGATGCGCAGATGTCGCACACCGCTTCCTCGGTGAAGGTGTTGCACCGGCTGCATTGCCGCACCCGCGCGAGCGCCTCGGTGAGGCCGGCGGCGAGGTCCCGCGCGGCGTCGCGGTCACGCTGCAACAGGTGCAGCGCATAGCGCTGGGCAGTCTTCGGGCCAACGCCCGGCAGGCGCTTGAGCGCACGGGTCAGCAGTTCGAAGGACGCAGGCGTCTTCAAGCGAAGGCGGCGACGCGGATGGCGGCCGGTCCGGTCAGAACGGCATCTTGAAGCCCGGCGGCAGCGGCAGGCCGGACGTGACCGAGGCCATCCGCTCCTGCGAGGTCTGCTCCGCCTTGCGCAGCGCGTCGTTGACCGCCGCGGCCACCAGGTCCTCCAGCATGTCCTTGTCGTCGGCGAGCAGGCTCGGATCGATGGCGACCCGCTTGACGTCGTTGCGGCAGTTCATGACCACCTTGACCAGGCCGGCGCCGGACTGACCCTCCACCTCGATCGAGGCCAGTTGCTCCTGGACCTTCTTCATGTTGTCCTGCATCTGCTGGGCCTGCTTCATCAGCCCGGCAAGCTGGTTCTTCATCATCCGGCATCTCCTTGGAGCGGTTTGATCGAATCCGGCACGATGGTCGCGC
>JAEWEW010000185.1 GCA_023389175.1 Pseudomonadota bacterium | reverse complement strand
ATTGGAGGCGAAGGCAATGCTGCCCGGGCTGCGTTTCGCCTCGGCGACGAAATCAGCGAGCGATGCGCCCTTGAACTTGGGGCCGACCGACAGCGTCACCGGCTGGGACGCGAGCATCGAGATTTGGGTGAACTCGCTCACCGGATGCGTACCCTTGCCCTGGAGCAGCTTGACCGTGCCGTCGGTAGAGGTGACCAGCAGCGTGTAGCCGTCGGGCGCGGCCCGCATCACATGCTCGGAGCCAATCCCGGCGCTGGCGCCGGGGCGGTTCTCCACCACGACCGGCTTGCCCAGGCTCGCCGACATCTTCTCCGCAACCAGGCGCCCGAGTCGGTCGGTGAAGCCACCGGCCGGCCACGGGACCACCAGCGTGATGGCCCGCTCAGGGTAGGCAACGGTCTGGGTCTGCGCAACGGCCGGGCCCTGCGCGATGCCGGTAAGGACGCCCAGGCCTGCCAGCCACGGAACCAGTCTCATGCTGCTCTCCTCTTCGCGGTCGGGATCCTAATGTCTCGTCTACGGGCACCGACGTCAATCCGACGAAGCCCGACCGTGCGCACTGGGGCGCCGGCAACGACGGAAATGGAACGAGCCGCGGTTGCGGCTCGGATGGAGAGAGCGGGGCCGCAGCTGCGCTGCGGCCAGCGAGCGATCAGGCAGTCACCAGGTCCTGCGGCACGCCTTCATCGGCTTTCATCGCGATCAGATTCTGCGGCACGCCCTCGTCCTGCTGGAACGCGGCGATGAAGTCCTGGGGCACGCCCTCGTCTTGCGTGAATGCGGCGATGAGGTCCTGGGGCACACCCTCGTCCTGCGTGAAAGCGGCGATGAAGTCCTGGGGCACGCCCTCATCTTGCGTGAACGCGGCGATGAAGTCCTGGGGCACGCCCTCGTCCTGCGTGAACGCGGCGATGAAGTCCTGCGGCACGCCTTCGTCCTGCTGGAATGCGACGGCAGAGCCGGCCGTGAAAGCGGCGACGATAGCGGCGGCGATGAAGCGGTTGCGGGTTCTCATGATGTCTTCTCCTTGGGTTGCATGGGTTGCCTGGCGGGTGGCGCTCGGCATGGAGAAAACTATAGCCCCTGCTGGTGTGAGAATAAATAAGCTATCGATGGCCGCTCTTTTGCCGCAATTGAAACAATCCTGCAGATCCTTGGGCTGGCATCGGTCTCCGCAGCACTAATCAGGTGGCTCAGATCGGGTTCTCTCGCGACGCGTCTGTTCCGCTTCGAGCTCCCCGGCGGCTGCGCCGCGCCGGGTCGGCTCGAGAACCCACGCGAAGACCTGATCTCCCAGGACCAGCGTGCGGCCGCAGGTAGGGCAGGTCCGGTTGACCACGTCTTCCGCGATCTCTTCGGTGATGCACTCGATGCCCAGCCCGGCCCAGCCGCAATCGGGACAGGTGAGCTGCAGGGTCGAGGTGTCCTGTGATCGCGCGGATGTCATCGAGAGTCCTCCAAGGGTCGGAATTCTCCCATGGCGCGCGAGCGTGCTTCAATGAACGCATGGGCCAGATCCGCATCGGCACCTCGGGTTGGCGCTATGCGGGCTGGCGTGGCGATTTCTATCCTCGTGGGCTTGTCCAGTCCCGGGAGCTGGAATACATCGCCCGTGTCATGCAGACGGTGGAGATCAACGGGTCGCACTACTCGCTGCAGACGCCGCGAAGCTATCGCGCCTGGCACGACGCGACGCCGGCGGACTTCGTCTTCAGCGTCAAGGGGTCGCGCTACATCACGCACATGCTGAGCCTCGACAGCGCCACGAGGACAGTGGCCACCGCGAACTTCTTCGCTTCGGGCCTGTTGCTGCTCGGCGCAAAGCTCGGACCGATCCTCTGGCAGTTTCCGGCCCGCCGGCGCTTCGCTCCGGAGGCGATGGACCGGTTCCTTCGGGACCTGCCCAAGGACACTGTCGCGGCGGCGGAGCTTGCCGAGGGTCATGACCACCGGGTCACCGACCCGGTCGCCTTCACCGACCGCAGGCGGCGCCTGAGGTACGCGATCGAGATCCGCCACCCCAGCTACTGCGACGCGCGGTTCCTGCGGATGCTGCGCCGGCATGGCGCGGCGCTGGTCGTCTCCGATGCGGTTGCCGACTGGCCGAAGGTGGCGGATGTCACCGCCGACTTCGTCTACCTGCGACTTCACGGCACGGAGAAGCTCTATGGCGGCTCGTACAGCGACGAGTCGCTCGACCGGTGGGCGAGCCGGATCGCGCAGTGGGCCGCCGGCCGGGAGCCTGCGGACATGCAGCGCATCTCCGAGCGGCCGGCATCGAAGCGTGGCAGCCGCAATGTCTACGGCTACTTCGACAATGACGAGAAGGTACGTGCGCCCTACGATGCGATGCGACTGATGGAGCGGCTCGCGCGCTAGCTGGCGCGACGCAGGCCCGGCGCGCCTTCCACGCGGCGGTTCCAGCATTCCTCAGGGCCGATCTCCGCCCCGATCTCGCAGACGACGCGCGCACCGCAGGCGCCGCAGCCGATCCATTCGTGACCGGCGTCGTCGAGGTCGTACTCGCCCTTGCCGCCGCAAAACGGGCACGGCAACAGGGCATCGAACTTAACCATCGGACTCTCCAGGTGCATTGGCCGGGAGGCGTGCCGCCGGCCGGGGGTGGTAACTGTATATCGATACAGTTGCGCTTTCAATACCGGCACGAGGCGAATTGCCCGATGGCTCGCCCGCAGTCGCCGTCCGTCGGCAAGGCTGACATCGCCGAGCGGCAGCATTTCTCCGACGAACGGTCGTGTCCCTTCAAGAATGCGCCACGGATCCCGCCCGGATCCGGTGGCCAGAGGGAGGAGAAGGGTGGATTCGGGGCAGCGAGGGACCAGGCGCAGGTTCGCGATCGGCATGTGGTTGTTCCTGCTGTCGCTCTCGTCCGGCAGCTGCGGTGGCAGCGACGGCACGCCGACGGCGGTGAGCGCGTCGCCGTCGGCGCCGACGCGCACCGAAGCGGAAGTCCGGGCGGACCGCGCCGCCGCGGCGACGGCGCTCTCCGGCAGGACCATCGTCGGCTACCAGGCCTGGTTCGGATGTCCGAACGAGCGGGGCGTCACCGGACCGGCAGCCCGCTGGCGGCACTGGTTCGCCGGCCAGGTGCCGGAAGCGTCGCAGCTCACCGTCGACATGCTGCCCGAGGTGTCCGAGCTGCCGTCGTCCGCGCGCTGCCCGACCCGGCTCGCCCGGGCCGACGGCAGCATGGTGACGGTCTTCTCTTCGGCGGATCCGGCCGTAGCCGACATCCACTTCGGCTGGATGAAGGCGCACGGCATCGACGGCGCCGCCGTGCAGCGCTTCGTCAACTCGCTCGCCAATCGCGCCGACCGGGATCGCAGCGACGGCATCCTTCGCGGCATCCGGGCGGCAGCCGAGCGTCACGGCCGCGTGTTCTACATCGCCTACGACATCTCCGGCGCAGATCCTGCGACGCTCTACGACGAGATCCGGGCCGACTGGCGCCACCTGGTGGACGAGCTTGGCATCACGGCGAGCCCGGCGTACCTGTCGGCCGGTCGACGGCCTTTGCTGCAGCTCTGGGGATTCGGATTCCGGGACCGACCGGGTGAGATCGATCGGATCACGGCATTGCTCGACGGGCTTCGCCGCGGCTCGAATGCCGCGGTGCCGGAGCCGGACGAGACGGGGAGCCGCTCGGCGGTCCTGCTGATCGGCGGCGTGCCGGCCGGTTGGCGCAACGCGGACAACGACTCGCGACTCGGCGCCGCCTGGGCGGCACTGTACCGTGAGTTCGATGTCATCAGCCCCTGGACCGTCGGCCGCTACGAGAGCGGGCCGGACAACCTTGGATTCGTCGAAGGCGTGGTCGCTCCCGATATCGCCGAAGCGGAAAGGCTGGGCCTCGGGTACATGCCGGTGATCTTTCCTGGCTTCTCGTGGGCGAACCTGATGACGGTGCGCGGCAACAGCGGTCAGGCGGTGCCGAACAAGATACCGCGCCGCTGCGGGCACTTCCTCTGGCAGCAGGGCCAGACCCGCATCGCCGCGGGTGCGCGCAGCCTCTTCATCGCCATGTTCGACGAGGTCGACGAGGCGACCGCGATCATGCCCGTGGTGGCCCGGCAGGAGGAGCTTCCGCCGGGCACCCGGCTGATCGCGCTCGACCAGGACGGCTGCGACCTGCCGGCAGACTGGTATCTGCGCGTGACCGGCAGCCTCGCCGGTTATCTCCGGGCGGGCGAAGTGCCGCCGGAATCGCTCACGCAGGTGATGCGCCCCTGACTCAGCGGTAGCCGATGCCCATGACGTAGTCCCGCAGGAGCGCTTCCTGATCCTCCGCTTCCGCCAGCATCCGCTGGAGGACGTCGCGAGCATAGAGGATGCCGATGAGGCGATCCTCCTGGTCGAGCAACGGAAGGCGCGGCAACGAGCACCTGGGCAGCATGTGCGATACGAGCATTTGTACCTACCTCCCGTGGAACCAGTATAGTCAGCACTGTCGGCGCTGCAACCGGAGCGGTCATGCCTCATCCATCCCTACGTATCGAGCGGCAAGGCAACATCGCGCGGGTCACGTTGGATCGTCCCGACAAGCACAACTGCCTCTCGACCGCAATGTGGCGGGAGATCGATCACCTCTTCACGGGCTTCGACGGCGACGAGACCCTGCGCTGCATCGTGCTGGCCGGTGCCGGCGGCAGGGCATTCAGCGTGGGCGCCGACATCGCGGAGTTTCCGGAGGTGCGCAGCGACGCAGCCAGCGCGCGCCGCTACGCCAAGCTGGTGAATGGCGCGCTGACCGCAGTCGCGACCTGCCGTCATCCGGTCATCGCCGCCATCCAGGGGCTTTGCGTGGGCGGCGGGCTGGAGCTCGCCTCGGTCTGCGATCTTCGTCTCTGCACCGAGGACTCGCGCTTCGGCGTGCCGGTGAAGCGGCTGGGGCTCGTCGTGAGCTATGCCGAGCTGCAGCCGTTGGTGCGACTGGTCGGGCCTGCAAACGCCAAGGAAATCCTGCTGGAAGGGCGGGTGTTCGATGCCGGCCGGGCCCGCGAGATGGGCCTGGTGAACCGCATCCTGCCGACGGCGGCCTTCGACGAAGGGGTGCGGGATTCGGCGGTCGCGATCGCCGAAGGCGCGCCGCTGGTGGCCCGCTGGCACAAGAAGTTCATAAGCCGGCTCGGTCACTCGCGGCCGCTTTCGGATGCCGAGCTGGAGGAAAGCTACAACTGCTTCAATACCGAGGACTTCAGGATCGGTACCGAAGCCTTCATCAACAAGGCCGAGCCTGTCTTCAAGGGCCGGTGAGGCTTCCTGCCGCGGACGCGGCGCGCCCGTTTCAAGGAGCATCCAGTGAACGACGAAAGCTTCAACATCAGCCTGCGCAAGTTCCTCAAGATGGTGGGCGTCAGCGCCCAGCGCGAGATCGAGGAAGCGGTGCGCAAGGGCCTCGCGGACGGGAGCATCAAGGGCACGGAGTCGATGCCGGCGTCGATGACGCTGGAGATTCCCGCGCTCAAGTGCTCGGTGCGGTTCGACGGCAAGATCGAGCTGGAATAGCAATAGCGCCGCACTCGCGTCCTGTCCGCGCTTGTGCCTCGTCACGTCCCGGGCCGGCTTACCCCTTCTCGACGTAGTCCGCCTTGCGGGCCTTTCCTTCGGCGGTGGCCTTCTTCAGGTCCGCGTCCGACAGAACGCGCTGATCCGGGTCCGGGGTGTCGGCGCCCGGTTCGAAGCGTAGGCCCTCCATGTAGGGAGTCGGTTTGCCGCGCCGATAGTCCACGAACTCCTTGGCGTAGTATGCCCGCGCCTCGTCCGCCGTCTTCATACCGGTAACGATGTCGTGCATGAGGTTGAGCGCGAGGAAGTTCGCCTCCTCGTCGTGGCAGCGGGCGGAGACTTCCCCGGCCGTACGCTCGACGATCACACTGCCGTCGAAGCGGGCGAGCTCGGAGAAGCGCTCCGGCGGCACCCGATAGTCGATGAACGACTCCACCGCGTCGACGTGGGGCGCGGGGAAGTCGTGCTGATGGAACGTCCGTGACGCGACGATGCGCTTCCACGGTCCGGGCTTGTGCCAGGTCAACTGGCTCTCGGTCGATTCGTCGGGCTCGCCGTACTTCTCGATCACGAGCTCGGCGGCTTCCCGGGACTTCTCGGGCCATCCGCGGATGGTTTGGCTGCCTGTGGGCGTGGGCATGGTCACCTCCGTTGTACAGGGTGTAGACGCGGCAACACGCGTTCCCAGGCGCGGCAATCGCCAATCGGGAAGTGCCAGCGGCGAGATCGTCACCCCTTCGTCACACGCCGAAAGGCCAGGTCGGGGAGCCGTCACGATGCGTCGTTTCCGGGCCGATCGGCGTGACGGCGGACGTGCGGTCGAACCAGACCCAGGCATCGTACTGCCCCGCCAGCGACGCCTCGGCATAGTGGCTCGCCAGTTCGCTCTCCGGACGATAGATGACGCCGATGTAGCGCTCGAGCCGTTGCACTTCCAGCTCCTCGCGCAGTCCGGCAGGAAGCGATGGGCCGAGATCCAACAGGAATGAGCGGCGCCCGCTCTCGTGACAGAGCCGCTCGTAGCTGCCGGGCCGGGACGGTATCACACGCATGATCGCCATGTCGCCGTCCCATTGCGAGGCCGCGGCCACCGTGCCTTCGTGCGTTCCGAACCCGATCAGCGCGCATGCATCGCCGAAACGCTCACGGCAGAGCTGGCCGATGTTGTGCTCGTCGCGAGATCGCCCCATCTCGGTATGGCGCGCATCGCCTATATGCGAGTTGTGCGCCCACACCACTGCCCTGGCCTGCGTATCCCGCGCCTCGAGCAGCCGCTCGAGGGTCTCGAACATGTGGCTGTCCCGCAGGTTCCAGGCCTTGGCGCCACCCTGGTACATGACCCGGTAGTAGCGCTCGGCCGACGCGACGAGCCGGGCGTTCTGAGCGGCGTCGAACAGCTGCTCGCCGTCCGGGTCATGCTCGAGCCGTCGCGCCAGCAGGTCGCGGCATTGCGCCACCACCGCCTCCTCGCAACGTCCGTAGCCTTCGACGAGCGCGGCGCGGCCGTAGGCGGACGGCTCCCGCTGCCAGGGCGAGAGGCAGCCGTAGCGCTCGCGCGCAAGCTTCGCGGCCTCGGGATCCACCCGATCGAGGTACGCGAGCACCGCGCTCATCGAGGCGCCCATGCTGTAAATGTCGAGGCCGTGGAAACCGGCCTTGGTTCGTGGCGATCCGACGGCGTCGTTGTGAGCGCGCAGCCATTCGACGAACGCGGCAACTTCCTCGTTGCGCCACATCCACCGAGGAAAGCGCTGGAACGGCGGTTCCGCTGGCGCCGTCCCGCCGGCCAGGCGTCGCACATGGCGGTCCACCGCCGCGGCATCCGGCCAGTCCGCTTCGACCGCGACGATGGTGAAGCCGTGCACCGCCACGAGGCGCCGGGTGATGGCAGCGCGGGCCTGATAGAACTCTCGCGTGCCATGGCTGGCTTCGCCGAGGAGCACCACCCGGCGGTCCGCGAAGCGGTCGAAAACCGCCGCGAAGTCGGGATCGTCGATCTCCGGAAGCGGCTCGGCCGCCGCGCCGATGAGCGCGGGAGGCGACGCGAACACGGGCCCGTCATCGCTCCAGCCTTGCTCGCCGACCAGCGGGACGAAGCGCACCCAGCCCAGGTTCTGCTCGTGGTAACTGTCCTGGTCGCGGCGGACGATCCGGCGCAGCGTTTGGCCACTGCGATCCGCGCCGACCGGAATGACGAGCCGTCCGCCGATGGCCAGCTGCTCGTTGAGCGACGGCGGCGTGACGGGCGCGCCGGCGGCAACGATGATCGCGTCGAACGGTCCGACTTCCCGCCAGCCCACCGAGCCGTCGCCGACGCGGATTCGGACATTGTCGTAGCCCAGGTGGGCCAGCCGCGCACGGGCCGAGTCGGCCAGCGATTGATGCCGCTCGATCGCGTAGACCGTGCCGGCGATGCGGCTCATTACCGCCGCAGCGTATCCAGAGCCTGCACCGACCTCGAGAACTCGGTCGCCCGGCAGGAGGGCGGCCGCCTCGAGCATCAGGGCGACGACGTACGGCTGGGAGATCGTCTGGCCTTCGCCGATGGGCAGCGGCGAGTCCTCGTAGGCAAACTCCTCGCTGCCGGCCGGCACGAAGGCCTCGCGCGTCACCTCGCGCATCGCGTCGAGCACGCGTTGGTCGTGCACCCCGCGGGCTGCGACCTGCGTATCGACCATTCGCTCACGGGCAATGCGATCCATCCCGTCCTCGCGCCACTCCGGTGCCAATACCTGAGTGAAGCAAGGCCCGGTCCCATGCCCGGGGGGGGCAAGCGCCGACGGGATCGAGCAGCGCTTGGCGGTCAGCGCTTGCGATTGCGCATTACGACCAGGCGGGACAGACCGAAGAGGTTCACCTTCTGGGCCGACACGACTTCCCAGTCGTGGGCGAGGATGTGCTTCTCGTAGTCGAAGTCCGAACGAAAGCCCACGTGCTCGGCAGCGGAGCGCACCGCGCGCTCCATCAACCACCAGAAGCCGCTGCCGCTGAAGTGGTTGAGGA
Source organism: Pseudomonadota bacterium (assembly GCA_023389175.1). GTDB lineage: Bacteria > Pseudomonadota > Gammaproteobacteria > Burkholderiales > Burkholderiaceae_E > Lautropia. The sequence continues at coordinate 5,587 of JAEWEW010000185.1, read as the reverse complement.
TGATGATGATGCCGTCCGGCTTGCAGACGCGCCGGATCTCGTGCACCAGGCGCGGCGGATTGGGCGTGACGGAGAGGACGTAGGGCAGCGTCACGCAGTCGAAGCTGTTGTCCGGAAAGTCCATCCGTTCCGCGTTCATCACATGCAGCGTGATGTCCCGGCCGGCGAGCGCGGCTGCCCGGCGCTGCGCGCGCCCCAGCATGTCGGGCGAGAAATCGATCCCGACCAGGCGTGTGGATGCCGGATAGCCGGCAAGCGTAAGGCCGGTGCCCACGCCGACCTCGAGCGCGGAGGCAGGCGACAAGGCCGACAGCGCCTCAGCGAGCAGCTTGCGCCCCGGCTCCAGCACCCGTCCGAAGATCCGGTCATAGAGCGGGGCGAACCGGTCGTAGGTCCGCACCACCCCCGCCTCGGTGGGCTCCCTCGGATCCGCGGTCGCGGCCTCGTTGGCCTGCCATTGGGCCTGTTCGGTTTCAGCTCCTGCGCCGCCGCTATCCCTCATCCCGTTCTCCTGTTGTCGTCGTGGATGGTACTGCGCCGCAACCCCGATGCCCGCGCGGCGCCAGGGGCTGTCGCGACGCAGCCGAAGCCACGAGATTGCGGACGGACCGACTCACGCGGCGCTGGCTACCTGCGCTGCTGGCTTGCGCCGGGTCATCCGGGCGAGCACCGCCTGCCGTATCGGGTCATCCGCCGTCCCGGCGAACTTCCGGGCGAAGTACCGGTCGGAGCCGGCCAGCCGGGCGCGATCACGCTCGTCGAAGACCCGGGGATGGGCGCCGACGAACTCGTTCACCAGGTGGTTCGATGGTGCCACCGCGAAGCCGGAGTTGCCGAGCAGGGTGGGAAACAGGATCTCGTCGCACACCTTGAGCCCGTAGAGATACGGCACGAACGGATTGACATGCTCCTGCTCGACGAGGTATTCACAGGCGTCGCGCCGCAGGCAGAACCAGAGGCTGCCGACGAAAGGGGCAGTGTCGCCGTGGAAGGGGTGGCTGTCCAGCAGGCCGACCCGGGCGGCCGCATGGACCTGCTTGCCGAGCCACTGGAGGGCGGTCAGATGCTCGCGCGAGTGGGATCGCTCATGGATGCCCAGGTTGGCCTCCTGGATGGTCACCGGATCCTCGCCCAGGTACCAGCGCCGGGAGCGCCCCAGGATCCGGGAAGCCAGCGTCTGGTCGCGGCAGAAGACCCGGTGACCATGGCTCATCAGCACGCGCTCGTCTTGGTCGAGATTGACGATGTCGGCATGCACCGGCGCTCGGCGGGCTGCCAGGTACTGCTTCAACTCGCCAACCGGACGCAGCGGCAGGCAGGTGCCGCTCAGCAGCTGGAAGTAGTCGAACGATTCCCGTTCCAGTGCGCAGCGGATCAGGTGGAAGATCGCCTGCGGCAATCCCGGCGTGCCCCAACCGGTCTCGACCGGATCCGGTATCACCCAGGCGCCACTCCCGGCAAGCGAGAACGTCGGCTGCTTGGATCGGTCGTGGTGGACGAGGATGGGATCCTCGGTGCCGAGCGATGCCACCAACTGCCTTACCACCTCCGGCGCTTCTGTCGCGCAGAGGATGCCAAAAGCCACTTTCATGCCGATGGGAGGGACCTGATTCCGGGAAAGTCTCACTGTAGGCGAGCCGCGTGCCCGACTTCGGCGGTTGTCCTGAACGGCTTCCGGCTATCGGCGTGGCGCGGATCGGCATGCGACGCAACGTATCAGACGAGTCACGACCTGGTCGTGACCGGCCGACGGCGTGGCCACGCGCCCGATGCGCCCGAAACGCACACGTCTGCCGGTCGTTCCGTCCCGCCTAGCACCGACCGGTGTCACGTTGTTGCTCGAATTGCATCAAGTTGTTTTTCGCCCGAACCTGATGTCGGCACCGTCGTCGGCCGGCCACGACCCTGCCGCGGCGCCGTGGCGGGCCGACGACGACACCGCCGCCGCGAGCCGGCGACCGCGTAGCATCTCGTCGGTCGCTTCCTTCCGGACCGCCATGAACGGAACCGCCCTCTCCAACGTGGACGTCCTGCGCCAGGTGTTGCGGCTGATGACCGCGCACGCCGAGGACTATCGCCCGCTGACCTACACCGTCTGGTACGAGTACGTGACCCGCGGCGACAAGCGGCTCTGCGACCGGGTGGAGCAGGTGATCGCGGAAGGCTCGCGGCTCAGCCGTCCGGCGACCGACGAGCTCTACCGACACTGCCTGATGAGCCCTCGGCAGCGCATGCTCTACAACGCCCAGTCCGCGATCCTGCAGGCGCTCGACAGCATGTCCGATGCCATCGGCGACGCGAACGACCAGACCGACCGTTTCGCCGGCCATCTCGAGGTCTTCAGCGAGGAGACCGCCCGGCCGATCACGCCGGAGGCGTTCGACCGCTGCGTGCGGGAGATCGCCGAGCGGGCGCGCGAGTCGGGCGAGGAGCTCGCCCGCGTGCAATCGCGGCTGCAGGAGAGCGAGGCGCGCGTGAAGCAGCTCTCCGACGACCTCGCGCAGATCCGTGCGGAGGTCTACATCGACGCGCTCTCGGGCCTCTTCAACCGGCGGCGGTTCGACGCGTCGCTGGAGGCGCTCGTGGCCAAGGCCACCGCGGATGGCGAGCCGCTGTCGCTGCTCCTGATCGACATCGACGAGTTCAAGTCGGTCAACGACCTGCACGGCCACGTCTTCGGCGACCAGGTGATCCAATCCGTCAGCCAGGCGATCAAGTCGTCGATCAAGGGCAGGGACGTGGCCGCGCGCTTCGGGGGCGACGAGTTCGCGGTGTTGCTGCCCGAAACCGGAGGCCATGGGGCGGAGACGGTGGGCGAGTACATCCGGCGCATCATCGAGCGGCGCCGCATCAGCGATTTCGCCGGCGACTCCGACCCGGTGGCCATCACCGTCTCGGTCGGCATCTCGACCCTCGAGCGCGGCGAGTCGTCGCGTGAGCTGCTGCGTCGCGCGGACAAGGCGCTCTACCAGGCGAAGAAGGACGGACGCAACCAGGTCGCGGTGACTTGAGGACCGCTACAGCGACTTGAGCAGCGACACGATGTTCTTGACCTCTTCGACGGTCGCCGGCTTGGTGGTGTGCGCATTGAAGCCCGCGCGCACCGCATGCGCCGGATCGCGGGTCCGACCGTAGCCGGTCAGTGCGACTGCCGGCAGCGCTGCCAGGCCGGCATGGCGCCTTACTTCGGTGATGAGCTGGTAGCCGTCCATGTCCGGCATGCCGAGGTCGGAGATCAGCAGGTCGGTCTCGTGCTCGAGTACATGATTCAGTGCCGCCCGCGCGCCGTCGAACGCGTGCACCACGGCGCCTTCGAGCCGGAGCAGGGCGCCGAAGGAGTCGAGCAGGTCGGTGGAGTCGTCCACCAGCACGATCCGCAGCCCCGTCAGCGGGTTCACGTCACCCGCCGCCGGCGCAGTCGGGGCAGTCTGCACCGGCGTCGCCAGTGGCAGCCAGAGGTTGAAGGTCGCACCGCATCCCGGACCGTCCGAATGCGCCACGATCCGCCCCTCGTGCAGGGTCGCGAGCTCCCGGACCAGCGCAAGGCCGAGCCCGGGGCCGCGCTGCGGGCGCAGGCGGGCGGGCTCCGACGGCCGGTCGAAAGGATCGAAGATGGCTTCCAGGCTCTCGGGCGCGATGCCGGCGCCGGTGTCGGCCACGGTGAGGCGTGCGCGCTGCCCGTCTCGCGACAGGCGCACCGCGATCGCTCCCTGATCGGTGAAGCGGATGGCGTTGCGCACCATGATCCGCGTCATCTGTGCGATCCGCTCGGGATCCACCGTCGCCAGCAGTGGCTCGGACGGTCCCTCGAAGTCGAGGGCGACCGAGCGGGCCTGCGCGCGTTCCTTCAGCTGGTTGACCACCGCCTCGATCGGCTCGCGCAACGAGACGGTCCGGACCTTGAGCGGCAGCCTTCGGGTGCGTGCAAGCGATAGATCCTGCATCTCGTCGAGCACCGCAGCCTGCATCGCCACCGCCTTGCCGATCGAATCCGCCATCTTCCCGACAACCGGGATGTTGCGGGTCTCGGGCAGCCGCATCAGCATCTCGGCATTCACCTGGATCAGGTTGAGCGGACGCTTCAATGTCGAGGCGAGCGCCTCCAGCGATTCGTCCTGGGTGCGGCGCGACGCGTCGCGCTCCAGCGCGAGCGTCTGCTCGCGGCTGGCAAGCTCCTCGCGCGCATCCTGCACACGCTGCTGATCCGAGCGGTCCTGGACGGTGACGACGAAGCCGCGGTGCGGGTCACGGCGGCGTGCGGTGATGACGCAGCGCGCGGGGAAGGCACGGCCGTCCTCGCGCTGCAGCAGCAGCTCGGTCTCGGCACGGCCGCGTTCACGTGCCTCCCGCAGCGACGCCTGCGGCAGGCCGCGCTGGCGGTTGTCCGGCGCGGCCAGCGCATCGAAGCTCGTGCCGATCATGCTGTCGCTGTCGCCCAGGAACATCCGCGCGGCATCCGCATGCCACGACTGCAGGCGACCGTGCTCGTCGAGCGTGAGGACGCTGTAGCGCTCCGACCCCTGGGCTGCAAGCTCCAGCACCTCCAGCGTGTCGTCCAGGCGATCCTGCAGGTCGCGCAGCGGCGTCGCGTCCGAGAAGTGCAGCACCGCGCCTTCGATGTTGTCCCTCAGGGTTCGGTAGGGCTGGATGCGCGCGAGGTAGCAGCGACCGCCAGGCGAACGAATGACGCGCTCGATCGGCCTGAGCGCCTGGAACGACTCGGTCGCGTCCGCCACCAGGTGCGGGTCATCGAAGCGGGCAGCGATGTCGGCCAGCGACTGCGGCTCGCTTGCCGACAGGCCGAAGCGCTCGGCCGCAGCGGGCGTGAAGCGCTTCACGTTCATGGAGCGGTCCAGGAAAAGGGCGATCACCGAGCCGGCCGCGTACAGGTTCAGCAGGTCATCCTGGATGCGCGCGGTCTCGTCCACCTTCGCCTTCATCTCCTGGTTGACAGCGATCAACTCCTCATTGGCCGACTGAAGCTCCTCCCTGCGGGAGGCCAGCTCCTCTGTGGTGCTCCGCAACTCGTCGTTGATCCGGGCGAGCTCGGCGTTGGAGGCGCTCAGCTCCTCCGTCGAGGCGTCGAACCGCTCGATGGTCGCCGCGAGCTGGTCGCGCAGCCGGCGATTCTCCTGGACGACCGCCGGGTCCGCGTTGCCTTCGTCCGGCTCCGCTGCCTCCTCGAAGACCACGACGAGGAAGGGCCCCCGGCCGTCCGGACCGTGCGCTGGCCGCACATGCAGGTCTACCGTACCCTTCGCCTGGAGGCCGCCCTGTTCCCACGCGATCGGAACGCGATGCACCGTGGCCGGCCTGCCCGATTCGCATGCGCCCATCAGGGCGCCGCGGAGATCCAGCCGCAGGTCCGGATGGATGTTCGCCATGAGCTCGGTGGTGGGCGCGCCGGCCCGGTGCAGCATGAAGCGTGTGGCGCCGCCGGTCATGTGGACGATCTGGAGGTGTCGATCCACCAGCACGCTGGCGGGAAAGGCGGCGAGCAGCAGGTCGGCATGCAACCGTTCGACGGGCGCCTCGGGTGCGACACCGTCCTCGTCGGTCTCCCTGGGCAAGCCGCGCGCACCGGCGG
>JAEWEW010000156.1 GCA_023389175.1 Pseudomonadota bacterium | reverse complement strand
CGCCGGCCCTGACCGTCGCCACTGCGACGACCAAGGGCGCAGCCGAAGGCGCGAATGACGGCGCCGGCGCCCGGGGGCCTGCCGCCGCCCCGCCGCCGCCATCGACCGCACCGTTCGACGGCCGCTTCGAGCTGACCGCGTCGCAGCTCCAGGTGCCGATCGGGCCCGGGCAGCGGGTGGCGCTTTCCGGCAGCACGGTCCTTGCCAGCGGCAACGACGGTCTCGCCCTCTCCGGCAAGCTGCGGGTGGACCGCGGCATCATCGAGATCCAGGGCTCGTCGGCGCCGACGCTGCCGGACGACGTGCATGTCGTATACCGTGCCGATGCGGACACGCCCGCGACCAGGCAGCGGCCGGGCAGGGAGGCGAAGCCGCTGCGGGTCGCCTCCGATCTCGCGGTCGATCTCGGCGAACGGCTGCGCGTCACCGGCAACGGCGTCGCGGCCCGGCTCGCCGGCAACCTGCAGGTACGCGGCACGCTGCCCGACGCGCCACGGCTCACCGGCTCGATCGACATCGTCGACGGCACCTACCAGGCCTACGGCCAGAACCTGCGCATCGAGAAGGGCGTGGTGCGGTTCAACGGTCCGGTGGACAACCCTGCGCTCGACCTGCTGGCGAAGCGCCCGTTCCTGCCGGTGGAGGTCGGTGTCGCGGTGACCGGCACGGTGCTGAACCCGGTGATCACGCTGGTGTCGTCGCCCGAGATGCCCGACACCGACAAGCTTGCCTGGCTGGTGCTCGGCACCGATCCGAAGAACGCGCCGAGCGCCGCGCAGTCGCTCGCGCTGCGGCAGGCGGCCCAGCAGCTCTTCCTGAAGGACGACGGCCGCCACAAGCCCGGCGTCGCGGAGCGGCTCGGCCTGGACGTGATGAACTTCGGCTACGGCTCGAACACCGGCCAGGCCGAGGGCGTGAAGGAGAGCCGCAGTCCGACCGGCCTGCCCGGCTCGCAATCGAACAGCGCCGCATCGGCCGCGCAGCAGGAAGTGGTCACCCTCGGCAAGCGCATCGGGTCACGCCTCTTCGTGAGCTACGAGCAGGGCGTGCGCGGACTCTACAACCTGCTGCGCATCCAGTACGCGCTGTCGCAGCGGCTCGCGGTCCGCGCACAGAGCGGCAGCGACAACGCGGTGGACCTGCTCTACTCCTACACCTTCGATTGATCGCGGCGGCGCGGGAACGCTCAGGCCGCCTCGGCGAGCGCCCGTGCGAGCAGGGCGTCGTAGGCCTCCCAGTCCTCGTACTGCACCCAGTGCCCGGCACCGGGGATCTGCTCCAGCCAGCGGAAGTCCGGTGCGTTCGCGAGGGCCGGCGCCAGCCGGTCGCCGACGCCGCGGTAGAGCAGGTCCTCCGCGCCCCAGATGCCCATCACCGGGCAACGCACCCGCGGCAGCGTCTCGACCACGATGCGGGTGCGTGACAGGCGTCGCAGCTTCATGCGATCGCGCGCGAGGTTGCGGGCGTGGATCGCGAGGGCGAGGTCGTCGATCGACTCCGGCCGGGCGAGCATCAGCGTCGCGAGGTTGTGCCGGTGCGCCGCCACCAGCGCCGCGCCGGTCAATCCGCCCCAGGAACGCAGCACCATCCGGAAATCCGGATTCACGCCGAGCGCCGGCGCGCCCGAGAGCACCAGCCGCCGGATGCGGGCCGGCGTCCGGGCCGCCATCAGGGTGCCGACCATGGCGCCGAAGGAAAAGCCCACCAGGTCCACCGCTGCATCGCCGAAGAGCCGCGCGAGTGCAGCCTCCATCGGCTCGGGCAGGGCATCGGCATCGCCGCCCCTGGCCGGCTTCGCGGAGTCGCCGAAGCCCGGCAGGTCCGGCACCCACACGTCGCGGCCGGCACGCACCAGTCCCGCGATGTTGCGCGCCCAGTGCGTCCAGCTCCCGGAGCCGCCGTGCAGCAGCACCACCGGTGGATGCGCCGGGCCGCTTGCCCATGCCGGTGGCCGCCAGGCATGCCAGACCATCGGCCCGGGCTCGCCGGAAACCTCGATGCGCCGGGCCGCGCGCTCGAGCGCGGCGAGATCCTCGATCGAGCGAATGGCGCGCGGCAGCGGCGCGGACAGGTCAGACGGAGACGACTCGGATCTGCTCACGCGACGCATCATAGCGCCGGCGCACCGGTGGACCCCCGGCGCGCCGGCGGACCCGCCATCGGCGCCTTTGACAGGCCGCGAGCCGGACCGTACGGTGATGGCTGCGCTGGGTGGCCGGCAAGGGGAGTCCGCATGATCGACCTCGAGATACTCCGACAGCGGATCCGTCCGCTCTTTCCCGGCCTGATGGGCATCGAGCTGCTGGCGGTGGAGCCACAGGCCGTGGCGGCCCGGATGACGGTGCGGCCGGATCTCTGCACGGCCGGCGACATCCTGCATGGCGGTGCCGTCATGGCCTTCGCCGACACGCTCGGCGCGATCGGCACGCTGGTGAACCTGCCGCAGGGCATGCGCACCACCACCATCGAGTCCGGCACCCGCTTCCTCGCTGCGGCTTCGGTGGGCAGCGTCGTCACCGGCCGCGCGACGCCGCTGCATCGGGGCCGCACCACCATGGTCTGGCAGACCGAGATCCGCAACGAGGCGGGCAAGCTCTGCGCAGTCGTGACCCAGACGCAACTCGTGATGAACGAATCGCGCGCCGAAGCGGTCGGCTGAGCGATAACCGGAAGGGTCCGGGTTGCCTTGCGGCAGCCGCCTGTCGAGAATACGGCGCTGTCGCGTACGGCTTTCGACGGATCGCCGCCTGCCGTCGACGCGGCACCATGGTGGTGCCGAAGCACAACGGGGAACGAGATGAACACAACGAAAGGGCTGCTTGCCGCCGCGCTGCTCGCGCTGGCCGCGACCGCCGGAGCGCAGGGCAGCGGCGGCGGACAGGGCACCGAGGACTATCCGTCGAAGACGATCCGCTTCGTGGTGCCGTTCCCGCCGGGCGGCAGCACCGACGTGCTGGCGCGGCGCATCGCCTCGAGCTGGCATGAATCGATGGGCCAGCCGGTCGTGGTCGAGAACCGGGCCGGCGCGGGCGGCGCGATCGGTTCCGACCTGGTGGCAAAGGCACCACCCGACGGCTACACCGTCCTCATCGGCGTGACCGGCAGCCACGGCGTGAGCGTGAGCCTCAATCCGTCGCTGCCCTACCATCCGCTGCGCGATTTCGAGCCGATCTCGCGCGTGGTGACCACGCCGCTGGTGATCGTGACCCGGCCGGACTTTCCAGCGAAGGATCTCGCCGGCTTCGTCGCGTACGCCAAGGCGAATCCGGGCAAGATGACCCATGCGTCGCCGGGCAACGGCACGTCGATGCACCTCACCGGCGAGATGTTCAACCTCGCGGCCGGCACCAGCATCGTCCACGTCGGCTACCGGGGCAGCGCCGCCGCGATGACCGACCTGATGGGCGGGCAGGTGACCTCCATGTTCACCGACGTGCTGGTGGCGATGCCGTTCATCCAGTCGGGCAAGGTCCGGCCGTTCGCCGTCACCTCGGCCCGGCGCCATCCGATGCTGCCGGACGTGCCGACCGTCGCCGAGTCCGGGTACCCGGGATTCGAGGCGCTCTCCTGGCAGGGCCTCTTCGTGCCCAAGGGCACCCCGCGGGCCATCGTGGAGAAGCTGAACGCCCAGACCCGCAAGGCGCTGGCGAGCCCCGAGATCCGGGACTTCTTCTCGGGTCAGGGCATGGAGGTGCAGGCGACGTCGCCCGAGGAATTCCGGGCCTTCATCGAGAAGGAGATCCCGAAGTGGGCGCGGATCATCAAGGAAGCCAAGGTCACGCTCCAATGACATCCTCCGCGTCCGATCCGTCGGCGCCGACGGGTGCGGCCCAACGGCAGCGATCCTTCAAGGTCGCCCCCGACGAGCTCGCCTGGGAGCCCGGCAAGTACAACGTGACCTGGGAGGACGGCAAGGAGTACGGCCGATTCGCCCGGGTGCTGCGGCGTGATCGGCACGGCCTCACCATGATCGCGCGCTTCGTCGCGCCGCCCGGCAAGGCATGGAAGATCGTGGGTCGGGCACCCGAGCTCGGCGAGGAGGTCTACATCATGCAGGGCGCCTACTACGACACCGACGGCCGTATCGTCGCGGGCGAAGGCACCTTCATGTACAACGCGCCGGGTGCCCTGCACGGCGGCATCTCCACCGACCTCACCCTGTTCGTGCACTGGTGCAGCGGCAAGCCGGACGAGATCGTCTCCGCGAAGCTGATCGACTTCGAGCCCAGGGAGTAGCGGTGGCGCCGGGTGCCTACGGCAGCTCGTCAACCCGCGGCACGAACAGGTAGCCCACCCCGCGCACCGACTTGATCAGCAGCGGATCCTGGGGATCCGCCTCCAGCTTGCGCCGGATCCGCCCCACCTGGACGTCGATCGTGCGGTCGAACGGGGCAGCCGGGCGGCGGCGGGTCTGCTCGAGCAGGAAGTCGCGCGTCAGGACGCGACCCGGGTGGCGGGCGAGCAGGTGCAGCAGGTCGAACTCGCCGGTGGTGAGCGGCACGTTCCGGCCTTCCGGATCCGTCAGCCGGCGCGCGCCGACATCCAGCATCCAACCCTCGAAGCGCATCCGCGGCGGGCCGGACGGTGCGCTTGCCGGCGCGTCGGGCGCCTCCGAGGCGTCCGGCTGCAGGCGGCGCAGCACCGACTTGACCCGGGCGAGCAGCTCGCGCAGGTCGAACGGCTTGGTCACGTAGTCGTCCGCGCCGATCTCCAACCCGACGATGCGATCCACCGTGTCACCGCGGCCGGTGACGAACACCAGTCCGCAGCGCCAGCGCTCGCGCAGGCGGCGGGCGATCTCGAAGCCGTCTTCCGCCGGCAATCCCAGGTCGAGCAGCACCAGCGCCGCCGGATCCGTCTGCATCAAGTCGATCAGTTCGGCGCCGCTCGCCACGGCGGAGACGCGAAAGCCGTTGCGGCTGAAGTAGTTGGCCAGCAGGGTCCGGATGCCGGCTTCGTCGTCGACGACGATCAGGTGGCTGAGCTGGCTGGGCGGGTTCACGCCAGAATCCTAGCAAGGTCGCCCGGATCGTGCGCGGTTGCGGCGGATCAATGCCTGCCAGGCCGTGCTGCCCATAATCGCTACGACCGCTTCCGATCCGCGTCACGGGAGAGACCACCATGAAGATCTTGCTTGCAGTCGATGGCAGCACCTTTACCAAGCGCATGCTGTCCTATCTGGCCGTCCACGACGAGTTTCTCGGGGGCCGGCAGGAGCTGACGGCGCTGACGGTGGTCCCTCCGATCGCCCCGCGTGCCCACAGCCAGATCGCCAAGGAGATCGTCCAGGACTATTACGAATGGACCGCCGCGGAGGTCTTCAAGCCTGTCCAGGCCTTTGCCAGGCAGAACGGCTGGCAGCTCACCTGCATCTCGCAGGTCGGCGACGCGGCGGTGGAGATCGCGAAATGCGCCGAGGAAGGGGACTACGACCTGATCTGCATGGGATCGCACGGGCACTCGGCCATGGCCGGCGTCGCGCTGGGCTCGGTGGTGACGAAGGTGCTGGCGCGGTCCCGGGTGCCGCTGCTGATCATCCGCTAGCACCGACGGGGACGGGCGGCGAGCCGCCCGAGCGGATACAGCCGCGTCGTCTTGCCCGGGGTCAAACCCGCGCGCCCGGCGCAACGTCGTCGCCGGGCTGCTCCGCTCCCTCTAGTGCAGGACGAGCCGCTCCTCGTCGCGCGCCTCGACGCACTGCCGGCTGAAGTTGCCGAGCGCCGCAAGCGCCGGGATCACGATGTCGCGCCGGCCCCGATCCGCGAACTGGATCAGCTCCCGCTTCGCCAGCCGCGAGAAGGCGCGACTGACCGACTCGAGGGTCATGCCGAGGTAGTTGCCGATCTCCGCGCGGCTCATCGGCAGCCGCACCCGATCGGTGCGCAGCCCGCGCTCGTCCAGCTCCGCCACCCACCAGCGCAGGAACTCGGCCACCCGGGCGTCGGCCGGCAGGGTGCAGAGGGCCAGCATCGACGCCCGCTCGCGCAGCAACTCCCGGCTCATGGCCAGGTGCAGCACCGACATCAGCTCAGGCGTCCGGCCGCAGGCCTCCAGCAGCGACCGGTAGTCGATGCTCCATACCTCGCAGGTGTCCATGGCGACCGCGTCGCAGCCATAGCGGCCGGCGGCGATGCCGCCGAGCCCCATCCAGTCACCCTTGAAGTGCACCGCGGCCACCTGCTCGCGGCCATCGGGGCTCACCTCCACGGTCTTGCACAGTCCCGCGCTGACGA
>JAEWEW010000120.1 GCA_023389175.1 Pseudomonadota bacterium | reverse complement strand
GAAGCCGACGCCGCTGACGGCTCGGCCGCCGGGGGCACGGCGCTGGTCGCGCCGGCCACGCGACCGGCCCGCTTGGCCTCCTCGATCGTCGCACCATGCCAGGCCAGGAGCTCGCTGAAGAAGAGCTCCCGCTCGGCGGCGCTGAGCGCGATGAACGACAGGCCGCGGGAGAGATCCGCGATCAGCTGCGGCAGCTCGGCCGCGAGCGTCGCGATCTCCGCCGGCGCCTTCGGCGCCACGCTCCATCGCAGGGTCTGCATCACGCGGCGTGCGCGCGGCGCGTCGAACGGCGTGAACTCCGCGCCGGTCACGATGCGCGACAGCACCTCGGCCCATGCGTCCCCGACAAAGCGGCTGACGAATTCCGGGCAGTCCGCATCCAGCAGGCCGACCAGCTCCGCGCGGACCTGCTCTCGCGCGCGCTCGAGCGCCTCGGCCTTCTGGGCTGCGGCAGCGATCTTCGCGAGCCGCTCGGCTCGCCGCCCGGTCTCCGCCTGCACGATCCCGTCGAGCCGCTCCAGCGCCTGCTCGAAGACCGCGAGATCGCGATCGAAGTCGGCCAGGATCCCGGTTACCAGCGCGGCGACATCCGCGACCAGCGGCGTGCCGGCGGCATTCTCGAAGTCGGGATCGGAGCCGATCTCCGCGATGCGATCGATCAGGCGGCGCATCGGATGCTCGGGCCGCGCGAAGAAGCTCGGATCGATCAGCGCCGCCTTGAACGCGGCCACCTGCAGCCGCAGCAGCTGCTGCTTGATCGCGTCGGAGATCGCCTCGTCCTCGTAGACATGCTCGAAGACGAGCGAGACCGTCTCGATGATCAGGCGCTCGAGCGGCGATCCGTGCTCGCGGGCGACCGCGCTCGAGACCGCGCGCGCCGTCGATGCCTGCGTCGCGACGTCCTGCCCAGCCGCCGGCTGGCTCGCCTGCAGGCCGCTCAGCGCCGCCATCAACCGGTCGCTGGGCGGCGGCGCCTCCACCGACGCCGCGGCGAAGCGCGCGGGATCGCTCAGGTAGCGGGTGGCGGCACCCTGGGCTGCCGGAACCCGCTGGCCGAGCTGGCCGACCAAGTCGACCACCTGCTCGACCGGCATCGGCATCGCGGCGCCTGACCCGGCTTGGTCGACCGCGGCCTGCACCCGCCCGACGAAGTCGCCGGGCGCCATGGCCGTCGTCGAAGTCATCGCGGTCGATTCGCCGCCTGCGGGCAGCCGCTGCTGCGTGGCCGCAGGCGCCCGGGCCGTCGTGCCCGCAATCGGGCCCGCAATCGTGCCCGCGGCCGTGTCCGCAGTCGCGCCCGCAGGCGCGCCCGCATGCGAACCGATCGGCTTCGCCACACGGTAACGGATCTCCGGCAGCACGCCGAGCGCGACCAGCCGCTGGTTGATCTCGGCATGCAGCACCGCGAGCTCCGCGCTCACGCGGGGCTCGAGCGCCTCCAGCAGGAACTGGACGGTGCGCACCTGGCCGAACGCAGTCAACGCCTTGCAGACGGCCTCGAACACCAGGTCGGGCGCGAGCGGATGGTCGTCGTCGGCGAACCAGTCGCGGCCGAGCAGCTCGCCGAAGCGGGCCCGCAGCCCGTCGACCTGCTCCTCGTCCATCCGCCGGCGCGATCGGGCCGCCACCCGACCGACGGCAAGGCGCTCGCCGATCGTGCTGTCATCCACCAGCGCGAGATCCGCAAGGCCGACGGACGGTGGGAGTCCGGCCGCGGACGGCGAGCCGTCCCGGACCGTCGTGACCTGCGTCCACCGCTCCGCGAAGGCGCGCTCGAAGTTTGCCTCCACGCCGTCGCGCCCGTTGCGCAGCAGGTCGAGCGCCTCGTCGATCGCCTGCCGCTCCTGCCAGGTCACCGCGGCAATCAGCCGCTCCAGCAGATCGTCGATCGTCTCCGCGAGCGAGCGCCGCACCACCCGGCGCAGCCCGCCGAGTACCGCCTGGCGCAAAGTCTCCAGGATCGGCGCGGGCCCCCGGGCGACCTGGGGCGGTTGGGTGGCGGTCTGTTCCATGACGTCAGGGCAGCATACCGGGGCGGAGCGGCGGCGCCATGCGCAATATCACGTGCGCACGGGGGCGGCCGACCGTCGGTCGGAACGGGGGCTGGGGTCTGCGTTGGGGGAGCGGTCGGAATGGGGCTGCGCGCGCGCCGTCTCATGAGGGTGCGCCGGCGCTGGCGCGCCGGTCCCCGCTGCGCAGTCGCCTGCCGGGGGCCGGCGAGCCGCGCGCTCCGCTCCGCGGGCTTGCTCGCCTGAGCCCGCCTGCGGCGGGCTCACCCCTGCCGGACACCGGCGCAGCGGCGCGCCCAAAATCGACCTCGCGCCCGCAGTCCCACCCCGCGCGCTGCATCATGCGACGAGCGTCGTGCGACGGGAGCGGCGAGTTGGGTGGGGTGAGGCATGCGACGGTCGCGGTCGTGACTCGCGCAGCGCCAAGAGGCCCTGTCCCTGCCAAACTTCCGCGTCAGCTTGTGACGGCCTGATCGAACGCGCACAGTCGGCTGGCCGACGGCGTCGGGGCGGTCGCATGCCTCCAACCCACCTTCGAAGCCGACCTCGTCGCACGGCGGCTCGTCGCATGCTGGAAGCGGTCGGAGTGGGGCTGCGCGCGCGACGTCGATT
>JAEWEW010000107.1 GCA_023389175.1 Pseudomonadota bacterium | reverse complement strand
ACGCCCGCCTGCGCGGTACGCTCGGACGCCGCGACCTCGGCCAGCATCTCCTCGCGGACCGCGGACTGGGCGGCCATCGGCAACGCCTCGCCCGCCTGCGCCGGCACGGCCATGGCAGCGGCCGCCGCGCGCTCGCGGGCCGCGGCCAGCTCGCCGAGCGCACGCCGGTACTCCAGCGGAAACACCTTGACGAACCGGGCGCGCATCGCCGGCCACGCCGCCAGGATCTCGCGGGCACGGAAGCTTCCGGTGTGCCGGAAGTGCGCCTCGATCAGGCGGCGCAGGATCGCCTCGTCGGTCTCCGGCGCACGCTCGCCAACGCTGTGCCAGATACGGCGGTCGGTGGCGGCCTCCTGCTCCGCGCCCGAAAGGACCGGGCCGAGCTCGACCATCGCGGTGTTGCAGCGCCGGGCGAAGTGGCCGTCCGGATCGTAGACGTAGGCGATGCCGCCCGACATCCCGGCGGCGAAATTGCGGCCGGTGGCGCCGAGCACCACCACCGTCCCGCCGGTCATGTACTCGCAGCCGTGGTCACCGGTGCCCTCCACGACGGCGCTCGCGCCGGAGTTGCGCACGGCGAAGCGCTCGCCGGCGACGCCGTTGAAGAAGGCTTCGCCGGAGATGGCACCGTAGAGCACCGTGTTGCCCACGATGATGTGGTCCGGGCCGAAGCCGCGGAAATCGTTCGGCGAGCGCACGATGATCCTGCCGCCGGAGAGCCCCTTGCCGACATAGTCGTTGGCGTCCCCGACCAGGTCGAGCGTGATGCCGCGCGCGAGGAATGCGCCGAAGGATTGGCCGGCCACGCCGTTGAACTGGATGTGGATGGTCTCGTCCGGCAGCCCCGCATGCGTGTACCGGCGCGCCACCTGCCCGGACAGCATGGTGCCGACCGTGCGGTTCACGTTGCGGATCGGCAGGATGAAGCTCACCTTCTCGCCACGCTCCAGGGCCGGGCGCGCCTTCTCGATCAGCTTGCGGTCGAGCGCGCGGTCGAGCCCGTGGTCCTGCCGCTCGACGCAGTAGCGCGCGACGTCGGCCGGCATGTCGGGCGCATGGAAGATGCGGGTGAAGTCGAGGCCACGGGCCTTCCAGTGCGCGATGCCCTTGCGGGTGTCGAGCAGCCGGGTCTCGCCGACCAGCTCGTCGAACCGGCGCACGCCGAGCTGGGCCATCAGCTGGCGAACTTCCTCGGCCACGAAGAAGAAATAGTTGACGACGTACTCGGGCTTGCCGTTGAAGCGGCGGCGCAGTACCGGATCCTGCGTGGCGACGCCCACCGGGCAGGTGTTCAGGTGGCACTTGCGCATCATGATGCAGCCTTCGGCCACGAGCGGCGCGGTGGCGAAGCCGAACTCGTCCGCCCCCAGGATCGCCCCGATCACCACGTCGCGCCCGGTCTTCATCTGGCCGTCGGCCTGGATCCGCACCCGGCCGCGCAGCCGGTTGAGCACCAGCGTCTGCTGCGTCTCCGACAGGCCCAGCTCCCACGGCGTGCCGGCATGCTTGAGCGACGACAGCGGGCTCGCGCCGGTGCCGCCGTCGTGTCCCGCGATGGTGATGTGGTCAGCCTTGGCCTTGGCGACGCCGGCCGCCACCGTGCCGACGCCCACCTCCGAAACCAGCTTGACCGAGATCGATGCCTGCGGATTGGCATTCTTCAGGTCATGGATCAGCTGGGCCAGGTCCTCGATCGAGTAGATGTCATGATGCGGCGGCGGCGAGATCAGGCCGACGCCCGGCACCGAGAAGCGCAGCTTGGCGATGTACTCGCTCACCTTGTGGCCCGGTAGCTGGCCGCCCTCGCCGGGCTTCGCGCCCTGTGCCATCTTGATCTGGATCTGGTCGGCCGAAGCCAGGTACTCGGCGGTGACGCCGAAACGCCCGGAGGCCACCTGCTTGATCCGCGAGCGCAGCGAATCGCCCGCCTGCAGGGCGATGTCCGACTCGACCCGGTCGGCACCGATCACCGAGGCGAGCGTGTCGCCGTCGCGGATCGGATCGCCGGACATCTCGCGGCGGTAGCGGGCCTCGTCCTCGCCGCCTTCGCCGGTGTTGGACTTGCCGCCGATGCGGTTCATCGCCACCGCCAGCGTGGCGTGCGCCTCGGTGGAGATCGACCCGAGCGACATGGCGCCGGTGGAGAAGCGCTTCACGATCTCGGCGGCCGGCTCCACTTCCTCCAGCGGGATCGCGCGGGCCGGATCGAAGCGGAACTCGAAGAGCCCGCGCAAGGTCATGTGCCGGCGGGACTGGTCGTTGATGAGCTGCGCGTACTCCTTGTACGTCTGGTAGTTGTTCGACCGGGTGGCATGCTGCAGCTTCGCGATCGAATCCGGCGTCCACATGTGCTCCTCGCCGCGGACGCGATAGGCGTACTCGCCGCCCGCGTCCAGCGCGCCGGCGAGCACCGGGTCGTCGCCGTAGGCCATGCGGTGCATGCGCAGCGCTTCCTCGCCCAGGTCGAAGACGCTCAGGCCCTCGATGTTGGAGGCGGTGCCGGTGAAGTAGCGGTCCACCAGCTCGTGATTCAGGCCGATCGCCTCGAAGATCTGGGCGCCGGTGTACGACATGTAGGTGGAGATGCCCATCTTGGACATCACCTTCTGCAGACCCTTGCCGATCGCCTTGATGTAGTTGGCGATCGCTTTTTCCGGGGAGAGGTCGGCGCCCAGGTCCTTGTGCAGCGCTGCGATGGTCTCCATCGCGAGATAAGGGTGGATCGCCTCGGCGCCGTAGCCGGCGAGCACGGCGAAATGGTGGACCTCCCGCGCGGAGCCGGTCTCCACCACGAGCCCGGCATGCGTGCGCAGCCCGCGGTCGATCAGGTGCTGGTGGATCGCGGACATGGCGAGCAGGGCCGGGATCGCGACGTTGTGCCGGTCGGCGCGCCGGTCGGTCACGATCAGGATGTTGTAGCCCGAGTTGATCGCATCCACCGCGCGGGCGCAGAGCGATGCGATCCGCGCCTCGATGCCTTCCTTGCCCCAGGCGACCGGATAGGTCACGTGCAGCTCGAAGCTCTTGAACTTGCCGTGGGTGTAGCGCTCGATCTGCCGGATCTTGGCCATGTCCGGGGCCGTCAGGATCGGCTGGTCGGCCTCCAGGCGCAGCGGCGGGTTGATGTTGTTGATGTCCAGCAGGTTCGGCTTCGGCCCGATGAAGGAGACCAGCGACATCACCATCTGCTCGCGGATCGGATCGATCGGCGGATTGGTGACCTGGGCGAACAGCTGCTTGAAGTAGTTGTAGAGCGGCTTGCTCCGGTCCGACAGCACCGCGAGCGGCGAGTCGTTGCCCATGGAGCCGACGGCCTCCTCGCCGGTCACCATCATCGGCGCCATCAGGAACTTCAGGTCCTCCTGCGAGTAGCCGAACGCCTGCTGCCGATCGAGCAGCGACTCCTCGGCGCCGGCGGTCTCGTCGTCCGTCCGGGCGCCGCCAGGGTCGCCGGCGTGCACATCGGTGGCGGCCGGCGGATCGCCCTCGTCCTCGTCGACCGCAGCCAGGTCATTCAGCTTGACTCGGATGTAGTCGATCCACTGGCGGTACGGCTTGGCCGAGGCGAGCTGGTCCTTCACCTCCTTGTCGTCGATGATCCGGCCCTGCTCCAGGTCGATCAGGAACATCCGACCCGGCTGCAGGCGCCACTTCTGGCGGATGCGGGATTCGGGGATCTCCGGGAGCACCCCGGACTCCGACGCCATGACCACCAGGTCGTCGTCGGTGACGATGTAGCGGGCCGGGCGCAGGCCGTTGCGGTCGAGCGTGGCGCCGATCTGGCGGCCGTCGGTGAAGGCGATCGCCGCCGGCCCGTCCCAGGGCTCCATCATCGCGGCGTGATACTCGTAGAAGGCGCGCCGGGCCGGATCCATCTGGGTGTGCTGCTCCCATGCCTCCGGGATCATCATCATGATCGCGTGGGCCAGCGAATAGCCCGACATCGTCAGCAGCTCGAGCACGTTGTCGAAGCAGGCGGTGTCGGACTGACCGGGGTAGATCAGCGGATACAGCTTCTTCAGGTCCGGCCCGATCACGGCCGACTGCATCGTTCCCTCGCGGGCCCGCATCCAGTTGTAGTTGCCCTTGACCGTGTTGATCTCCCCGTTGTGGGCGATCAGCCGGTAGGGATGGGCGAGCTCCCAGGCGGGGAAGGTGTTGGTGGAGAAGCGCTGGTGCACCAGCGCGAGGGCCGACCGGCAGCGCGGATCGGCCAGGTCGCGGTAGTAGCGGCCCACCTGCCCGGCGAGCAGCAGCCCCTTGTAGACGACGGTGCGGGTGGACATCGACGGCACGAAGTACTCGGTGCCGTGCTTGAGCGCGAGGCCGCGGATGCGGTGCGCGGCAAGCTTGCGGATCAGGTAGAGCTTGCGCTCCAGCGCGTCCTGCACCATGACGTCATGGCCGCGGCCGATGAAGACCTGGCGGATCACCGGCTCGCTCTCGCGTACCAGCGGGGACATCTCCATCTCCCGATCCACCGGGACGTCGCGCCAGCCGAGCACCACCTGTCCCTCGGCGCGGGCGGTCCGCTCGAGCTCCTGCTCGCAGGCGCGCCGCGAGGCATTCTCCTTGGGCAGGAACACCATGCCGACGCCGTATTCGCCTGCCGGCGGCAGCTTGATCCCCCGGGCCGCCATCTCGTCCCGGTACAGCTCGTCCGGAATCTGGATCAGGATGCCGGCGCCGTCGCCGAACAGCGCGTCCGCGCCCACCGCGCCGCGGTGGTCCAGGTTCAGCAGGATCCGGAGCCCGCTCTGGACGATGTCATGGCTCTTCGTCCCCTTGATGTGGGCGACAAACCCGACACCGCAGGCGTCCCGTTCATTGCCCGGGTGGTACAGGCCTTGAGCATGGGGCAGCGCCATCGTCATTCTCCTCGAGCACGGCCTCACAGCATATGCTGCCGCACTGCACCATGGCAAGCAGAAAAACGGAGAAAAACGGGGTCAGAGCCGGTTTATCGAACGCCCTGAAACGGTGCGGAGAACAATGGGGTCAGCACAATATAATGCCCGGAAGTGGCAATGTTGTTCGGGCAGCCGGCGACCCGGAAGCATTGGGCTAGGTCCGTAATTATCTCGGCGGGGAGGAACACGGTTCCCAGATACCGCCGTTCCCCCTCGAGTGGGGATGCCCCCCGCGACCCCGATCGTCCCTACCGGGATTCGTCAGCAGCGACCGCGCCAGGGACTTTCCGCGGACGACCGACCTTGCGTGGCGTCAGCACGAGCCCCGTCCTGGATTCCAGCGCCTCGAGGAAGTCGCTATCCGCTACCGGGTGGCCCAGCAACAGCGCGGTCGTGAGCACCGAATCCGCTACCGGCGGCAGCGAGTCGAACAACGCCCGATACGCCAGCTCGCGCTCGAAAGGCGTGTTTCCAAGCGCCCAGTACACACTGTGAGGACTCACTAACGCATCGCTCGCCAGGCCCAGGTGATGGCGATGGCTGGACCATTCGTACTGCTCCGGACGCGCCACCATTCCGGCCCGAACCGGGTTCATCTCCACGTACCGCTGGCAGGCCAGCAGGTGTCGGTCACCCTGAATCAATGATGCCCGGTACCGCCCCTCCCAGAGCGTCCCGCTGCGGCCGTGGCGATGGTTGAAGCGACGGACGTACTGCCGCCCGACCGCCTGCATGACCCGCGATAGCCCTTCCGGCCGGTCCGGCGTCGCGATCAGGTGCACGTGATTGGTCATCAGGACGTAGGCATGGACCGCGAGCTGGTGCGCCGTGCACGCATCGCGCAGGATCCACTTGAAGCTCGAGCGATCGTCGTCGTCGTGGAAGATCGCCTGCCGGTTGTTGCCCCGCACGATCACGTGAAACGGATAGCCGGCGAGGATGCTGCGAGGCTTGCGTGCCATGCCAAGGCGTCCGGGGAGCCCTCGCCGCGGTCAGGCCGGCGCTGCCGCCACCGTATTCGCCGCGATCGCCGCCTCCACCAGCGCCGGCGCGACCTCCTCCACGGCGGCCGCGCCGAGGCGGCGCAGCACGACGAAGCGCGGCACGCCCTTCGCCGCCTTCTTGTCGATGCTCATGTAGCCGAGGTAGCGGGCCGCCGGCCAATCGGGCCCCTGCAGCGGCAGCCCGGCGGCACCGATCACCGACTTCAGCCGATCCAGGTCGGTCCGGGCCAGGTAACCGAGCCGAACCGACAGGTCCGCGGCCATCACCATGCCCGCGCCCACCGCCTCGCCATGCAGCCACCTGCCGTAACCTTCGCCGGCCTCGATCGCATGCCCGAAGGTATGCCCGAAATTCAACAGCGCCCGCGCGCCGGACTCGCGCTCGTCGCTGGCGACCACCGCCGCCTTGATGCGGATGGAGTCGATCACGGCATCGCCCAGCGCCTCCGGGTCCCGCGCCAGCAGCCGAGGCATGGCGTCCGCCACCCGGTCCAGGTACGCGGCGTCCGCGATCGCACCGTGCTTGATCACCTCGGCCAGGCCCGCCGCCAGCTCGCGCGGAGGCAGCGATGCCAGCACGCCGGTATCCGCCACCACCAGGCGCGGCTGGTGGAAGGCGCCGATCATGTTCTTGCCGCGCGGATGATTGATCGCCGTCTTGCCGCCGACCGACGAGTCGACCTGGGCGAGCAGCGTGGTCGGCACCTGAACGAAGTCGATGCCCCGCTGGTAGGTGGCCGCGGCGAAGCCCGCCAGATCCCCGACCACGCCACCGCCAAGCGCCACCACCAGGCTGCGGCGATCGAACCGGTGCGCGAGCAGCGCGTCGAAGACCCGGTCGAGCGACGTCCACGACTTGGTTCCTTCGCCCGGTGGCAGCGTGATGCGCAGGAGCTGGTGCGCTGCCGGCCGAAGCAGCTTCGCCAACCGGTCGCCGAAGAGCCCGTCGACCGTCGTGTCGCTCACCAGGGCGATCGACCGCCCCTGCGCCAGCGCCAGCAGCGACGGGTTGTCGTCCAGCAGCCCGGCGCCGACCTGGATCGGGTAGCTGCGTTCGCCGAGCTCGACGGTGAGTTGCTGCATCAGGGATCTCGGGCTGGCTCGACCGGCCGGGCCGGCATGGCCGGCACGTCCGGCACGTGCGTCAGGGTGGGAGCCTTCAGCCGCGCGCGCTCGGCGCATTCGGGCCGGGAAAGCCAGCTGATTATAGATTCCACCGCATGGTCCGCCGGCTGCCGCCCGGTGCCGACGACGTGGTCGGCGACCTCCTGGTAGAGCGGATCGCGCTGCTCGACCAGCTCCCGTACGCGCTGCCGCGGATCCTCGGTGCGCAGGAGGGGCCGATGCCGGTCCCGCCGCAGCCGCTGCCACAGGTCGCCCGGATCCGCCTTCAGGTAGATGACCAGGCCGTGGGCCGCAAGTGCCTCGCGGTTCGCGGCCCGCAGCACCACACCGCCGCCGGTGGCGACCACCAGCCCGGTGCGGTGCGCCAGCTCGCAGACCAGCGCGGACTCCCGCCGCCGGAAGCCATCCTCGCCCTCCAGGTCGAACACCGTCGGAATGTCGACCCCGAGGCGGGCCTCCAGCTCGCGATCGACGTCGATGAACTCGCGCTCGAGGCGGCGGGCGAGCCGGGCGCCGACGGTGGACTTGCCGGCGCCCATCATCCCGACCAGGAAAACGGACAGCGGGGGAATGGAAAGGGCGGCTCGCATGGCCGCCCTAAGGTATCAGATCGCCCGGTCGGACCGACCAGGCACGAGCCCCGTCAGGGGCAGGTCGGCGTCACCGACTGGTAGGGGAACGGGCTGCCGGCGACGATCTGGTTCACGCCCAACGTGAGGTTCAGATCCACCTCGTCACCGGACTGGACGCCGAACGGCATCGTCGGCGCCGACAGGCTGCCCCGCGTACGCGAGATGCTCGGCGGCGGCACGTCGGCATTGGTGACGTCGGAAGCCAGGATCGGCAGCGGGATGGTGATCGCGTTGGCACCCTCGGTGCCGCCCACCGTCGCGGTCACCTCGAGCTCCATCTGCGCCCACTGGGCGAAGCTCTTCGGATAGACGATGTTCAACACGGCGACGCCGTTGGAATCGGTCTGGCTCTGGACGGTATAGGACGCCACGTTGCCGGGGGTCAGAACATGGTCGCCGTTGACATCCTCGCCCGCGTCGCATACCCCGAAGTTGGCCACGTCCTCGCTCGGGATTCCGTCCGGATCCAACTGCACCTGGAACCAGTTCCCGCTCTGCGGCTTCATCCAGTAGCCAACGTAGTACCGTTTGGCGCGCAGCGTCGCCAGCACCGTCGCGTTCGGCTTCGGAATCCCGGCGTTGTCCGTCACGATCGCCGCATACCGCTTCCGGTACGACAGCTGCTCGGTCATGTTCTCGATGAGGTTGTCGGTACCCAGCCGCACCGTGAGCTCGCCCCGGCTGTTGTTGCCGACGCCGCTGCCCTGCGCCGCCGTGGAAACCCGGATCACCAGCTCCGCCGGCGTCTTCTGGTCCACCGACGCGAGCACCGTCACGTCCCGCTCGGTGTTGACGCCGTTCAGCAGCAGCCGCGCCACGGCGGTGCCCGCCGCATCGGTTTCCGCCCGGGTGACCTCGATGCGCACGCCGTTGGCGGCATCCCGCGCGGCGAACGACACCGTCTTGCCCTCGATCGCCACGCCGTCGTCGTTGGTGATCGCGGCCATCAGGTCGACCGCGCCGGAGCCGTCGGCCGGCAGCACCTGCGAGCTCGCGCTGAGGGCGACCCGCACGTCCTGCTGTTCCTCCGCCCCGGTCAGCGCACCCTGCGGCTGGCCTTCCTTGCCGGCGCCGCTGCCGCCGCAGCCGGCCAGCCCCACCAGGGCGGCAACCCCGAGGGCAACCAGCGTCTTCTTCATGTTGTCGACTTTCATGTTTGTCCCGTACGGATCGTCTGCCCGCCGATCAACGCTGCACCAGGGCATCGTTGACCACCCGCGGTGTCAGGAACACCAGCAGCTCGGTGCGGTCGTTGGTCTTGGTCGTGCTCTTGAACA
>JAEWEW010000056.1 GCA_023389175.1 Pseudomonadota bacterium | reverse complement strand
CCTGCGCTGCGGCGATGGAGGCCGCGGGCCTCGTCGGCGGCGCGGCCGCGGAGGGGGTCTTGCCGCCTCCGACCACCGCCAGCAACGCGCCCACCGGCAGCTGGCTTCCCGGCTCGGCGATCAGCCGTTCGATCACCCCGTCCTGCCAGATCTCGACGTCGATCGCCCCCTTCTGCGTCTCGACGACCGCGACCACCTGCCCGCGCTTCACCGCGTCGCCCGGCTTGACCAGCCATTCGATGAACTTTGCCGACTCCATGTCCGCGCCGAGCGACGGCATCGTGAGCTCAGCCATGATGGCCGACCGCGCGCATCACGGTCTCGACGATGCCTGCCACCTGGGGGATGGCGGCCTCTTCCAGATGCTTCGGATACGGGATCGGAACCTCGAGGCTGCAGACCCGCGCCGGCGGAGCGTCCAGCTCGTAGAACGCGCCTTCGGTCACCTGCGCGATCACCTCGGCCGCAAGGCTCCCGGTGCGCCAGCCCTCGTCGACGACGACGAGTCGATGCGTCTTCGCAACCGAGCCAAGCACGGTCGGCATGTCGAGCGGCCGCAGCGTGCGCAGGTCGATGACCTCGGCGTCGACGTCCCGGGCAGCGAGCTGCTCGGCCGCCTGCAGCGTCTTGCCCAGCGAACCGCCGTAGGTGACGAGCGTCACGTCCTTGCCCTCGCGGCGCACCGCGGCACGATCGATATCCACCGCGCCCGCGTCGGCGGCAAGCTCGCCCTCCAGGTTGTACAGCAAGGCGTTCTCGAAGATGATCACCGGATCCGGGTCGGCAAGCGCCGTCCAGAGCATCCCGCGCGCGTCCTCGAGCGTCGCCGGTGCCACGATCCGTATCCCGGGGATGTGCGCATACCATCCCTCGAAGCTGTGCGAGTGCTGGGCCGCCAGCTGCCGGCCGGCGCCGGTGGCCATCCGGATCACCAGCGGCACGCTCAGCTGGCCGCCCGACATGTGCCGCAGCGTTGCCGCGTTGTTCACGATCTGGTCGAGCGCGAGCAGGCTGAAGTTGCAGGTCATCACTTCGACGATGGGCCGCATGCCGTTCAGCGCCGCGCCGATGCCGGCACCGACGAAGCCCGACTCGGACAGCGGCGTGTCGCGGATGCGCTGCTCGCCGAATTCCTCCAGCAGCCCCTTGCTGACCGCATACGAGCCGCCGTAGCGGCCCACATCCTCGCCCATCAGGAACACCCGCTCATCGTGCTGCAACGCCTCGCGCAGTGCTTCGCGCACGGCGGCCCGGTAGCTCGTCGCGATGCGGCCGGGCGTCGGGCTCATGCCAGCCCCCTTCGCGCTTCGCGCGGTCCCCCCGAGGGGGAGCGAGCCCGCCTTCGGGCGGCCGGGCGGCGGGCTCATGTGAACCCCCTTCGCGCTTCGCGCGGTCCCCCCGAGGGGGAGCGAGCCCGCCTTCGGGCGGCCGGGCGGCGGGCTCATGCCCTCCGCTCCGTGTAGACATGCTGGGTCAGCCGCGCGACCGGCTCCCAGGTGCCGGCCTCCGCGAAGGCGACGGCATCGTCGACCTCGGTCCTCACGGCCGCCTCGATGGCAGCCAGCCGCTCCGGCGTCAGCGCCCCGCCGGCCTGGAGGCGGCCGGTCATGGCACGGATCGGGCAACGCTGCTTCCACAGCTCGACCTCGGACTTGCTGCGGTACAGTTCCGGATCGAACATCGAGTGCGCCCGGAAGCGGTAGGTGCGGAACTCCACGAACTGCGGACCCTCACCGCCGCGCGCGGCCGCGGCGGCCGCGGCGGTCGCCTCGAGGACCGCATGCGCGTCCATCCCGTCCACCGACCGGGCGGCCATGCGATAGCTCGCAGCCTTGGCGCACAGGTCGCTCTCGGCTTCGGAGCGCTCGACCGCGGTGCCCATCGCGTACAGGTTGTTTTCGCACAGGAACAGCACCGGCAGCCGCCACAAGGCAGCAAGGTTCATCGACTCGTGGAACTCGCCCTCGGCGATCGCCCCCTCGCCGAAGAAGCATGCGATCACCGCCTGGCCGCTGCGCATCTTCTCGGCAAGCGCGAAACCGACCGCGACCGGCAGTGCGCCGCCGACGATGGCATTGCCGCCGTAGAAGCGGCGCTCCACGTCGAAGAGGTGCATCGATCCGCCGCGGCCGCGCGAGCAGCCTTCGAGCTTGCCGTACATCTCGGCCATCACCGCACCCGCCGGAACGCCGCGGGCGAGCGCGTGGCCATGCTCGCGGTAGGTCGCGAAGATCACGTCGTCGTCCCCCAGGGCCATGATCGCCCCGGCGGCCACGGCCTCCTCGCCGATGTACAGGTGCAGGAATCCGCGGATCTTGCCGGCGCTGTAGAGCTCGGCGCACTTCTCCTCGAAGCGGCGGATCCGCAGCATCTGCTGTAGCAGCTTCAGCCCGGTGTCGTTGTCCGCGGTCATGCCCCTGCCTCCAGCGTCGAGGTGTCGCCCTCGGGCAGGCCGAGCTCCCGCGCCTTGAGCAGCCGGCGCATGATCTTGCCGCTGCGGGTGCGAGGCAGCGTCGGCAGGAAGTCGATCTCCTTCGGCGCGATCGCCGCGCCCAGCCGCTTCCGGACGAACCCGAGCAGATCGCGGCGCAGCGGCTCACCCGGCTCGAAGCCGGGCTTCAGCGACACGAACGCCTTGACCGTCTCGAACTGCACCGGATCCGGCTTGCCGATCACACCGGCCTCCGCGACCGCCGGGTGCTCCATCAGCACGGTCTCGACCTCGAACGGCCCGATCAGGTGCCCCGAGGACTTGATCACGTCGTCGTCGCGGCCGACGAACCAGAAGTAGCCGTCGGCGTCCCGGCGCCCGAGGTCCCCGCTCAGGTACCAGCCGTCCGCGAAGCACTTGCGATAGCGCTCCGGCTGCCCGAGGTAGCCGCGGAACATCGACGGCCAGCCCGGACGCAGCGCGATCTCGCCGACGCCATCCGGCTCGGTCACGACCTCGATCGCGCCGCTGTCGAGCCGTCGGACGATCGCGGCCTCGATTCCCGGCAGCGGCAGGCCCATCGAGCCCGGCTTGATGTCGACCGCTGCGTAGTTTGCGATCATGATGCCGCCGGTCTCGGTCTGCCACCAGTTGTCGTGGATCGGCAGCCCGAATGCCTCGACACCCCAGTGGACCGCCTGCGGATTCAGCGGCTCGCCCACGCTGGCGATGAATCGAAGACCGGGGAAGCTGCGCGAGCGCGCCGCCGCGGTGCCCGTGCGCATCATCATGCGGATCGCGGTCGGCGCGGTGTACCAGACGCTGACCTTCTCGCGCTCGAGGATCCCGTACCAGCGCTCCGCGTCAAAATCCCCCTCGTCGACGATGCTGGTCACGCCGTTGGTCAGAGGCGACACGATGCCGTACGACATGCCGGTGACCCAGCCGGGATCCGCGGTGCACCAGAAGACGTCATCGGGATGCAGGTCCAGCGCGATCCGGCCGGTTGCGTGATGCGCGACCACTGCACCATGCACATGGACCGCTCCTTTCGGCTGTCCGGTGGTGCCGCTGGTGAAATGGAGCAGCGCCAGCTCCTCCGGATTGGTCGCGGGAATCTCGTACTCGGCACGCGCCGGCTTCATCAGCTGCCAGAAATCGAGCGTTCCGGGCGGCGCCGGCTCGCCGGCAGTGACCACCAGGACGTGGCGCAGCCGGGGCAGCCCGTCGCGCAGCGGGGCGACCTTGCGCGCATACAACGCGGCGGTCGTCACCAGCACTTCGGCGTCGCCCAGCTCCAGCCGCATCCGGATCGGCTCCGGGCCGAATGCCGAGAACAGCGGGCAGACGACGGCCTTGCGCTTGAGCGCGCCAATGACGCCCACGTAGAGCTCGGGGACGCGCCCGGTGAGCATGAACACGCGCGCCCCGGCAGCGACATCGAGCCCCGCAAGCACGTTCGCGAAGCGGCTGCTCAGCTCGCGCAGCTCGCGGTAGGAGAAGTCGCGGCGGCTGTCGTCCTTGCCCACCCAGCGCAGCGCAAGCCGCTCGCCGCGGCCGGCGTCGACATGCCGATCGACCGCGGCATGCGCAATGTTCAAGCCCCCTTGCGGCAGCTGGCCGAGCTCACGGGTCGCGGCCTCCCAACTGAATGCGGACCGTGTCGCCGCGTAGTCCGCCAGGATCGGCAGGATGCCGAGCCGGTTGGCGCGCTTGTGGATGATGGGTGAGACGCTCACTCGGGAGACCCCTGGATGCCCGACGCCGATCCACGCAGGCTAGCCGGGTCCCCGTACGGGAGTATTGATTCGGGTCAAGCCGCGCGTCAGCCGAAGCGATGCTTGCCGAAGCTGACGCGCTTCGCCTGCGCGCCTTCTGCCGCGGGTTCCTCCAGGAACTGCACCTCGGCACCGACCTCCAGCCGTTCGAAGTCCGGCCCGACGACGTTGTCACGGGCAAAATAGACCTCGCGGCCATCGGCCATCTCGATGAAGCCGAAGCCATCGGGCGAGAGGCGGGCGATCCGGCCGTGCTGCAGCGGCGCATGCTGCTTCACGGCGCCCCGCTCGCGCCGGACATGGTCCTCCAGCCGGCGCTTCACCGCGTCGAATGCGTCCCGGATCGCGACGTAGACGTCCTCGTCGGCATGATGCGTCACGGCGACCTCGCCTCGCGGCACGGTGACGTCGACGTGCACGCCGTACAGCCGGCCCTGCCGCCGATGGGCGCCGACGGTCTCGATCGTCACGCGACAGCTCGTCACGCGATCGTAGAGATGGCCGAGCCCGGCGACTCGCTTCTCGACCGCGGCGCGGACCGCGGGTGACTCGTCCATGTCCCTGAAAACGACCTGCAGCGGTGTCCTCATCACTTCACCCCTCCGGTGTCCGACGAGGTCATTGCAGGGCACCTTCAGCGATGCTGCATTGACATGCGTCAAGCCCGGATCAGTCGACGCCCCGCTGCCGCCGATGATTCAGCCACGCTCCCGCGCCGCTGACGAAGAAACCCAGCACGCATGTCGGCAACCCGTACCGGGCAAAGTCGTGTCCCGGCGCGCCCACCTCCGTGCCAAGGAACATCAGCAGCAGGAAGCCGGCGAGGACCATGAAGGTCATCGAGAGAATGAACATTCCGATCGTCGACCGACTCCATTTCATACCGGCTCCGCTCTGCTCGAATCGCGATGTTAGCGAGCCGCCTCCAGGTCCATCGTGCGACCGGAGGCGGCATGGCCACACGTTGACAACCGCATGCCTGCCCTCTAGGATTCAAGTCACGTGGCAAATAGTCAAGTCACTTGAATATGCCGGAGCGTCGAGACGCGGCCCGACCTGCCCGGAGGAGACATGCCCCTGCTTCCCAACCAACGCGTTGAATTCAGCGCCATCGTGGACCGCCCGGTACGGCGTCTTCCCGGCGATGCCCGCATCGTTGTCTGGAACGTGGTGAATCTGGAGTTCTGGGACATCGCCAAGCCGATGGCACGGCAGGTGCTGCCTGCCCCCACGGGGCAATCCCCGCTTCCGGACGTGCCGAACTGGAGCTGGCACGAGTACGGCATGCGGGTCGGCTTCTGGCGGTTCCACGAGCTGTACGAACGCCTTGGCATCCGGCCGACGCTATCCATCAACGCGCGGGTCTGCGAGGACTACGAGCGCGTGGCCAGGGCCGGACGTGACAGCGGCTGGGAGTTCATGGGCCACAGCTACCAGCAGGGGCCCATCCACAAGGAAGAGGACCAGGCCGGGATGATCCGGCGCTCGCTCGACGTCATCCAGGGCTTCACGGGGACCCGACCGGTCGGCTGGCTTGGGCCGGGACTCACGCAAACGCTGGAGACGCCGGACCTGCTTGCGCAGGCGGGGATCCGTTACATCGGCGACTGGGTCTACGATGATGTGCCCACCGAGATCCGGACCAGCCATGGCCCGCTGGTCACCCTGCCCTACTCGATGGAGACGAACGACATCACGGTGATGATCGTCCAGCACCACGAGGCCGCCTACTGGACGCGCAAGTGCATCGACACGTTCGACCGCCTCTATGAGGAAGGTGCCACCCGGCCGCGGGTGATGACGATCGCCATCCATCCGTACATCTCGGGGCAGCCCTTCCGCATCCGGTATCTCGAGGAGGTCTATCGATACATGTCCCGCTTCCCCGGCGTGCTGCACTGGCAAGGGAGGCAGATCCTCGATTGGCACGCGGCGGCAGGAACCTGATCCCTGCCAGACATCCCTGCCCGGGCACTTCCCGGGCACGAACCGACCACCACCCTTCCGAAGGAGACACATGATGAAGAACCGGTTTCGTTCACTGATCGGAGCGGTCGCGGCGGCCGCCACCTTTGCCCTGCCTGCGGCTGTCCACGCCCAGGCTTGGCCGTCGCAGCCGATCCGGGTCATCGTCCCGTTCCAGGCGGGCGATTTGGCCGACGTCATCGCGCGGATGGTGGGCCAGAAGATGAGCGACGACCTCGGCCAGCCGGTGGTGGTGGAGAACCGCCCCGGCGCATCGGGCCTGGTCGGCCTGCAGGCGGCGATGCAGGCGCCGCCTGACGGGCACACCCTGGTCATGGGGCAGATGGGCGGCATGGCGGTCGCGCCGAACATCAACCGCCAGCCCTTCGACGTGCGCAGCGAATTCAAGGGCGTGGCCGGCATGTACTCCAACTACATGGTGCTGGTGGCCGCGAACGACTTCGCCCCGCGGACGCTCGCGGAGATCATCGAGTTCGCCAGGGCGAACCCGGGCAAGCTGACGATGGCCTCCAACGGCCAGGGCGGCTTCCCGCACCTCGCCTTCGAGCAGATCCGGCGCGAGGCCGGCGGCTTCGAGTACACCCATGTGCCGTACAAGGGCTCCTCGCAGATACCCGCGGACGTCATCAGCGGACGGGTCAACGTGACGATCCTGGGTTACTCCACGCTGATGCCCCACGTCGAGGCTGGCCGCATGAAGGCGATCGCCATCACCGGCACCGACCGCAACACGCTGGCGCCGAATCTGCCGACGGTGGGGGAGACGGTGAAGGGATACTCGGCATTGGGTTGGTTCGGGCTCTTCGCGCGAGCCGGTACGCCGGACGACGTGGTCCAGAAGGTGAACGCTTCGGTCAACAAGGCACTGAAGCTGCCGGACATCGTGGAGCGCGCGAAGACCATGGGCCTGGACCTGATGGCTGGCACGCCGCAGGCGTTCGACCAGATCTGGAAGAACGACCACCAGAAGTGGGGCCAGCTGATCCGGGAACTGAAGCTCGTTCGTCAGTGACTTCGCGAGGACAGACACGTGTCGCAACAGGATAATTCGCCGCGCTACGAGCCCTTCGGCTGGCATCACTGGCCGCAGGATTTCTGGATGTCGTACCAGTTCCGCCGCGGGCTGGGCGAGACGCAGGAGGGCGGCGGTGCCGTCAGCGAGGTCTTCCAGGCGGCAAGCCGCATCACGCCGGGCGACTTCGGCAGCTGGCACGAGCAGTGGCTGCACATCGCCCGCCGCAACGACGACCGCGGCGACGAGGCGATGAGCCGAGGGCACGTGCGCACCGCGATCAACTGCTGGTTGCGCGCCGCCAACTATTACCGCGAGGCCGAGTTCTGGCTTGCCGCGGACGATCCCCGGCGGCTGCCGACCTTCGACCGGTGCGAGGCGGCCTCCCGCAAGGCCTTCACCCGCTTCACGCCAGCGGCCGAGGTGGTCGAGATTCCCTATGAGAACGGCAAGACGCTGCCGGCCTACTTCATCCGCTCGGCCAACGGCGGCGACCGGCAGCCGGTGCTGATCTCATTCGGCGGGCTGGATTCGTTCAAGGACGAGCTATGGTTCATGACCGGCCGTGGCGCGGTCCAGCGCGGGCTGTCGGTGCTCCTGGTCGATGGCCCCGGCCAGGGCGGCGCGCTTCGCCGCCACGGCCTCGTCACCCGGCATGACTACGAGGTGCCGGTCGGCCGCTGCATCGACTGGCTCTCTGCGAGATCCGACGTGGATGCAAGCCGGATCGCGGTCAGCGGTTCGAGCCTCGGCGGCTACTATGCGGCGCGGGCCGGCTCGATGGAGCCTCGGCTGGCCGCGTGCATCTCTCACGGCGCGATCTGGGATATCCACGAGCGCTGGAAGGCACGGGACGACAACCACGGGCTCGCCGGTCACATCAAGTGGGTGTTCGGCGCGAAGAGCATGGCCGAGGCAACCGAGATCGCCCGGCCGTTCAAGCTCGAAGGCGTGCTCGAGAACATGCGTTGTCCTTACCTCATCATCCACGGCGGGCACGACGTGCTCGGCGTCGAGTCGGTGCGCAAGGTGCACGACTATGCGCTCCGGCACGGCGTGAAAGCGACCTTGCGACTGACCTCCGAGGAAGAAACCGGCGCCGAGCATTGCCAGCACGACAATCCGACCATCGGCCAGGAGCTGATGCTCGACTGGCTCTGCGATGTCTTCGGGATCGACCAGCGGCAGGTCGACATGCTTCCGGGCTGAGCGCCATGCCAACCCGGCTGGCCGGCGCCCGGCCTGACTGCGCATCCCCTCGCTTGACCACAACCGACTGGAGCATTTCTCGATGAGTCACTGGTTCGAATACTTCCCCGGCAACCACATGTGGTCCCAAGGCATGATGTTCGGGATCGAGATGTCTGCCTGGGGCGCCGCCGCGCTTGGGGAGATCGACCAGATCGGCCAGCGGCTGCGCGGGCACGAAGGCGACAACGAGCGCTGGTGGCAGGAATGGACGGACATGGCGCGCCGCATCGAGTCCTTCGGCGATGCGGAGGAAGAGCGCGGCCACCGGCTCACCGCCGGTGCCTACTACCTTCGCGCAGGCATCTACTACTTCTGCGGCGAACGGTTCATTCCGCCGTCGGAGCGCAAATGGCAGACCTATCGCGACTGCCTGCGCTGCTTCGGCAAGGGCGTGGAACGGCGCTTTCCCGAGATCTCGCGAATGGAGGTGCCGTACGAGGGCACGACGCTGCCGGCATGGTTCGTGAAGGCGGAGGTCGACGGGCAGGCGCCGGCGGTCGTCATGTTCGACGGCCTGGACAACGCGAAGGAGATGAGCGTGCTGTTCGGCGGGGTGGAGATCGCCCGCCGGGGAATCCACGTGCTCGCCATCGACGGACCGGGCCAGGGCGAGGCACTGCGGCTTCGAGGAATCGTCAGCCGCCACGATTACGAAGTGCCGGCCGGCGCAGCCTACGACTTCCTCGCCGCCCGCGCCGACATCGACCCGGCCCGCATCGCCGTGATGGGCTTCTCGATGGGCGGCTACTACGCGCCGCGGGCCGCGGCCATGGACTCGCGCTTCGCCGCCTGTGTCGCCTGGGGAGGCCACTTCGACTATCACGAGTCCTGGGTACGTCGGCGCAAGATCATGGAGAGCGGCGGCACCAAGGTGTCGGCGCCGGGCTTCCAGTTGCCGTGGGTCCTGGGCATGCCGGACATGGACGCCTGCATGAAGAAGCTGGAGAAGTACCGGCTCGCCGGCGTCGCGGAGAAGATCCGGTGCCCGTTCTTCTGCATCCACGGCGAGAACGACAACATCGTCCAGGTCGAGTTTGCGCAGCGCCTCTACGATGCCGTGGGCTCGTCCAACAAGACGTTGAAGATCCTCACCGCATTCGAAGGCGGAAGCGAGCACTGCCAGGAGGACAACCGGCAGGTTGGAGCCAACATCGTCGCCGACTGGTTGATGGACAACCTGTGAGGAAGCGCGCATGTCACGGATGACCGAGGCCCTGGCCGCGTATGCGGCCTGGCTGGGGCCGGCGCAGGAAGGCGATGCCGCTGCCTGGGTTGCCCGGCTCGCGCTCAACCAGCCGGAGATCGATCGGCTTCGCGACGCGGACCTGCCTGCGGACGGGATCTACCAGCCGCAAGCCACCCGCCCCGCGGCGCCTTCCGGCACCCTGCCCCCGCGGCCGATCGCCGCGGACGCCGTCGCGACCGCCATGGCCAGGGCGCGCGCGTCCAGCGAGCTGCGGATCTTCAACGCGATTGCCGAGGAGGCGCCACGACCCGAACCTGCCGACGGCTTCCTGGCCGGCCTGCCGATCGTGGTCAAGGACCTGATGGCGGTACGCGGCTTTCCGCTGACCGGCGGGACGCAGGCCCGTCCTGCGGTTGTCGCCGAGGCGGATGCGGCCGCAGTCGCGCTGCTGCGGGCGCAAGGCGCCTGCATCGTCGGCACTGTGAACCTGCATGAGCTTGCCTACGGCATCACCAGCGCCAATCCGCACTTCGGCGCGGTGGTGAATCCGAAGGCGCCGGACCGCACGCCCGGCGGCTCGAGCGGCGGCACCGCCGCCGCGATCGCCGCTGGCATCGTCGACGCGGGCCTCGGCACCGACACGGCGGGATCGATCCGGATTCCGGCAGCCTGCTGCGGCGTGGTGGGATTCAAGCCGAGCTACGACGCGGTCCCGCGGCAAGGCGCCATGGACCTCGCCCAGTCGCTGGATCACATCGGACCGCTGGGCACGCGCGTCGCCGATTGCGCGGAGCTCTTCGCGGCGCTGCGCGGACTGCCGCAGGTACCCGACTGGCAGCGGCGCAGCCTGCGCGGCGTGCGGATCGCGCGATTGGGAGGCTACTTCGAGGAGCCGCTCGACGCCGCAGTCGCCGACGCGCTGGAGCAGGCCGCGACCGCACTCGAATCCGCCGGCGCCTCGGTCGCCCGGCAGCACCTGGTCCGGGTCGAGGATGCGGCCGCGATCCAGTTCGCGACTATCTGCGCGGAAGCGAGCGCCACCCATGCGGACATCCTCGACAGCCGCGGGCTCGGTGATGACGTGCGGGCCCGGCTCGCGATCGGCCGGTTCCTGCCCGGCTTCTGGTACGTGAAGGCACAGCACATGCGCGCGGCGATGGTCCGCGAGATGGAATCAGTGCTCCAGGACACCGACTTCTGGATCACGCCGACGCTGCGGACACCAGCCCCGCCGGCGGGTGCGACCGAGGTGACGATCGGGGACGCCCGCTATCCGCTGCATACCGCGCTCACCAATCTTACGATGCCGTTCAATCTCTCCGGACTTCCCGCCATCTGCATTCCGTGGGGCCGCAATACCGAGGGCGTTCCCCTCTCGGTGCAACTGGTCGGCCGACGCGGCTCGGACTGGTCGCTGCTGGCGCTCGCGGACGCGCTCGAGCAATACGCCCCGGGTCGATGATGGCAGAGCGCGGCGGGCTCGCGATACCTGCCGGGTCGGCCTCGACCCCGACCGAGTCGAGCCGGGAAACGCTCGGCTCCAGCATCCGCAGCACCCGGATGCTCAAGGGGCTCAAGCTGCGCGAGGTGGCGCAACGTGCATCCTGCTCTGAAAGCCTGCTCTCGAAGATCGAGAACGGCCATGCCAGCCCGTCGCTCGCAGTACTGCAACGCGTCGCGGACGCCCTTCAGGTGTCGATCGCAACGCTGCTCGCCCCTGTCGATCACACCCGGATCGTGGCGCGCGCTGGAGAGCGGGCCGTCGTCCGCATCGACGGCCGCGGCTCGCGCGCCGAGCGATTGATTCCGTCGGGACAGGGGCACCTGCTCGAAGGCCACCTCCACGTGCTGGCTCCCGGGGCCGGCAGCGAAGGCACGCTGGCCCATGAAGGCGAGGAGGTCGGCTACGTCATCAGCGGCCGGCTTCGTCTCACATTGGGCAGCGAATCATACGAGCTCGGTCCGGGAGACTCCTTTGCGTTCCGCTCCGAGATCCAGCACCGCTACGTCAATCCGGGAACGACGCAAACGCGGATCGTCTGGGTGAGCACCCCGAGCAGGATCTCTCGCCCACCCGTATGATTCACGGATTGTTGGAAGGAGAGGATCCATGCAGATCAACGTGAACACGGATGACAACCTTCGCGGCGGCGCCTCGCTCGCCGCCTGGGTCGAGAAGGAAACCAAGGACATGCTTGCCCATTTCAGCAGCCACCTCACGCGCGTGGAGGTGCACCTCGGCGACGAGAATGCGGGCAAGTCGGGAGAGATGGACAAGCGTTGCGCCATCGAGGCACGGGCATCCGGGATGGACCCGGTCAGCGTGACCAACAAGGGACCGAACGTGGAGGAGGCCTGCCGCGGGGCGTTGCGCAAGCTGCGCAGCATGCTGGACAGCCGCCTGGGACGCCGCCAGGACCACAAGGGCGCCCCATCCATCCGGGACGAGACCGACCTGACGTAGGACAGGGGACGGTCCGCCTGAAGGTGCGTGCAGCGACGCCGAACGCGGCGCCGCCGGACTCAGCGCCCGATCAGGCGCCGCAAGCCGTCACGCCCACCCGCGGCCCGCCACAGCAGCGCCGCGCCGGCCGCCTTGCTCGCCATCCGCATCATCGGGGTGCGCGCGCCTCGCCTGAGCAGCCACATGCCGGCAGTGGCGACCAGCCAGTGCTCACCGGGGAAGCTCGCCCGTTGCTGGTCGGCGCGACGGGCGCGATTGATCAGGGTGCGGATCATGATTGGCTCCAGGGTTGGGATGAGCACGCCCTTGCAACCATGATGCCCGCAATTCAGGCGGTCGGCAGCCGGTAGTCCTTGAACTGCGCGCGCAGCTGGGTCTTCAGGATCTTGCCGGTCGGGCCAAGCGGGATGGATTCCACGAACTGCACGTCGTCCGGCGTCCACCACTTGGCCACCCTGCCCTCGTAGATGGAGAGGATATCGGCGGCGTCGGCCTCCGCGCCGGGCTTCTTCGCCACGATCAGCAGCGGCCGCTCGTCCCACTTCGGATGCGCCACGCCGATCACCGCCGCATTGGCCACCGCCGGATGGCCGATCGCCAGGTTCTCGAGGTCGATGGTGCTGATCCACTCGCCGCCGGACTTGATCACGTCCTTGCTGCGGTCGGTGATCTGCATGATGCCCTCGGGGTCGATCGTCGCGACGTCCCCGGTCGGGAGCCAGCCGTCGCCGTTCTCGTCGTACTGCAGCGGATCGTCGTCGTCCCTGAAATAGCTGCTGATCACCCAAGGTCCGCGTACCAGCAGGTTGCCGAAGGTCTTGCCGTCCCACGGCAGCTCCTTGCCGGCATCGTCGACGATCTTCATGTCGACCCCGAAGAGGACGTTGCCCTGCTTCGCGAGGAGCTCGTGCTGGCGTTCCCGCGGAAGTCCGAGGTGCTTCGGGCGCAGGCGCGAGATGGTGCCGATCGGCGACATCTCGGTCATGCCCCAGCCATGCTTCACCTCGACGCCGAACCTGTCGCGGAAGGTCCGGATCATGGCGAGCGGGCACGCGGAGCCGCCGATCATCGTGCGCTTCAACGTCGAGAAGCGCAGTCCGTTGGACTCGACATGCTGCAGCAGGCCGAGCCAGACGGTCGGCACGCCGGCGGCGAGCGTGACGCCCTCGGACTCGAAGAGCTCATACAGGGACTTGCCGTCGAGGTGCGGGCCGGGCAGGACCAACTTGGCGCCCACCATGGCCGCCGTGAACGGCAGACCCCAGGCGTTGGCATGGAACATCGGCACCACCGGCAGGATGACATCCCGGGCCGATGCATCGACCGCATCCGGAAGCGCGGCGCCATAGGCATGCAGGACCGTCGAGCGATGCGAGTAGAGCGAGCCCTTGGGGTTGCCGGTGGTCCCGGAGGTGTAGCAGAGGGCGACCGCGCGCTTCTCGTCGAACACCGGCCAGCGCCACTGCTCGTCGCCGGACTGGATGAACGCCTCGTAGTTCGCCAGGCCGGGGATCTTGCCATCCTGCGGCTGCCTGTCCTCGTCGACCATCGCGAGCCAGCGCTCCACCTTCGGGCACTTCGGCGCCACCGTCTGGATCAGCGGCAGGAACGTCGCGTCGAAGGCGACGATCCGGTCCTCCGCATGGTTGAGGATCCAGGCGATCTGGTCCGGATGCAGGCGCGGATTGATGGTATGGAAGACCGCACCCATGCCGCCCACGGCGTAGTACAGCTCCACGTGGCGGTACCCGTTCCAGGCGATGGTCGCGACCCGGTCGGCGTCGCCGATACCGGCCTTCCCCAGCGCGCTCGCCAGCCGGCGCGAGCGCCTCTCGCAGTCGGCATAGGTGTACCGATGCAGGTCGCCCTCCACCCGCTTCGACACGATCTCGGTGTCGCCGAAATGGCGTGCGGCGTGCCGCAGGATCGCCGAGATGAGCAGCGGCACTTCCATCATCTGACCAAGAATGGCGTTGTCTCCTCGCTGTCGTGAGCAGTCGCCTCTGCAGGGACGCCGACCGGGCCCAGCTTCCGTCGACAGGGCGACGAGGCAGTATACGCAGCGAGGCGCGCCCGATGGTGTCCGAGCACCGTCGGGCGCGCCTCGCGCCTGACCACGCGGCGCCGCGAGGCGCCGCATCCGGCAAGGCCGCGGTCGGCCTCAGCCCTTGTCGGGCTTGGAATAGTCGCGGCTCTCCTCGGGATCGAATTCCTTCGCGCGGTCGCGGCCGGCCTGCTCGGCCTTGCGCGCCTCGTCCGGGTTCTGGCCGGCCGCCTTGCGGGCAGCTTCGTCCACCTTGCCGGACTGGACGAACTGCTGCTGATCCTCGTTGTAGCGGCGCGCGGCCTCGCGGTCGCCCTCACCCTGGTTCTGGCCGCCTTGCGGATTCATCTTGCCTTGCTTCATCACTGACCTCCTTCACCTGAGCACCGGCCACAGCATGGCGTATGCCCGCCTACCCCATGGCCCTTCGTTCAACGATGGGCACTGCTCTTCTTCGGAACTCAGGAGCCAGCCTCAAGCGAGCACCGAAGCCGACCGCAACGCCAACCACGATCAGCCCGCCAAGACCGTTCACGAGGGCAGCCGTCACCGCCTCGGGAAAGCCAACGCCCAACTGGAGATTGAAGAACACGATTACCGATACCTGCGACGGTAGCCATAAGGCAGCGAGCATGAGCAGACACCAAGCGTTGCGG
This sequence comes from Pseudomonadota bacterium, assembly GCA_023389175.1. GTDB lineage: Bacteria > Pseudomonadota > Gammaproteobacteria > Burkholderiales > Burkholderiaceae_E > Lautropia. The sequence goes on along the minus strand of JAEWEW010000056.1, from coordinate 135 downwards.
CCAAGGCTGTTCGGCTCAATGAAATGGGCAAGACCGAGGGCTATCAGGATGAACACGCCATAGGCGCCCCAGAACGCCGCAGTGCCAAAGCGGGCCAGATTCCCGGTGTCATACTGGAGATTCATCAGGATGGCG
>JAEWEW010000037.1 GCA_023389175.1 Pseudomonadota bacterium | reverse complement strand
CGGTGACGGTCGACGGCGTGTAGTCCACCAGGCCGTCGCCCTCGTCGCTGCCGATGGTGATTCGCGCAGTCACCTCGCCGGTCGCACCGTAGACGTAGACACGCCCGTCGCGCGTCACTGCATCGCTGATTGCCATGGATATCCCTCCGCCTGGTCGCCACTCAGGATAGGAGACCGTCCCGATCGCTTCAATCGAATCTGGCACTGGCGACGCGGTATTCGCGCGGGCGGTCCGACCACGCCGTTGCGACACTGTTCGAATGACCGTGGTGCCCGGGGTCGGACTCGAACCGACACTCCTTGCGGAACCGGATTTTGAGTCCGGCGCGTCTACCAATTTCACCACCCGGGCAGGGCCGCGCCCCCAGGGGGCCGGCTCGGCGAGCGGCGATTATCCTGCAAAAGGGTGACCGCCCGCCAGACTACCCGCCGGCCGGCGCCGGCGCCTGCTCGAGGCCGCGAGCCTGCAGCCATCGCCTCACCAGCGCGGCAACCTCCCGGTTGTTGCGCTCCATCATGAGCATGTGCGAGTTGCCACGGAGGCCGTGCGCCGGCAGGTCGACCACGTCGACCTGCCCGCCGGCATGCCGCACCGCGTCCGCCTGCGCGAGCGCGCGTCGCCGCATCTCCGGCCAGCGCGGATCGTCCTCGATGAAGTCGCCGTAGACCAGCAGGACCGGCACGTCGCGCAGCCGACCCGCGTCCTTCGGATCGCCGGTCGCCGCAGGCTCGAGCGCCACCAGCGCACGGACCAGGTCGGGACGACGCTGGGCGGCCTGGAAGGCGAAGCTCCCGCCCTGGCTGTGCGCGACGATGACGCACGGACCGGTACGCTCGAGCAGCGCCAGGTAGGCGGCCAGCGCGGGTTCGTCGGTCGTGACCCAGCGCGGCACCAGTTGCCGGCCGAACTGCTCCATCGCCTCGCGCGGAAACTGGCTTCCGGGCCGGTCCAGCCGGAAGCGCTCGGCCGCATGCTCGACCGGGATCGAAAGCGGGTCGGCCTCCCACAACGGCACCGGCAGCGCCGGCCAGCCGGATCGGCCACGCTCGACGGCATCACAGTTGAAGACCGCCCAGCCCCAGCGCAGGAAGAGATTGAGCCAGCCTTCGCGCCCGTCGGGCGTGGTCTCCCAGTTGACACCGGTCATGCCCCCGCCGTGCCACAGCAGGAGCGGCACGCGGCCGCGCAGCGGCTCGGGCACGAAGTACTGCACATACATCTGCTCGACCAGGTAGCGGCCGTTCGGATCGAAACGCGCGGGCAGGCTGCCCGGCGCGAGCGGCGGTTGCTGCGTCACCGGCAGGCCTTCCACCGTCACGGCACGGCCGCCTACGTGGAAAGACCCCATGCGGGCGAGCGTGATCGGCTCGTCGGATGAAGAAGTTGCAGCCAATGAGGTTGGGAGATCGAGAACCTGCGAACCGGTCGCCTGGACCTGCGATCATACAATCCCCCGGATGCGCCTCTCCGACTTCGACTACGAGCTTCCCGCCGAGCTCGTCGCGCAGCATCCCGCACCGTCGCGCACCGCCTCGCGCCTGCTCCACGTGGACACCCGCCCGGATCCCGCCGTGCTGCGCGACCACGGCTTCGCGGACCTGCCGACCCTGCTCGCGCCGGGCGACCTCCTCGTCTTCAACGACACGCGGGTGATCCGCGCGCGCCTCGCCGGTCGCAAGGACAGCGGCGGCCGGATCGAGGTGATGGTGGAGCGCATCGTCGGGGAGCGGGAAGCGCATGCGCTCGCGCGGGCAAGCCACCTGCCGAAGGCCGGCAGCTCCATCGCATTCGACGGATGCCATGCCGTCGTGGTGGCGCGACTGGAAACTCCGGGCAACCCGCCGCTGCTGCATCTCGCCTTCTCGGAGCCGGTCGCCCCCCTGCTCGATCGCATCGGCAGCCTGCCGCTGCCGCCCTACATCACGCATGCCGCCGGCGCGGAGGACGACGCGCGCTACCAGACCGTCTACGCGAGCCGGCCTGGCGCGGTCGCAGCCCCGACCGCCGGCCTGCACTTCGACCAGCCGCTCCTGCAGGCGCTGCAGGCGGGCGGCATCGGGGTCGCGATGCTGACGCTGCATGTCGGCTCCGGCACCTTCCTGCCGGTGCGCGCCGAGGACATCGCCCAGCACCGCATGCACCGCGAGGCGTTCGAGGTGCCGCAGGACACCGCCCGACGCATCGAGGCGACCCGGGCAGCCGGCGGGCGGGTCGTCGCGGTCGGCACCACCAGCCTGCGCGCGCTGGAGGCGAGCGGCGGGCGCGCCGGCCGTGCCGAAACCGACATCTTCATCACGCCGGGGTACCGCTTCACGGTGGTGGACGGGCTCGTCACCAACTTCCACCTTCCCCGCTCCACGCTGCTGATGCTGGTCTGCGCGTTCGCCGGGATGGACACCATCCGGCGGGCCTATGCCCACGCAATCGCGGCACGCTACCGCTTCTTCAGCTACGGCGACGCCATGCTGCTGTGGCGCGCACCGCCGGGGCAGACGGCAGCCGGCGCAGGAGCGGCCAACCGATGAAGTTCGAAGTCCATGCCACCGACGGGGCGGCGCGCACCGCCACCATCGGCCTCGCGCACGGCGACGTGCAGACGCCGATCTTCATGCCGGTGGGCACCTACGGCGCGGTGAAGGCGATGTCGCCGGCCGACCTCGAGGCGGTCGGCGCCCAGATCATTCTTGGCAATACCTTCCATCTCTGGCTGCGTCCCGGGGTGGAGATCCTCGACCGGTTCGGCGGCCTGCACCGGTTCAACGGCTGGTCGCGGCCGATCCTCACCGATTCCGGCGGCTTCCAGGTCTGGAGCCTCGGGGACCTGCGCAAGATCAGCGAGGACGGCGTGCGCTTCGCCTCGCCGATCAATGGCGACCGGCTGCTGCTCACGCCCGAGGTCTCGATGCAGGTGCAGCGCTCCCTCGCCTCGGACATCGTGATGGTGTTCGACGAGTGCACCGCGTACCGTATTGGCGATCGGCTCGCCACCGAGGCGGAGGCGGCCGCCTCGATGCAGCTGTCTCTGCGCTGGGCGCGCCGCTGCCGCACCGAGTTCGATCGTCTGGAGAACCCGAACGCGCTCTTCGGCATCGTGCAGGGCGGCATGTTCGAGCATCTGCGCGACGAATCGCTCGCCGGGCTGCTCGAGATCGGCTTCGACGGCCTCGCGATCGGCGGCCTCTCCGTGGGCGAGCCCAAGGTGGAGATGATGCGAATCCTGTCGCATTGCAGCACCCGGCTGCCGGCGGACAAGCCGCGCTACCTGATGGGTGTCGGCACGCCGGAGGACATCGTGGCCGGCATCGGGTTGGGCATCGACATGTTCGACTGCGTGATGCCGACCCGAAACGCCCGCAACGGCTGGCTGTTCACCCGAAGCGGCGACCTGAAGATCCGCAATGCCCGCTACCGGGCGGACGAGCGGCCGCTCGATCCGGCCTGCGCCTGCAGCACCTGCCGCGGCTTCTCCCGCGCCTACCTGCATCACCTGCAGCGGGTCAACGAGATCCTCGGGGCGCACCTGGCCACGGTGCACAACCTGCACTTCTACCTCGACCTCGTCCGGCGGGCCCGCGAGGCGATCGGTGCCGGGCGCTACCGGGCCTTCGAGGCGGAGTTCCTGCGCGAGCGGGCCGCCGGGATCGACTGACGCTGGCTGAGCCGGGCGAAGCGCCGTCTGCTCTCCGGCAAGCCGTCCGGGTTATCGGGCCCGCCGCGTCGCTATAATCCTCGCGATTCCACGACCGAGGTGCGACCGTGTTCATTTCCAATGCTTACGCCCAGGGAGCCGGGGGCGCCGAAGGCCAGCTGCTCGGCTTCCTGCCGATCATCCTGATGTTCGTGGTGCTCTACTTCCTGATGATCCGGCCGCAGATGAAGCGTGCCAAGGAGCATCGGAACATGCTGAGCGCCCTGCAGAAGGGGGACGAGGTGATCACTGCGGGCGGCGTGGTGGGGAAGATCAACAAGGTGGGCGAAGGCTACGTCACCGTCGAGGTGGCGACCCAGGGCGACAAGCCGATCGAGATGCACTTCCAGAAGGCCTCCGTGCAGACGCTCCTGCCGAAGGGCACCATCAAGGCCATCTAGCCGCCCGGTCGGCCCGGCAGGCACCGGACGTGGCCGATCCGCGGGTGCGACTCCCCCTGGCCCAAGCAAGGCAGTACGAGTGAACCGATATCCAGTCTGGCGCTATGTCGTCATCGTGATCGCCCTGCTGTTCGGCGCGATCTACACCCTGCCGAACTTCTTCGGGGAGTCGCCCGCCGTCCAGGTCTCGAGCCTGAAGGCGACCGTCAAGGTGGACGAGCAGACCGAGAGCGCGGTGCTCTCGGCGCTGCAGTCCGCCAACGTCCCCAACACCGGCGTGCTGCGGGACGCCAACTCGGTGAAGGTGCGGTTCGAGACGCCCGACCTGCAGCTGCGCGCTCGCGACGTGCTGGAGAAGGCGCTCAATCCGGATCCGGCCGACCCGACCTACATCGCCGCGCTGAACCTGCTGAGCAGCTCGCCGCAATGGCTGACCCGCCTGCGTGCCCTGCCGATGTACCTCGGGCTGGATCTTCGCGGGGGCGTGCATTTCCTGATGCAGGTGGACACCCGCCAGGCGCTCGCCAAGCGGCTGGAAACCGCCGTCGCGGATATCCGCAGCCTGCTGCGCGAGCGCAACGTGCGTCATGCGGGCATCCAGCCGGGCGGCGAATCGATCACCATCCGCTTTCGGGACGAGGACACGCGCGAGCGCGCCCGGGCGCTGCTGCGCGACAACCAGCCGGACCTGCAGCTCGCGGCCCAGGGCAGCGGGGATGACCTGGCGCTGGTCGCGACGCTGACCGAGCCGGCCAAGCAGGCCTTCATCGACTCGTCGCTGCAGCAGAACATCACGACGCTCAACAACCGGATCAACGAACTCGGCGTGGCCGAGCCGGTGATCCAGCGCCAGGGGCTCGACCGGATCGTGGTGCAGCTGCCCGGGGTGCAGGACACCGCGCGCGCCAAGGACATCCTCGGCCGCACCGCCACCCTGGAGGCGCGGCTGGTGGACCTCACGGCCGAGGCGCAGCAGGCGGTGCTGGGGCAAGGACCGGTACCGTTCGGCAGCGAGCTGTTCCGCCAGGGCCGCGGTGCGCCGGTGGTGCTCAAGAAGGAGCCGATCTTCACCGGCGAGCAGCTTACCGGCGCGGCGGCGACCTTCGACGAGAACCAGCAGCCCGCGGTCGCGGTCAATCTCAACGAGTCGGGCGGCCGGCGACTGCGCGAGGTATCGCGGGCGAACATCAAGAAGCCGATGGCCGTGGTGCTCTTCGAGAAGGGCCGGGGCGAGGTCCTCACGGTGGCCACCATCCAGTCCGAGCTCGGCTCCCGCTTCCAGATCACCGGCATGGGCACCTCGCAGAACGCGAACGACACGGCCCTGCTGCTGCGCGCCGGCGCGCTCGCCGCGCCGATGGAGATCATCGAGGAGCGCACCATCGGCCCGAGCCTCGGTGCCGACAACATCAGCAAGGGCTTCAACTCGGTGCTGTGGGGCTTCCTCGCGATCGCGGCCTTCATGATCGCCTACTACGCGCTGTTCGGCCTCTTCTCCACCATTGCGCTCGCCTTCAACCTGATGTTGCTGGTGGCGCTGCTCTCGCTGCTGCAGGCAACGCTCACGCTGCCCGGCATGGCGGCCATCGCGCTCACCCTGGGCATGGCGATCGACGCCAACGTGCTGATCAACGAAAGGGTCCGGGAGGAGCTGCGCGGCGGCGCTCCGCCGCAGCAGGCGATCAATCTCGGCTACGAGCGCGCCTGGGCCACCATCCTGGACTCCAACGTCACCACGCTCATCGCCGGTATAGCGCTGCTCGCATTCGGCTCCGGCCCGGTGAAGGGCTTCGCGGTGGTGCACTGCCTGGGCATCCTCACCTCGATGTTCTCCGCCGTCTTCTTCTCGCGCGGCCTCGTGAATCTCTGGTACGGCGGCAGGAAGCGGCTCGCGCGGCTTTCGATCGGGACGGTCTGGCGGCCAGCCGGATCAACCGGGACGACGGGAGCGGGCTAGCATGGAATTCTTCCGCATCAGGCGCGACATCCCGTTCATGCGCCATGCGTTGATCTTCAACGCAATCTCCATCGTCACCTTCGTGCTCGCGGTTGCGTTCCTCGCATTCCGCGGCCTGCATCTGTCGGTGGAGTTCACCGGCGGCACGGTGATGGAGGTCGCCTACGAGCAGCCGGCCGACCTGGAAAAGTCGCGGGCGGCGATCGCATCGCTCGGCTTCGAGGATGCCCAGGTGCAGAACTTCGGCACCTCGCGCGACGTCCTGATCCGGCTGCCGCTGCGGGAAGGAGTGACCTCGGAGCAGCAGGCTGCCCGGGTGACCGAGGCGCTGCGCGCGGTGGATCCGTCGGTGCAGCTGCGTCGCAGCGAGTATGTCGGTCCGCAGGTAGGCAAGGAGCTGGCCACCGACGGCGCCCTGGCGCTGCTGATGGTGATCGTCGGCATCATCATCTACCTCGCGATCCGCTTCGAGTGGAAGTACGCAATCTCCGCGATCATCGCGAACCTGCACGACGTGGTCATCATCCTCGGCTTCTTCGCGGCCTTCCAGTGGGAGTTTTCGCTCTCCGTGCTGGCGGCGGTGCTGGCGGTGCTCGGTTACTCGGTCAACGAGTCGGTCGTCATCTTCGACCGGGTGCGCGAGAAGTTCAGGGAGCGGCGCGCGCGCAACATGACGACGCCGCAGGTGCTGGACCATGCGATCACCAGCACCATCTCGCGCACCATCATCACCCATGGCTCGACGCAGATCATGGTGCTCTCGATGCTGCTCTTCGGCGGCCCGACGCTGCATTACTTCGCGCTGGCGCTCACCATCGGGATCCTCTTCGGCATCTACTCGTCGGTCTTCGTCGCGGCGGCGCTGGCGATGTGGCTGGGGGTCAAGCGCGAGGACCTGCTGAAGCCGGCCAAGAAGAAGGACGATGCCGGCATCGAGCTCCCCTGAGAGCGTCTTCCGCGGTGCCACCCCGCTCGCCGGGGCGGCACCCGGCGCGGCGGTGCGCGTGCGTGTCTGGGACCGGCCGCTGCGCCTCTTCCACTGGCTGCTGGTGCTCTGCCTGATCGGCTCGTTCGTCAGCGTCAAGGCCGGCGGCTACTGGATGGACTGGCACTTCCGCTTCGGCTACACCGCGCTCGGCCTGCTGGTCTTCCGGATCCTGTGGGGTTTCGTCGGGCCGCGCTATGCCCGGTTCTCGAGCTTTGTCTATCCGCCCTCCCGCCTCGTGGCGTACCTGCGCGGCGGGGCCGACATGCCGCAGGCGCTTGGCCACACGCCGGTCGGCGCGCTCTCGGTCTTCGCGATGCTGCTCGCGCTCGCGGTCCAGGCCGCGACCGGTCTCTTCACCTCGGACGAGATCGCGACCGAGGGGCCGCTCGCCCGGGTGGTGTCCAACGCGACGGTCGCCACCGCGAGCTCGGTGCACCACTTCAACCAGAACCTGATCCTGATCCTGGTGGGGTTGCACCTGCTCGCGCTGCTCTTCTATCGGCTGGTCCGGCGGGTGTCGCTGGTGAAGCCGATGGTGGTGGGCGACAAGCTGGTGGCGCCGGCGGGGCCGGATCCAGCGACGCTCGCCGCCCGCGACGACGGTGCCATGCTGCTGCGGGCGGCGATCGTCGCCGCGATTGCGGCACTGACCGTTGCCGCGGTGGTGAACTGGCCCGGGTGACAGCGGCATCCCGGCGGCCACCCGATTCGCGACACGGGACGCCCCGGTGAGCTCGGCGGCCGCGATGCCGGCGTTGATCGGCGACCATCCGGCGGTCGTCGAGGTGCGCCGGCTGGTCGGCCGGGTCGCCCGCAGCAAGGCCAGCACGATCCTCGTCTACGGCGAGACCGGCACCGGCAAGGGCCTGGTCGCCCGCATGATCCATCAGCAGTCGGCCCGCGCCGAGGCGGCATTCATCGACATCAACTGCGCGGCCATCCCGACCGAGTTGCTGGAGTCGGAGCTCTTCGGCCATGAGCGTGGGGCCTTCACCGGCGCGGTCGGCCGAAAGGAAGGCCTGATCGAAGCGGCCAACGGCGGAACGGTGTTCCTCGACGAGGTGCGGGAGCTCGATCCGGTCATGCAGGCCAAGATCCTCACCCTTCTGGACACCCGCCGGTTTCGGCGGGTCGGTGCCGTCAAGCCGATCGCGGTCGACGTCCGCTTCGTCGCGGCAACCAACCGGATCCTGCTCGACGAGGTCAAGGCTGGTCGATTCCGGGATGACCTGTACTACCGGCTGCAGGTGATCGCGATCAACCTGCCGCCGCTGCGCGAACGCGGCGACGACGTATTCCTGCTGACCCAAGGCTTCCTGGCCAAGTACAACGCCATCCACGGAAGCCGGATGGGCCGGCTCCATCCGGAGGTGGAGCGCATCTTCCGCGCATATCCGTGGCCGGGGAACGTCCGGGAGCTGGAGAACCTCCTGGAGCGGATCTGCCTGCTGGAGGACGGTGACCAGATCCTCCCGACCCACCTTCCCGCCCGGATCCTGCGGGAATCGCTGCCTGCCACACCCGGCAGCGCCCCTGCCCTCGCCGTCGGCGCGAAAGACGCCCAGGCGGCGGCCGCGGCCGGCTTCCACGAAGCCACGAGGCGCTTCCAGCGCGAGCTGATCCGGCACGCGCTGGCCGCGAGCAGCCAGGATGCCGCGACGGCGGCAGCCCGGCTCGGCATCAGCCGCCATGCGCTTCGCCACCAGATGACGAAGCTCGGGCTGAAGGGAACGAGCCAGCCCGACGCGTGAAACGCGCGCCGCCTGCGTGATCTTCACGCAGCCACGGCCGCCACCGCGCCGCCTTTCGTGGACGCACACTGGCGTCCCGCCCTCCGCCAACGGTGGCATGGGCGTTGCTTTACTGGTCTCGTCGCCCAACCGCCCGGGACGCGAGCCACGCATGGACTCCCTTCGAATCATCTGCCCGAACGGCCATCTCGGCTTCGCACCGCTGCGCCCGGAGAGCTTCGAGCTGGGCGTGGCGGCCGGTCCGGACTACATCGCCGCGGATTCGGGCAGCGACGATGTCGGACCGGTACCGCTGGGCTCCGATACCTCGACCAGCCCGGAAGCGTGGCAGCGACAGGACCTGGAGCACATGCTGCTCGCGGCACGGCGACTGGGTGTCCCGATGATCATCGGCTCGGCCGGCGATACCGGCTCGAACAGCCGGGTCGACCGCTACGTCGCCATCATCCGCGAGATCGCCCGCGCTCACCGGCTGCCCCCGTTCCGTCTCGGCTACTTCTACAGTGAGCTGGCCCCCGCGGTGCTGCGCGAGCGCATGGCGCGCGGCGCAGCGGTCCGCGGCCTCGACGGATTCGCCGACCTCACCTTCGCCGAGCTCGACGCCACCGACCGGATCGTCGCGATGGCGGGCGTGCACCCGTACCTCGCCCTGCTCGGCGAGGGTGCGGACGTGATCATCGGTGGCCGCAGCTCGGATGCCGCGGTCTTCGCGGCTCCGGCACTGCATCACGGCTTTCCGGCGGACCGCGCCTACTATCTCGGAAAGGTGCTGGAATGCGCCTCCTTCTGCGCCGAGCCTTATGGCGGCAAGGAGACCGTCATGGGCATCGTGACGCATGACGATGTGCGGGTCACCGCCATGCATCCGGCACAGCGCTGCACGATCGCCTCGGTGGCCGGCCATGCCATGTATGAGCGCTCCAACCCCTACGAGGAGTTCTTTGCGGGAGGCCGGCTCGACATGACCGACTGCCGCTATGAGCAGTTGGACGAGCGCACCACCCGGGTCACGGGCTCGCGTTTCGAGCCCGACGCCCGCGTGCGTGTCAAGCTCGAGGGCGCCGGCAAGGTGGGCGAACGCTACGTCGGCCTGTGTGGCATCAGGGATCCGTACACCATCGCCAACGTCGACCGTGTGATCGGCTGGGCACGTGACCAGGTTCGCGCCCGGTTCGGTGAGACGGGTTACCAGCTTCACTACAACGTCTACGGACGCGACGGCGTCATGGGCGAGCTGGAGCCGCTGCGCGATCGTCCGGGCCACGAGCTCTGCGTGATGGTGCAGGGCGTGGCGCCTACCGCCGCGATGGCCGAGGAGGTCGCGATGATCGGCCTGCGACAGATGTTCTATGCGCGGCTGCCGGACGTGAAGGGCACCGCCGGTTCGGTGGCGTTTCCCCTGGACGAGGTGCTGCACGCCTCGCCCGCCTACCGCTGGACGCTCAACCATACCCTCGAGGTGGATGATCCGATGGAACTCTTCGAGACCCACGTGACCGAGGTCGCGGCATGACGCTACCCGCTGAAGAAGCCCGGATGAAGACCCGAAGGCTCCACGAGCTGGCGAAGACGATCCGCAGCAAGAACGCCGGGGTGAACAAGATCACTTTCGACGTCATCTTCCGGGACCGGGAGAGCTACGAGCTGGTGCGCCGAGCCGGCGTGCTGACCCGGGAGCGGGTCGCGACGCTGTTCGGGATCGACGCCGGGCGGATCTCGGACTTCGTCACCTATGATCCTGCCTGCGCCATCAAGTTCACCATCTACCGCAACCGCCCGAGCGGCAGCGCCGGCGACGGTGACATCTTCGGCGCCCAGCAGTACGCGCCACTTCTGGATCTCGAAGTGCCCACCTGACCTTTCCAGAGAGGCTGCCATGTCCAAGTCATTGGTGAAGCTCGTCCTGCTCGGCGCCGGCATCTGCGCCGGCCTGCTGTCCCAGGCAAATGCCCAGACCGTCCCGTCCGAGGTGCCGAAGGTCGTTCGCATCGTCGTGCCCTTCTCGCCCGGCGGAAGCAACGACCTCATCGCGCGCGCGATCGCGCCTGCCCTCGCGCGGCGGCTGAACACGTCGGTGATCGTGGAGAACCGTCCCGGCGCAGCCGGGGTGATCGGTTCGGAGGTGGTCGCCAACGCTGCGCCGGACGGCTCGACCCTCCTCCTGACCTCGTCGACCTTCCTCACCGCCGCGGCGACGCAGCGCCGCTCGCCGTTCGACCCGGTGAAGTCCTTCACTCCGGTGGCGATGATCGCCGAGGGGCCGCTGCTGCTTGCGGTTCCCGCCTCTGCGCCACACCGCTCGCCGGCCGAGCTGCTGCAGGCCGCCCGGGCGCGCCCCGGGCAGGTCAGCTACGGCTCCTCCGGCGTCGGATCGGTGGCCCAGCTTGCGACCGAGCTGCTCGCAAGCGATGCCAAGGTCCAGCTGCTGCACGTGCCGTACAAGGGCGCGGCCAACGCCCTGCTCGATCTCATGTCCGGGCAGATCGACCTGATGATCAGCAACTACAGCTCGATCTCTGCGCAGATCAAGGCGGGCCGCATCCGCCCCCTCGCGGTGACGTCACGCGAGCCGAGCCCTGTCTTCCCGGACTTGCCGCCACTCGCCGCCGCGGTCCCCGGGTTCGCGATCGACATCTGGGCGGGCGTGCTTGCGCCCGCCGGGATGCCCCGGCCCCTGCTCGAGCGCCTGAACCGCGAGATCAACCAGATCGCCGCGTCGCCGGACGTCCGCAACCTGCTCGATCCCGATGGCGCCCGGCCCGCAGCGCTCGCCCCCGAGGCGTTTGCCACCCGGATCGCGAGTGACCTCGCGCAGTGGAAGCGCGTCGCCACCGAGCGCAGCATCGTCGTGGAGTGACCGCCTGCCGGCTTGCCGGCGCGACGGTGGAGCGCGCCGGATGGGCGCCGGACCGCCCGGCGCGCTCAGCGCGCGCGGAAGTCGTCGTGGCAGTTCTTGCAGGCGGCGCCGGTCTCGCCGAACGCCTGCCGCAGCTGGGCCTTGTCGCCGGTCCCGGCTGCCGCCGCGAGCTTGGGCAGGACCGACAGCAGCCGCTCCTTGGCCGCGTTGAACTTGCCCGGATCGGTCCAGATCTCCGCGCGGGCCTTGGTAGGTGCCCCCTTGTCCGAGCCCGGCACGAAGCCGTGCCAGGGCAGCGTTCCGACCACCTTGACGATATCGGCGCTCGCCTTGGCCTGCGCGGGATCGTACGGGATCTTGTCATTCACCATGGCGCCGAGCAGCCCGACATGCTGGCCCATGATGAACAGCGAGCTCTGGCGGTACTTGATCGCATCCTCGGCCTTGGCGAACTGCTGCGCGCCGGCGAGGAGCGGAAGCCCCGCCGTCGCGGCGGCGAGGGCGATGGCGATGAAGCTCTTCTTCATGTTCGGTCGTCCTGTGGTTGGTATCGCACGCGCGGATGCGGGCGCGGTGGATCGGCAATCTAGCATGGGCCGGCCGCGTGCCGGCAGGTCGGGATTGCCCCGATGCGGGTGACCTACACCGAGCGCGCCAGCTCGGCCGCCTTGCCGAGGTAAGTCGCCGGCGTGAGCGCGAGCAGCCGCTCCCGCGCAGCCGGCGGAATCTCCAGCCGGGCGATGAAGTCGGCCATCCGGTCCCTCCCCACCGCCTGCCCGCGGGTCAGGGCCTTGAGCTTCTCGTACGGCTGCTCGACGCCATAGCGGCGCATCACCGTCTGGACCGGCTCGGCCAGCACCTCCCAGTTGTCGTCCAGGTCGCGCGCGAGCCGCTCGGGGTCGGCTTCGAGCTTGCCGAGGCCGCGCAGGCAGGCGTCGTAGGCGAGCAGCGAGTAGCCGAGCGCCACGCCGACGTTGCGCAGCACCGTGGAGTCGGTCAGGTCCCGCTGCCAGCGGCTGACCGGCAGCTTCTGCGCCAGGTGACCGAGCAGCGCGTTGGCAAGTCCGAGATTGCCTTCGGAATTCTCGAAGTCGATCGGATTGACCTTGTGCGGCATGGTGGAAGAGCCGACCTCGCCCTCCTTGAGGGTCTGCCGGAAGTAGCCGAGCGAGATGTAGCCCCACAGGTCGCGATCGAGGTCGATCAGCACCGTGTTGACCGCGACCAGCGCATGGAACAGGTCCGCCATGTAGTCATGCGGCTCGATCTGCGTGGTCATCGGATTGAACTGCAGGCCGAGCGCGTCCTCGACCACCCCGCGGGCGAAGGCCTCCCAGTCGACCTCGGGGGCGGCGGCGACATGGGCGTTGTAGTTGCCGACCGCGCCGTTCATCTTGCCGAGGATGGCGATCGAGTCCGCGCGGCGGCGCGTGGCCCGCAGCCGCACCACCACGTTGGCGAGCTCCTTGCCGAGCGTGGTCGGCGAAGCCGGCTGGCCGTGGGTGCGCGAGAGCATCGGGAGATCCGCATAGCGATGGGCAAGCTGGCGCAGCGCCTCGACGATGCGGTCGATTGCCGGCAGCACCACCTCGTCGCGGGCGGCACGCAGCATCAACCCGTGCGCGGTGTTGTTGATGTCCTCCGAGGTGCAGGCGAAATGGATGAACTCGGCCGCCGCCGCGATTTCCCCATGGTCCGCGAAGCGCTGCTTGAGGAAGTACTCCACCGCCTTGACGTCATGGTTGGTGCGACGCTCCAGCGCCTTGACGGCCCGCGCCTCCTCGTCGCCGAAATCCGCCACCAGCGCCTGCAGCGCGGCGCGGGCCGGGGCGGAGAACGGCGGCAGCTCCGGCAGGCCGGCATCGGAGAGCGCGATCAGCCATTCGACCTCCACCCGTACGCGGTGGCGCATGAATGCCGCTTCCGACCAGAGCGCGCGCAGCGGCGCCATCTTCGCCGCATAGCGTCCGTCGAGCGGCGAGAGCGCGTTGAGCGACGCGTCCAGCGCGGCGTCGGGATCCTTCGGCAGGTCGGCGGGGGTGGGTCGCGGGGTCATCGGCCAATGCTAGCACCGGGCCTGCGCGGCCCGGCGGTCCGGCACGCCCCGCCCATGCCTGCCTACGCCGGCGCGAACGATTCCGCGCGGGCCATCGGCCAGTAGTAGCGGTAGACCGCGGAATCGGCCTCGCCGTCGAGCAGCTCGCCCGGCTGCAGCATCGGGAAGATGTGCGAGAAGAGCTGGATCCGCTCGCCGGTGACCCGGCGCACCACATGGTGCGGCCGGAACTCGCCCGGATGCGCGAGCCCTGCCGCCGCCACCAGCTCGGCGAGGGCCGCCAGCGTGTTGCGGTGGTAGCTCGCCACCCGCTCGGCCTTGTCCGGGACCACCAGGGCGCGGCCGCGGACCCGGTCCTGGGTGGCCACCCCGGTCGGGCAGCGATCGGTATGGCAGGACAGCGACTGGATGCAGCCCAGTGCGAACATGAAGCCGCGCGCTGAATTGCACCAGTCCGCGCCGATCGCCATGGTGCGCGCAATGTCGAAGGCGGTGATGATCTTGCCGGCCGCGCCGATGCGGACCCGCCGGCGCAGGTCGAGCCCAACCAGCGTGTCGTGCACCAGGCGCAGGCCCTCGTGCATCGGGGCGCCGACGCGATCCATGAATTCCAGCGGCGCCGCACCGGTGCCGCCCTCCTTGCCGTCGACGACGATGAAGTCCGGCGTGATGCCGGTGGCCAGCATCGCCTTCGCGATCGCGAACCATTCCCACGGATGCCCGATCGCCAGCTTGAAGCCGGTCGGCTTGCCGCCGGAGAGCTCGCGCAGCCGGGCGATGAACTCGAGCAGGCCGATCGGCGTCGAGAAGGCGGAGTGCGAAGCCGGCGAGACGCAGTCGATGCCGACCGGCACGCCGCGGGCCAGCGCGATCTCCGCCGACACCTTCGGGCCGGGCAGCACGCCGCCATGGCCCGGCTTCGCGCCCTGCGACAGCTTGAGCTCGATCATCTTCACCTGCGGGTCCAGCGCGTTCTCGACGAAGCGGGCCTCGCTGAAGGACCCGTCGTGGTTGCGGCAGCCGAAATAGCCCGAGCCGATCTCCCAGATCAGGTCGCCGCCATGGCGCCGGTGATAGCGGGAGATGGAGCCTTCGCCGGTGTCGTGGGCGAAGCGGCCCGACTTCGCGCCGCGGTTGAGCGCCTCGATCGCGTTGCCGGAGAGCGCGCCAAAGCTCATCGCCGAGATGTTGAACACCGACAGGCTGAGGGCCGCGGAGCAGGCCGGGCCGCCGACCATGATGCGGAAGTCGTGGCTGGTCACCTGCGTCGGCGCGAGCGAGTGGTTGATCCACTCGAAGCCGGGCTGGTAGACGTCCCGCTGGGTGCCGAAGGGCCGCTTGTCCAGCGCCCGCTTCGCGCGCTGGTAGACGATGGCGCGCTGCTGGCGGCTGAACGGCACGCCGTCCAGGTCGGACTCGAAGAGGTACTGGCGCAACTCCGGCCGCACGGACTCGAACATGAACCGGAAATGGCCGAGCAGCGGATAGTTGCGCAGCACCGCGCGCCGCGTCTGCAGCAGGTCGCGGATGCCCAGGGCCGCAAACGCCGCGGCGATCGCGGCCCAGCCGCCCCAGGCCGAGCCGGCGAGCCAGGCGCTGCCGAGCAGGGCGGTCGCCACGACCACGAGCCCGAGCGGCAGGTACCGGATCACTGGCGTGCCCTCCCGTTGCCGGCGCTCATGGCAGCGACGCGATCATCCGCACCAGCCGCTCGGTGGTGCCCACCAGGCTCTGCATGCCCTGTGCGCTGCAGCCGGCCCCCTCGCGCGGCAGCGAGGTGACCAGCAGGTTCCACTGCACGTTGTACTGGACCCAGTGCACCGGCGGCAGCCGGCTCTCCTGGGCCGAGAGCCAGCGCCCGAAGTCGGCCCGGGTCTCCTGCAGCCTGGGCCACTGGACCAGGTCCGATCGCCAGCAGCCGAACAGGCCTTCGCGGGCGAGCTGCTGGAGGTTCTGCCGCTGCCAGGCGCGCTCGAGCTGCTGTTGCAGCCATCCCGCCTGCGCCTCCGGTGGCGCGTCCGGGGGAAGCATCGGCGCCAGGCCGCGCAGCTGCACCGCGATGTCTTCCCCGATGTCGCTCATCAGCGCCCCGATCTCCGGCGAGGGCCGGGTGAAGGTCGCGTCGCGGATCGAGCGCCAGCGCTGCTTGAGGCGCCTCGACTCGGCCTCCGGCAGCTGCCGCCCGGCACGCCGCATGATCTGCGCGAGCTGGGCGTCGAGCGCGGTCCGGGACTGGACCAGGTGCTCCCGCGCCTGCTCGGCCTCCACCTGCAGGCCGAGCTGGGCATAGGCGCGCAGCGCGAGCGCAAGCTGGCCCAGGCCATCCGCGACCAGCGTGGCCTGGCGCAGCTGGCTTTCCACCCCCACGCCGGGCTGGGCATGTGCGGCCGGCGCCACCGCCAGCGTGGCGAGCATGGTCAGCGCGAGCAGAGGCGCGGCGACGAACGGCCCGAACCGGGGGGTCGCGCGGTCGATGGCGAATCCTCCTTCGGAATTGCGGCGGAGCCCAGGGCGAAGGCCCCCGCGCGATCTTACGTCGCCGCGTGGCCGGCGATCGCGGCTTCGGCGACGAAGGGCAGCGTACGGGTGACGACCCCGCCCCCGAGGCAAACCTCGCCGTCGTAGACGACCGCCGATTGCCCCGGCGTGACCGCCCATTGCGGATCGGCGAAGTCCACGCGCATGCCGCCGGGCCGGGCCAGCACGGTGGCGGCGGCATCGGCCTGCCGGTAGCGGGACTTGACGCCGTAGCGGCGGCCTGCCCGCGGCGGCTCGCCTACCCAGTGCACGTCGTCGCTTTCGAGGCAGCGCGAGAGCAGCAGCGGATGGTCGTGGCCCTGGACCGCCACCAGCGCGTTCGCCGCAAGGTCCTTGCCCGCCACGTACCACGGTTCCCCGGTGCTGTCGCGATGGCCGCCGATCCCGATGCCCTTGCGCTGCCCGAGGGTGTAGAAGGAGAGCCCGATGTGGCGGCCGATCTCGATGCCGCGGTCATCGACGATCGGGCCCGGGCGGGTCGGCAGGTAGCGGCCAAGGAACTCCCGGAACGGGCGCTCGCCGATGAAGCAGATGCCGGTGGAATCCTTCTTCGCGGCGTTGGGCAGCCCGATGCTCGCCGCGATGCGCCGTACCTCGGACTTCAGCATGCCACCGAGCGGAAAGCGGGCGCGGCCGAGCTGCTGCTGGTCGAGCCGGTGCAGGAAGTAGCTCTGGTCCTTGGCCGGATCCACGCCGCGCAGCAGTTGCCAGCGGCCGTCCTCGGCCTGCCGGACCCGGGCATAGTGCCCGGTGGCGATGCCGGCGGCGCCCAGGCGCATGGCATGGTCCAGGAACGCCTTGAACTTGATCTCCGCGTTGCAGAGCACGTCGGGATTCGGCGTGCGTCCGGCCGAATACTCACGCAGGAACTCCGCGAACACACGGTCCTTGTATTCGGCGGCGAAGTTCACCGCCTCCAGGTCGATGCCGATCACGTCGGCCACGCTGGCCGCATCCAGCCAGTCCTGTCGCGTGGAGCAGTACTCGCTGTCGTCGTCATCCTCCCAGTTCTTCATGAAGAGGCCGACCACGTCATGGCCCTCCTGCTTGAGCAGCCAGGCCGCGACGGCGGAATCCACGCCGCCCGAGAGCCCCACCACGATCCGGTCGCGGCGGGTTGCCAGGATTGGAGACTCGTTCATGGGCAGCATTTTATCGGTCCCCGGGATCGCTTCCGCCCGGGCCCGGAAATGTCGGGCGCTGCATCCCCGCCACTGCGCGGCATGGCCGCGTATCCCCTTCCCAGGGTGCTTGTTAGACTGTGGCCTGCGCAAGATCTGCCGGGTATTCCCTGCAGAGACAACGAGGATGAGTCCAACATGAAGATCGGGGTTCCGAGGGAGCGCCGGGCCGGCGAGACCCGCGTCGCGGCCACGCCGGAAACCGTCAAGAAGCTCGTAGCCGCCGGGCACGAGGTGCTGGTCGAAAGCGACGCGGGGACGGCGGCTAGCCAGCCCGATTCCGCCTTTGCCGAGGCTGGTGCCCGCGTCGTGTCGGCGCGGGACGCCTTCACCACCGAAATGGTGATCAAGGTCCGGGCGCCGCTCGCCGAAGAGCTGGCCACCCTGAAGCCCGGGGCGGTGCTGGTGGGCATGCTCAATCCCCACGATGCCGAAGGCCTGCAGAAGATCGCCGCCACCGGCGCAACGGCCTTCGCGCTGGAGGCCGCGCCGCGCACCACCCGGGCCCAGAGCATGGACGTGCTGTCCTCACAGGCCAACATCGGCGGGTACAAGGCCGTGCTGCTCGCCGCCAATCTCTACCAGCGGTTCTTCCCGATGATGATGACCGCCGCCGGCACCGTGAAGGCCGCGCGCGTGGTCGTCCTTGGCGCCGGCGTGGCCGGCCTGCAGGCGATCGCCACCGCCAAGCGCCTTGGCGCCGTGATCGAGGCCTCGGACGTGCGACCGGCGGTGCGCGAGCAGATCGAGTCGCTCGGCGCCAAGTTCATCGACGTGCCCTACGAGACCGAGGAGGAGCGCGAGATCGCCGAAGGCGTCGGCGGCTATGCCCGGCCGATGCCGGAGTCCTGGATGAAGCGCCAGGCCGAGGCGGTGGCGCAGCGGGTGCGCCAGGCCGACGTGGTGATCACCACCGCGCTCATCCCCGGACGGCGGGCGCCGGTGCTGGTGACCGAGGAGATGGTCAAGTCGATGAAGCCGGGCTCGGT
>JAEWEW010000394.1 GCA_023389175.1 Pseudomonadota bacterium | reverse complement strand
GCCCTCCGCCGCGACAGCCGCCGCGCCCGCCGGCGGCGGCGCGAGCCGACGCAATGCCGAAGCCCAGTCGGCAGTGCTGGAGGAGCTGCGCTCGATCAAGCAGTTCATCGCCGGGCAGCTCGAGACGGTGCGCTGGTTCGATGCCGCGCGGCGCCGTCCCTCGCAGATGCGCCTGTTGCGCATGCTGCTGTCGCGGCAGTTCTCGACGACCCTCTCCCGCTCGCTCTGCGACCTGCTGCCCGTGGATTTCAGCGATGCGCAGGCCGACCACTGGCTGCAGCAGACCCTGGCCCGCACCCTGGCGAGCTTCTGCCCGCGCCCGCGCGATGCGATCGACGCCATCGCGGCCGAGCCCGCCTTCGACGACGGCGGCGTCTTCGCCCTGACCGGCCCCACCGGCGTCGGCAAGACCACCACCGTCGCCAAGATCGCCGCGCAGTACGCGATGCGCCACGGCGCCGGGCAGGTGGCGCT
Source organism: Pseudomonadota bacterium (assembly GCA_023389175.1). Classification (GTDB taxonomy): domain Bacteria; phylum Pseudomonadota; class Gammaproteobacteria; order Burkholderiales; family Burkholderiaceae_E; genus Lautropia. Next base: position 2,105 of record JAEWEW010000394.1, on the reverse strand, counting down.
GATCACCGCCGACGTCTACCGGATCGGCGCGCAGGAGCAGCTGCGCTCCTTCGGGCAGATGCTCGGCGTGCCGGTGCATGTCGCGCACGACCGCGCGGCCCTGCAGGACCTGCTCGGGCTCTTCGGCGATCGCCGGCTGGTCCTGATCGATACCGCGGGCGTGAGCCAGCGCGACAGCCGCGTCGGGCAGCTGCTTGCCGCGCTCGACATCGAGCCGATCCGCCGCGTGGTGGTGCTGAACGCGGCGATGCAGGCCGCGAGCCTGCAGGAGGTCGCCGGCGCCTACCAGGCGCAGGATGCCGCCGGTGTGCTGCTCTCCAAGGTGGACGAGGCGGTCCACCTCGGCAGCGCGCTCGACTGCCTGATCCGCAATCGGCTGCAACTGCTCGGCTTTGCCGACGGCCAGCGGGTGCCGGAGGACTTCCATGCGGCCGACTTCCCGCACCTGGTCGCCTGCGCCATGGCGGCGGCGCCCGGCGCGGATCCGGCCGACGGCGAGCTGGACAATGCCGAGGTCCGGTTCATCCTCGAGGGCGCACATGTTTGAGACCGTAGCCGACCAGGCCGACGGCCTGCGCCGCCTCTTCACCCCGCGCGAACCGGCGGTGATTCCCGTCGGCTGCTGCGCCGGCGCGGATGCCTGCCGGCGCCAGGCGGAGGTGATCCTGGCGAAGCTTGCGCGCCGCGGTCACGTGCCTCGCCTGTTCGACCGCCTGGAGCTCGACCACGACCTGGGCGAGGTGCAGGCCCATGCGCCGGTCGACCGGCTGCTGATGCTCGATCATCCGGTGCGCCTCGCGCGCTGGCTGGACGAGCGGGCACCCGCCGGCGGCGCGGCGATGCTGCTGATGCTCACGCATCGCGCGCAGGCCCTGCCCGGCCAGTACGCCACCGTCAAGTCGATCGCCGCGCGAAAGGGTGTGCGCCGTGTCGTCACCTGCTTCGTCGACGCGTCGTCGGCGGATCAGCGTCGCGAGGCCCACGCCCGGCTGGCCACCTGCGTCGGCCGCTTCCTCGACGTCGAGATCGCGCCGCTCGCGTCCGATGCGGACGACGACGGCCTGGGCGAGGCCGCGCTTGCGCGGCTGGGCCGGCTCGAGGTCGGCATCCGGGGCCTCGCCCCCTCGGACCTCCTGATGGAGGCTCCCTTCGCGCTTTCCCGCAAGGCCCACTGACGCCGGCTTCGTTCGCTCATGTACACGCAACAGGGAGTGCTGGACCGCGATTCCGCGGTCCGGCAGTACGGACCCGCGGTGCGACGGGCCGCGGCGCAGCTCGCGGCGCGGCTGCCGGCCAACGTCGATATCGACGACCTGGTGCAGGCCGGCATGATCGGGCTGCTGGACGCGGTCTCCCGCTACGACGCGAGCCACGGCGCGCAGTTCGAGACGTTCGCGATGCAGCGGGTGCGCGGCGCGATGCTGGACGAGCTGCGCGCAAGCGACTGGATGCCGCGCTCGGTGCGGCGCAACCAGCGCACGATCGAGCGCGCGGTGCACGCGGCCGAGCAGGCGCTGCAACGCGCGCCGACCGAGGCCGAGGTGGCCGCCCAGCTGAAGCTGTCGCTCGCCGATTTCCAGCAGCTCCTGCTGGACGCGAAGGGCGCGCAGCTCCTGTACCTGGAGGATGCGGCCGGCGAGGACGGGGAGGAAGGCTTTCTCGAGCGCGCGCTGCCCTCGGATGCGCCGCCGCCGCTCGAGCGGCTGGGGGACCAGCGGTTCCGCGCGGCGCTGATCGACGGCATCGAGCGGCTCCCGGAGCGGGAGAAGCTCGCCATGAGCCTCTACTACGAGGAGGGGCTGAACCTGAAGGAGATCGGCGCGGTGCTCGGGGTCACCGAGTCCCGGGTATCACAGCTGCACAGCCAGTCGATGGCCCGCCTGCGCGCCCACCTGAAGGACTGGATCTGACGGACCGGGCCTGACGGACCGGGCCTGATGGACCTGGCGGCCTCCCGGCGCCGGCCGGCGTCGGGCCCGGCGGCGCGGCTCAGCCGGAGACGGCGGCGTGGTAGAGGGACGGTTCGCCGAACAGCGCGGCCCGCGCCCGGCGGTTGCCGGCGGCAAGGCCGGCCAGCATGGCCTGGTTGGCGGCAAGCTCGCGCC
>JAEWEW010000368.1 GCA_023389175.1 Pseudomonadota bacterium | reverse complement strand
GACCAGGCCGGACTGCGGGAACGGATTGAACGGAATCAGGTTCAGCTTGCACGGCACGTCCCGTACCAGCGCGACCAGCTCCCGCGCATGCGCGATCGTGTCGTTGACCTCGCGCAGCATCACGTATTCGAAGGTGATGAAGTCCCGCGGCGCCACGGCAAGGTAGCGGCGGCAGGCAGCCATCAGCTCCGCCAGCGGGTACTTCCGGTTGAGCGGCACCAGCTCGTCGCGCAGGGCGTCGTTGGGCGCGTGCAGCGACACAGCGAGCGCCACCGGGCATTCCGCGCCAAGCCGGTCCATCATCGGCACCACCCCGGAAGTCGAGACGGTCACCCGGCGCCGGGAGAGGCCGTAGGCATGGTCATCGAGCAGCAGGCGCAGCGCCGGCACCAGGGCGTCGTAGTTGAGCAGCGGCTCGCCCATGCCCATGAACACCACGTTGCTCACCGGCCGGTTGGCAACCCCGGGGACGGCGTCGTCCGCGGTCTCTTCCGCCTCCTCGGCGAGCGGGCCGCGCCAGCGGGTCACCGCGCCCGGCTGCGAGAGCAGCCGGTTCGCGAGCCAGACCTGCCCGACGATCTCCGCGGTGCCGAGATTGCGGGAGAAGCCCTGCTTGCCGGTGGAGCAGAAGCGGCAGTTCACCGCGCAGCCGGCCTGGGTGGAGATGCAGAGGGTGCCGCGGCGGGCCTCCGGGATGAACACCGCTTCCACCGCGTTGCCGGCGCCCACGTCGAAGAGCCACTTGCGGGTGGCGTCGGAGGCGACGTGATCCTCGGCAATCCGCGGCCCGGCGATCGTGGCGAGGCCGGCCAGCCGCTCGCGGAAGCTGCGCGCGAGATCCGTCATCGCCGCCCAGTCGTCCTCGCCGCGCTGGTGCACCCAACGCATCAGTTGCAGGGCACGAAACGGCTTCTCGCCGAGCGAGGCGCAGAGCGCGAGCAGGCCGGCACGGTCGAGGCCGAGCAGATCGATCGGCTGCCGGGCGGACACGGCGATGCCGCCCGCCAGGTTCGGGGCGGGGGAAGACTCCGCGCGCAGCGGCGCGGGGTTCATCGTAGAGGTAGCTGGCATCGGCGTAGGCGACCTGCCCGGGCTGCGCCCTGCCCCGCTACGCTCCCCGCCATGGGGAGCGGGCGATTCAGCGGCTGTGGATCTGCATCGACGGGAAGAAGAAGGCAATTTCGGCGGCTGCCGTTTCCGGGCCGTCGGAGCCGTGGACCGCGTTCGCGTCGATGCTGTCGGCGAAATCGGCCCGGATGGTGCCCTTGTCCGCCTTCTTCGGATCGGTGGCGCCCATCAGCTCCCGGTTCTTCGCGATGGCGTTCTCGCCTTCCAGCACCTGGACGAACACCGGCCCGGAGATCATGAAGGAAACCAGGTCGCGGAAGAAGGGCCGCTGCTTGTGGACCGCGTAGAACGCCTCGGCGTCGGCGGTGGAAAGCTGCATCAGGCGGGCGGCCACGACCTTCAGCCCGGCGCCTTCGAAGCGGGCTATGATCTGGCCGATCACGTTCTTGCCGACGGCGTCCGGCTTGATGATCGACAGGGTTCTTTCGACGGCCATGTGGCGCTCCGTGGAAGTGAACCCGAAATTATAACAAGCGCGCCGACGTTCTACCGCGGTGCAGCGTGCGCCGCGTTCTCGCCTGTTGCGCCACCGACCCGGCCGGCAGTGCAGCCGACTGTCAGAAAATTCACGTAGGTTTTCTAGGAAAAGCAGCGGTTTTGCCGGCTCGAACGTTATAGTCGGCGCGCTTGAAGGGTCCGCACCGGGCCCCCACATGAATCGCACACGGATTGGGGAGATACCACAGATGGCAATCGAACAAGGCTCGCTGCGCTACGGACAGGGGGGCGTCGCCACCTCGGTCGAGACGCGCAACCGCGTGCTGCGCAACACCTACTGGCTGCTGGCGCTGTCGCTGATCCCGACGGTCATCGGCGCCTGGATCGGTGTCAGCACCGGCTTCACCTTCTTCGCGGGCAGCCCCGGCATGGCGCTGATCGTGTTCCTGGTGGTGGCGTTCGGCTTCATGTACGCCATCAACCGGTACAAGGACAGCTCGGTCGGGGTCCTGCTGCTGCTCGGCTTCACGTTCTTCATGGGACTAATGCTGTCCCGGCTGATCGGCGCGGTGCTCGGCCTCTCCAACGGAGCGGCGCTGATCATGTACGCCTTCGGCGGCACGGCCCTGGTGTTCGCGGTCATGGCCTCCATCGCCACCACGTCCAAGCGCGACTTCTCCGGCATGGGCAAATGGCTGATGATCGGCTTCGTGGTGATCTTCCTCGCGGCCATCGCCAACATCTGGCTGCAGATGCCGGCGCTGATGCTCACCATCTCGTCGCTCGCGATCATCATCTTCTCGCTGTTCATCCTCTATGACCTGCAGCGGGTGGTGAACGGCGGCGAGACCAACTACATCACCGCGACGCTTTCGGTCTACATCAGCATCTACAACGTGTTCAGCAACCTGCTCGCGCTGCTCGGCATCGCCGGCGGCAACAACGAGTAGGGCGGGATCGAAGCACGGCGAACATCGCCGAAACCAGGGGGCGCGAAAAGCGCCCCTTTTTTTTGCCCTGGGCGCGGGATTACTTAGGGAACCCAACAGGATCTGCCCCACGGGTTGGAGGAGCGGGTGCCGGCACGCCTGGCCCGGCAGCTGCGATGGCCGTGCGCTACCGCTACTGCGCCAATTGGGCTAGAGCGCTGATGCCGACGCCCCCCTTGCCGGTGAAGAACACATATCGGGAGGGCTGATCCATCCACGTCATGCGTGCCTCCGTTAGGTCAAAGTGGCCCCTCGTACACCGGCGCGAAGCCGCCCCCGGGGGTGCGGAAGTTCGTCGTCTGCCCCTGGTACAGGCGGGCGGCCGTCCACTGCACCAGCCCGTCGTACACGTACTCTCGCAAGTCGAACTTCAGGGGTCTCTCGGCCGCCGGGTCCACATTGCGCTCCCCCGGTGCGACCAGTGCCTGGGCGACGTAGCCGCCGCCCATGATCTCCGACCACACGCGCTGCGTCACCTTGTCGCCGCGGTATGCGGCGCGGCTGCCGTACCCGGTGAACGGCTTGAAGAACAGCCGCTTGCGATCGCCCCACAGCTGCTCCGCATTCGACGCATCGACGACAACCGTGTGCGGTACGCCGGCGAGCAACTCCTGGCGGTGTTCGAGGGGAACACCGAGTTCGTCGAGCCGCTGTGCATCGCTCAGGATCGCGAGGTTCCGCTTGTCCGCGTAGAGCGCGTGAGCGTGGGGATGCGGCGTCAGCACGATCTGGTCGGCCAGGTACGCCGTACGGATCGCGGCGGATGAAGGCGCCTGCAGGTAGAAGTCCGTCAAGCGGTTGTAGACCAGGTCGATGCGCGTGTCGCCGAAGTACAGGTCTTCGCCTCGACACTGCAGCTCACCCGGATCCGCAATGATCGCCCGCAGTCCGCCGCGCTCGAAGAGACGCTGGAACAGGAGGAACTCGGGGTAGAGGTACTGCTCGCGCGGCGTTTCGTCAACGATCGCGATCGTCTGCAGCGTGCGCTTGCGGCCGCTGCGCCGCCACTCGGCGTGGAACATGTCGACGATGGCGCGTTCGAAGGTGTCGACACGCGATGCGGTCGGGCCGAGGCGCTCCACCGGCAGGCAGCACGCCCGGTGCGCGCGGCCCAGCACGGCATTGAGCATCGCCCCGCCGGCGTTCGTGTTCACCTCGATCAGGCCGAAGGCATCTTCCGCGACGTGGAAGTCGTAGCCGAAGAACACGCCGCGTGCTCCCTGCTCGTGGCGCGCAATCTCCGGTGAGCGTGCCAGCACCAGTTCTCGATACGCTGGAAGCGCGGCGACGGACTCGACTGCCTTGATGACCCGTTCCATGCGATTCATGTGCGTGTGTGACACGAACACGGGACGGGCGGAGAACAGGTAGGGGCAGCGCTCCTGGACCAGCTGGAGGATCTCTGGTGACCCGACTTCCTCCTGCAACGCCCGGGACAAGGCGTCAGCGTCGAGGCTGACGCAGAAGCAGCCTGCGTTCAGGCCTTCGACGGACACGGGCACACCGCTGCTGCCTTGCGCCCAGGCTGACAGCAGGTTCGAGTTGACGGCATCCTGGACCGACATGTTCATGCCCCTGGGGCTGCCGCCCGTGTCTCGGATCCCACGGTGGCCAGGGCTGCGCCCGACTGGAAGCCGAACAGGCTGAGGTCGTCGACGTGAAGATGGACGTGAAAGCGCTTCATGGTTTCTCCGGTACGGGTCAGCAGTTCTTGCAGGCAGGGGCGGTGATCTCCTCGCACCCGGCGCCCAGGCAGCAATCAGCTGCAAGGCTACGGTCTTCTCTTCTCTCATAATTCGAAGTTTCTGGAAATATCGGAAGATCCGCAACCCTAGGGGATCGGTCTCGTCCTTGCCCGGGACGCCGCGCGCGAAGCATCTGCTCTGCTGGCGGCCTGTGCCGGGGCTGCTACGCTTCCGGCGTCAGGCGCGAGTTGACCGGTATCAACGGACTGCCGCCCCGCCCACCTTCGTTGCCGGCGTACGCGAGAGTCACGCCGCTGGTGCGGCGCCCGCCACTCACTCCAGGACTGCGATCGACTCCACGTGCCCGGTGTGCGGGAACATGTTCACCACGCCCGCCTGCACCAGCCGCCAGCCGCCGGTGTGCACCAGCAGGCCGACATCGCGGGCCAGCGTCGCGGGATTGCAGGACACGTAGACGATGCGGCCGGGCCGTCCGGCCGAGCCGGGCGGTGCCGCCGCGACCAGCGCCTGCGCGACCGCAAGCGCGCCGTCGCGTGGCGGATCGATCAGCAGACGGTCGACCTGGCCGAGGGCATGCCACCCCTCGGCGTCCATCGCGAACAGGTTGGCGACTCGGAACTCAACGCCGTCGGGGCTGCCGACCGCTGCGCGCAGGACGTGGCGATTGCGCCCGGCGTTGGTCCGGGCCCGCTCCACCAGCGCCGCGGCACCCTCGATGCCGAGCACCCGTGACGCGCGCGTGGCCAGCGGCAGGGTGAAGTTGCCCAGCCCGCAGAAGAGGTCCACCACCCGATCGCCCGGTGCGGGATCTAGCAGGCGCACGGCGCGGGATACCAGCACCTGGTTGATCGCGAAGTTGACCTGCGTGAACTCGGTCGGCGAGAACGGAAAGTGCAGGCCGAACTCGTCCAGGCGATAGCCGAGCCCGGAGACCGGAGCCTCCCGGTTCCCGTTGGGATCGCACAGCAGGCGCACCGTGTCCGGCCCCTTGGGCTGAAGCCAGAGTTCCACCCGATGCGTCGCGGCGAACACGCAAAGCCGTTCCAGGTCGACGTCGCTCGGCGGCTCCAGCACCCGGAAGACGAGCGCCACCAGGCGGACCGGCGAATCCCCCACCGCCACCTCGATCTGCGGCAGGCGGGTGCGGATGGAGAGCCCGGCCACCAGGTCCCGCAGCGGCAGCAACAGGTCCGACACGAAGGGCGGCATCGTGTGGCACTCGCGCATGTCGGCAACATAGCTCGAGCCCCGCTCGTGGAAGCCGACCAGCACGCCGCCCTTCTTCGGCACGTCGCGCACCGTGAGCCGCGCCCGGTAGCGGTAGCCCCACGCCGGTCCCTCGATCGGCGGCAGCACCGTCTCCGGGCGCACCCGGCCGAGGTGCTGCAGCGTGTCCTCCAGCACCCGCTGCTTGAAGGCCACCTGGGCGCGCGCGTCGACATGCTGGGTGGCGCAGCCGCCGCAGACGCCGAAGTGGGCACAGCGCGGCCGCACGCGGCTGCTGCTTTCGCGATCGACCGCCACCACCTCCGCCACGTCGTAGCGGGGCTTGCGGCGGAGGATGGCGGCGCGCACCGCCTCGCCGGGCAGCGCGCCGCGCACGAACACCACCTTGCCGTCGTGGTGCGCGACGCCGTTGCCGTCGAGATCCAGCGATTCGACCGCGAGCGCGACGATGTCGCGCGGCGCGCGGCTATGGCCTGCCGGCATGGAACCCTCGCGCAGGGGCGTTCGTGTCGCTGACGGCGACCGCCTTCAACGCCAGGCCGCCAGGTACTCGGCCCAGTGGCTCCCTTCCAGCTGTTCCAGCGCCCGGCGGAACAGCGCGATCTCGCCCCGGTACTCCTCCGGGCTGAGCTGGCAGTTGATGAGCTGGTAGCGGCAGTACATCAACCAGGTGTTGGCGACGTCCGTCTCGCAGTAGTTGCGGATGGCCGCGAGCTGGCCTTCCCGCCAGGCGTCCCACACCTTCGAGCCATCCATCCCGAGCTTGCCGGGGAAGCCGCACAGCCGCGCCATCTCGTCGAGCGGGGCGTTGGCGCGGCCGGTGAACATCGCGAGCATGTCCATCAGGTCCAGGTGCCGGCTGTGATAGCGGTTGAGATAGTTGTTGTAGCGGAAGTCCCGCTCGCGGTCGCCGGTATCCCAGTAGCAGCCGCACGGGATGCCGTGGATCATCGCCCGGTAGTTGAGGACCGGCAGGTCGAAACCGCCGCCGTTCCACGAGACCAGTTGCGGGCGGTACCGGTCGATGGTGCGGAAGAAATCCTGGATCAGCTTCGGCTCGTCGTCCTGCAGGTTGCCGAGGCTGCGCACCCGGACGCCATCGGCATCGCGGAACACGCAGCTGATCGCGATCACGCGATGCAGGTGGTGCGGCAGGAAGTCGTGGCCGACCTTCAGGCGCCGCCGCTCCTGCGCCGCCTGCACCACCGCCTCGTCGCCGGGATGGTCCGCCAGGTCCCAGGCGACCCGCAGACCGGCGGCGTCGGGAATCGTCTCGATGTCGAAGACGAGGACCGGCGTCATCGCCTGGGCAGCACCGCGAGCGGATCGATCGGCTTGCCCTGCTGGCGGATCTCGAAGTGCAGCTTCGGGACGTCGGTGCCCGAATTGCCCAGTTCGGCGATCTTCTGGCCGCGCTTGACCGCCTGCCCTTCCTTCACCGCGAGGCTGCGGTTGTGCGCGTAGACCGAAAGGAGCTCCTTTTCATGCTTGACGATCACCAGGTTGCCGTAGCCGCGCGGCCCCGCGCCACTGAAGATCACCCGGCCGTCCGCGGCAGCGCGCACCGTGTCGCCCGCCTTGCCCGCGAGCGACAGACCCTTGTTGCTGGTCTGGTCGAAGGTTTCGAGCACGCTGCCCGCCACCGGCCAGCCGAACGGCACTCCGTCGAGCGTGCCGGTCCCGCCGACTGGTGCCGGCGCCGGCGCCGGCGTGATGCTGGCAGGCGCGGTGGCGACCGTCGCGGGCGGTGCGGACTGCGGCGGCGCGGCCGGCGAAGCAGCGCTGGGCGGCGCGGAGGTGCTGACCACCGTCGGCGCGCTGGCGGCGGACGGGTTGGTGGCGCGTGCCTGCAGGCTGCGCTGGTCGACTGCAGCCATCTCGCCATACGGCCGCTTGATGCCGGAGGGACCGGTCTTCAGGTTCGGGTCCACCGGCACCGCGCCCTGCTGCATGGGAGCGGCCTCGATCGTCCCGCTCGGGATCGGCGTGGCGATCACGCCCTGCGTTTCCCCGGCACCGGGCACGGCCGCGACACCGGGCTGCCCCGGCTGCTGGCCGGGCAGCGCCTCCGCCTGGGGCGGCACGGTCGCCGCCGCCGGCACCTGGGCCTGGGGAGTGC
>JAEWEW010000359.1 GCA_023389175.1 Pseudomonadota bacterium | reverse complement strand
GAGCCGGTGCTGGTCGATACCGGCCTGGCTGCGCTGCATGACGACTTCATGCCGGCGCTGCGCCAGCTCATCGATCCCGGCGACCTGCGCTGGATCTGGATCACCCATGCCGATGCCGACCACGTCGGCAACCTGCGCGCGGTGCTGGCCGAGGCGCCGAAGGCGCGGATCGTCACCAACTACCTGGGGCTCGGCAAGCTGAACCTGCAGCAGGTGCCGCTGGAGCGTACCTTCCTGCTCAATCCTGGGCAGATGCTCCAGGTCGGCGATCGGGAGTTGCTCGCGCAGAGGCCCCCCGTGTACGACGCGCCGGAAACCATGGGCCTGTTCGATACCCGCACCCGGCAACTGATCAGCTCCGATTGCTTCGGCGCCGTGATGGGGCAGCCGGCCGAGGAGGCGGCGGAGATTCCGCCCGCGGACCTGCGGGCTGGCATGACCTTGTGGGCCACTGTCGATGCCCCCTGGCTCGCCCACATCGGTCAGGACGTTCTGGGGGATGCCCTCCGGGGTCTCCGACAGCTGTCTCCACGGATGATCCTGAGCAGTCACCTGCCGCCGGCGACCGGCATCAACGCCGCCTTGTTCGATTGCGTCATCGCGGCCCGCGAGGCGCCGACATTCGTCGGGCCGGACCAGGCGGCGGTGGAGCAGGCGGCAGCGGAGCAAGGCGGGTTACGAGAACCGCTTGCCGCCTGAAGAGTCGGGCTCTGGAGGCGCCCGCAAAGGGCGGGCGCCGGTACACCGGGGCACCATCACGGCAGGGGAGCGACGGAACGCTTAGTGGATGGGGCCTCGAGGCGACTCGATCGCACGGAACGCGGCCAGCGCGATCGCGGCGAGGATGCCGTAGATCGCGATCGCCGGAATGCCGGTAACGTCGGTCAACGTGACCTTGCCCGCCCCCCACACCGGCAGCAGGTTCGCACGGATCCACGCGAACGAGAGCGCATACAGGATTGCGCCCACGATCATGCCGAACACGCCAACCAGCGCATGCAGGCTGCCGGTTCCGACGGCGGCAAGCGCCGTCCCCGGGCAGTAGCCATAGACCACCATGCCGATGCCGAACAGAGCCCCGCCCAGCAGCGTCGCCAGCAGGTTCGCGTCCCGGACATGCCACTTCGCAAGTCCGACATCCACGAGCACGAGGACCCCGATGCCGCCGACGATGATCGCCGTCAGCATCACTTTCATCACCGTGAAGTCCTTCAATCGGAACTGGTTGACGATCACGTTGTAGTCGGTCACGCGGCCACGGTGAAGAAGCCAGCCGAAAGCCGCCCCGAATACCACCGCCAGGGCCAGCCCCAGCGTCGACGAGTTCGAGATCATGGTGGACCTCCGTGTGTGACGTCGCTAGCGACGATAAAGGAGCCGCGCCGTCAGCAGGCCGCTCCCGAACATCGCCGCGAGGAATGTCCAACCGACCACTGCCAGCTGCAGGCCCTGGGAGATCCCGTTGCCGCTGGTGCATCCGCCGGCCAGCCGCGCTCCGTACATTGCGGCGATGCCGCCGACGAACGCGGCGACGTAGCGCTTTGCGACCGAGCCGCCGAAGCGCTCCCTCCAGACCGCCGGTACCGTTTCGAGCTTGAAGCTGCGGCTCGCCAGCGCCGAGGCGAATGCGCCGAGCAGGATGCCGACAAGGAACAGTGTCCCGTAGTCGACGCGCAGCGGATTCCTCGCCCAATACGGGTTCCCCTGGACCGCCTCCGGTCCGATGAACAGGCTGGCAACGCCGCCAGCGACCTGGGAGCCCGCGGTCGTCACGCCGATGGGCGTGGCGACGACAGCGAAGACGATCCAGCAGAGAACTCCGATGCCGGTGCCGGCGAGGTCCGGAGCGACGAATCCCGGATGGAATCGAGCTCCGTTGGCGGCGACGAAGCGTCTCGCGGGCCGGTCGGTTTCACCCGAGTATCCCCTGCCGTCGCATCGAAGCGATTTCCATGGAAGACAGGCCGAGTCGCGCGAGGACTGCGTCCGTGTCCTCTCCGAACGCCGGGGCGGGGCGCGCGTCGGGCCCGGGAGTCCGTCCGAACTTGATCGGATGCTGGAAACCGCGGTAGGGGCCAACGACGGAGTGCCGCATCGAGCCGATCAGGTTCTCCGCGGCCACCTGCGGATGATCGAACATGTCCTCGATGGTCCGCACGGCGGCGCAAGGCACTGCTTCGCCGAAGTCCGCTTCCCACTCGAGCGCGGTTCGGGATGCCAGTCGCGCGCGGAGCAGCGGAATCAGCTCGTCCGCTCGTCGCGCCCGCTTGCGGACGGTGTCGTAGCGCTCGTCGTCCGCGAGGAGCGGCAGGCCCACTTTCTCGCAGAGCGCGCGCCAGAAGCGAGGGGTGTTGGCCGAGAGATAGAGCCAGCCGTCCGCGGTCGGATGCAGGCCGGTGATGCCCCCGGAGCGCATGTCCCGCCCAACGGCCCGGGGCTCGCCATCCACCCAGACCGCGCGGGCGGACTGCATCGCCAGGGCGCTGCGCAGCAGCGATATCCCCACGAACTGTCCCTCGCCGCTCCGGGTGCGTTCGTACAGAGCCGAGGTGACGCCCGCGGCCAGGAGGGATGCGGCGTAGTAGTCCACAACCGAGCCGTACACGATCTCAGGTGGACCCCCCGCTCGTCCCTGGAGCGCGCAGATGCCGGTGAGGGACTGAAGCACCTGGTCATATCCGGCTTTGTCCTTCAACGGACCCTCTTCGCCGTAGCCGGTCAAGGCACAGTAGACAAGGCGACGATTCACCGGCCGAAGCTGCTCGTAGGCGATGCCGAGCCGAGCAGGCACGTTCGGCCGGAAGTTGTGGACCAGCACGTCTGCCGATTCGACGAGTCGAAGCAGGGTGGCCCGGCCCTGTTCCTGCTTCAGATCGAGCACGACACCCGCCTTACCCCGGTTGACGCCCAGGAACGCGCGGCTCTCCTTTTCCAGGGTGGAAGGATAGCGCCGAAGGTTGTCGCCCTCGGGCGACTCGATCTTGATGACTTCCGCGCCCTGGTCGGCCAGGAGCGTGCAGCCGTACGGCCCTGCGATGTATGCGCTCAGGTCCAGCACCCTGATACCGGCAAGCGGTCCGGCATTGTTACTGGTGGAAGTCTCGGTGCTCGTCATGGCGGACCTCTAGTGCGAATAGCGGCGCGCACCGCCATCCACGTGGATGACCTGTCCGGTGATGTAGCGGGCGAGCGGAGATGCGAGAAAGGCGACAAGGACCGCGAGATCGTCAGGCTCGCCGATGTACCCAACCGGACAGTTCTCTGCCACCCATTTCTGTTGGAGTTGCGCAGTAGGCAGCAACTTCTCGTCGATCTGTTCGGAGTGGATTCGGCCTGGTGCGATTGAATTGACGGTGACGCCGTCGCGTCCCACGACCCGAGAGAGCGCCTTGGCCCAGATGTGGACCGCACCGTTCGGAGGCACGGCGCCGTTCAGGGCGACCGGCTCGTCGCCGCCCGTCAGGTTGACGATGCGACCGTACCCGCGGGATCGCATGTCTGCCACGAAAGCATGGGCCAGCTCCCGACCGGCGTGAAAATTGAGCAGCATGGCATCGTCCCACTGCTGCCGCGACCCAAGTCCGTCGAAGGGCCGCGACCCGCCGGCGCCGTTGACCAGGATGTCGATGCCGCCAAGCGTCTCCAGGACGCGGGCTCGCAGTCGTAGCGGGGCATCAGCCTCGGTGACGTCGTCCGCGAGCACCAGCGGTCGCGGATGGCCAAGATCCGAGATCTCGTCGGCAAGCGCCACGAGCTTGCCCTCACGACGCGCGACGACCGCCAACCGACAGCCTTCACGGGCGAGCATGACTGCAATGGCCCGCCCGAGACCCGCGCTGGCGCCGGTCACCATGGCCACCTTACCGTCGAGCTGCAGGTCCATCTCCTTACCTCCGGCTACATGCCAAGATACGCCTTGCGTACGCGATCGTCCGCGGCGAGGTCTGCTGCCGCCCCCTCGATGGCAATCCGCGACTGCTCGATGACGTAGGCATAGTCTGCCAGCTTCAAGGCGTGGGCCACGTTCTGCTCGACAAGCAGCACGCCGATGCCGCGACGGGCGATCTGCGCGACGGCGCCAAGCACCTGTCGCACGATGATCGGGCCCAGCCCCAGGGATGGTTCATCCAGCAGGAGATAGCGAGGCTGGGACATCAGCCCCCGGGCGATGGCGCACATCTGCTGCTCTCCTCCCGAGAGCGAGCCGGCCATCTGGCCCAGCCGCTCGCCCAGCCGCGGGAACATCGTCAGCACCTCGTCCATCGTCTGGCGTTGGCTGGAATGCGACCGCGGCGAGTAGGCGCCCATCTCGAGATTCTCCCGGACGTTCATGAACGGAAAGAGCTGCCTGCCCTGGGGAACATGCGCGATGCCCGCCTCGACGCGCTCGTGGGCCGACATGGCAGAGATCTCGACGCCGTCCAACCAGATGCTTCCTCCGCTCACCGTGGTCTGAAGCCCGGAAAGCGCGTTCAGTGATGTGGTCTTGCCGGCGCCGTTTGCGCCGAGGAGCGCGACGATGGTGTGGGGCTCCACGACGAAGCTCACGCCGTCGAGAACCGTGATATCCCCATACCCGGCAACCAGGCCCCGCACCTCCAGGCTCATCTCGCGCCCTCCGGGCCCACGCGGATGCGGACACCGAACGCTCCCATCGCCGCAGGCGCGGTCTGGCGCGTGGCTGTCATTCCTGGTCCGTCCCGAGATAGGCAGCGATCACCTTCGGATCACGGACAACCCGCTGGGGAACGTCGTCCGCAATCTTCTGCCCGTAGTCGAGCACGACGACTCGATCGGCCAGTGACATGACGGCGTGCAGTATGTGTTCGATCATGATCACCGCCAAACCGTCCTCGCGGGCGAAGCTGCGAATCAGCTCCAGGCTCGCATTGACTTCCGACGCATTGAGACCGGCGAGTATTTCGTCCAGAAGGAGCAGCTTCGGATCGATCGAAAGCGCCCGGGCGAGCTCCAGGCGCTTGCGCGACTCCAGGGTGAGGCTGCCCGCGGGACGGTCCATCAGCTCGCGCATGCCCACCCGGTCGATGATGCGGCGGGCAAGGAGAGCAGCCTCGGCACGGGAGTGACGCTGCATCGTCCCGACCATCACGTTCTCGTGAACCGTGAGCGTCGTCAGCGGCTTGACGATCTGGAAGGTGCGGCCGATGCCGTAGCGCGCGCAGCGCGGAGCCCCGACCCGGGTGATGTCGTGGCTGTCGAAGCTCACTCGTCCAGCATGGGGCAGGCGGTGGCCGCTGATGATGTCGAACAGGGTGGTCTTGCCTGCGCCGTTGGGCCCGATGAGGCCGAGGATCTCGCCTTTGCGGACCTTGAAGCTGACGTCGTTGACAGCGACCAGCCCGCCGAAGCGCCGTGTGATCCCCTCGATCTCCATCAGGGCGGGGGCCGGAGGTCCGCTCATCGCCGCCGCCGCCGTTCCGCGAGGGTACCCAGCACTCCCTTCGGCGCGATGAGCACCACGACGAGTAGCACTGCGCCGTAAATGAGCAGCCGGGGACCTCCGCCGAGAAACTGGCTGAGCACCCCGTCGAGCGGGGTCATCAGGAAGGAGCCGACGATCGGGCCGAGCGGCAGGCCCATCCCGCCGATGATGCTCAGGAGGGCGATCTGGATGGATACGTTGATGGAGAAAACGCTTGGCGGGTCGAGGAACAGGATGTATTGGGCATAGAGGAACCCGCCCATGGCGGTGAGCGCCGCGCTGATCATCGTCACCTGCAGCTTGACCTTGACCGGTTGGACGCCCATGCTCTCCGCGGCGGCCTGGTCGTCCCTGGTGGCGATCAGGGAGAGCCCGAGCCGGCCCCGGTGGATCCATCGGGTGATGCCATAGACGATCATCATCAGCACGAACGCGGCGGCGAGGTACGCCCAGCGCGAGCGGAAGATGAAGTTCTCGAAGCCCGGTTTGAAGGGCAGGGCGATGCCGCTCGACCCGCGAGTGACCTCGGTCCAGTTGTTCGCGATGATCTCCATCGCGATCGGAAAGACCAGCGTCGCCAGGGAGAAGAATGCGCCCTTCAAGCGAAAGCAGGGCCAGCTGATGGCGACCGCGATCACGGTGGCCACCGCAACCCCCACGACCAGGCCCAGCCAGGGCGAGATGCCGTACTTCGTGTACAGGATTGCGGTCGCATATGCCCCGATGCCGAAGAAGGCCGAGTGCCCAAGCGAGACCAGGCCCCCGTAGCCTGCCATCAGGTTCCAGGCGCCGCTCAGAGACGCCCAGAGGAAGGTCATCACGATGATGTTCAGGTAGTAATCGTTGATCACTTGGTACCGATCTCCTCGGCGCCGGCGCGGCCGAACAGTCCCTGGGGACGGACCAGCAGGATCAGGATGAACAGCAGCAGCGCGATCACGTCCTTCAACTCTACCGACACGAAGAACCCGGTGAGGGTCTGAGTGATGCCGATGATGAAGCCTCCGACCACGGCGCCCGCCACGCTGCCCATACCGCCGAGCACGACCACGACGAACGCGATGATGATGAGATCGACGCCGACCGTGGGAAATGTGTAGTACATCGGCGTCAGCAGGCAGCCGGCGACCGCGGCGCAGGCCACTCCGACCCCGAAGGCGATCCGGTTGAGCCGCGCCGTGTTGACCCCCATCAGGCTGGCCGCGTAGCGGTTCTGAACCATGGCCCTCAGGGCCCGCCCGTCCCGGGTCAGGTTGAGGAATCCGATCAGCAGGGCCGCCATGGCGAGCGCGGCAAGAAAGGCGAAGAGGGCGGTGGCCGACACCGAGATTCCGCCTACGCTATAGGAGAGCGACGTGTAGGGCGTGGAGACGGAACGGTAGTCCGGTCCGAACAGCGTGAGCGCCAGGTTCTGCAGGATGACCGACAGCCCGAAGGTGGCGAAGATCTGCATCGCGTGCGGCGCGGTGAGAATGCGCTGGATGATGATCCGCTCGGTGAGCAGCCCCAGCGCGAAGATCGCGGGCGCGAGCGCCAGCGCCGAAAGGTACGGGTCGATTCCCCAGAGATGGTGCATCCAGAACGACCCGAACATGGCGAGCATGATGAACTCGCCCTGTGCGAAGTTGACGATCCGCAGGACGCCGAAGATCAGCGTCAGCCCGATCGACATCAGGCCGTAGACGCCGCCGATCAGGATGCCGCTGACGAGAAGTTGCGGCAGGATCTCCAGCATGGGTCGGATCGGGAGCTACCGCTTGTCCCAGGTGGGAAGCGGAATCAGCTGGGCATCGGCCGTCTTCACCTTCGCCGGCGCGACGACCACCAACTTTCCGTTCTGCCATTGCTGCGCCACCGGGAAGGAGCGCGTGTTCTGGCCTTGCATGGGATCGCCCTCGCCGGCGAACTTCACACCCCATCCGAGCGGCGTGCCGCCTACCGGGATATCCAGCGCCTGGGCAGCGGCCCGGATCTTCTCCGTATCGAGGGATCCGGCCTTCTTGAGAACGCTATCGAGCAGCAGCCACGTGCCGACGAAGCCCTGCGTTCCCACGTAAGACGGCATCTTGTTCTCCCGGGTCTGGAAGCGCTTCTTGAACTCCGCGAGCAGCGCCGCCGATTCCTGCGAGAGTGCCTCGGAATTGATGTTCGCCGATCCCTCGGTGTCGAATATCCCGTTGACCGCGTCTCCCAGGCCAGAGGCGAAGCTCGCGAGGCCGTAGATTCCGCCGGTACCTATGAAGGCCTTGACGTTGACGCCCAGTTGCTTCATCTGGCGCTGGATCAGCAGGGCGTCATTCGCATAGGACGAGGCGATGACGATGTCGGGAGTGTCGGCCTTCATGCGCAGCACGAGCGGAGCGAGATCCGGAGTCGAGGCCTTGTACGGCATGCGCGCCGGCACGTTGAAGCCGAAGGATTTCGCCTTCGCTTCCGCCGCCGATGCCACCGAGGTGCCGTAGTCGGAATCTTCGTGGACAACCATGACCTTCAGGTCCTTGGGATCCTTGCCGAGCTTCGGTGCGATCACCTCCTTGGCCACGGTAGCTGCAAGCTCGCCGTTGGAGGTGGCCGTGAAGACGACCCTGAAGTAGTTCTTGAATCCTCGCTTGGTCAAGCCGTCCGCGATGCCGCCGGTTTCCCAATAGATCCCCCCGCGGCGCTCCACGACCTGGCTGGCGGCGAACGACAGGCCGCTCGAGTAGGTCCCGGTGATCACTTTGAGTCCCTCGAGCGAGGACAGGCGTTCCGCCTCGGATTGGGCCTTGTCCGGCGTCGAAGCGTCGCCGGTAACCAGCTCGATCTTCTTCCCGGCGATGCCGCCACGCTCGTTGATCATCTCGACGGCGATCTGCGCGCCCACGAGGTTCTCGTTGCCGAGCAGGGCAAGGTTGCCCGAAAGGGGGTAGAGGGCGCCTATCCGCCAGGACTCCTGGGCGGCGGCGGAGCCCACGGCGATGAGGGAGGCGGCCGCGACAGCGGCCATCAGGAGTCTCGATCTCATTTCTTGTCTCCAGAGGTGTGTTGCGGTAATTGTCGAAACCAGGCGATGACGCTCGGGCTGTCGACGACGTCGGCGAACTGGCGGTCCATGTCGAAGAGGCTGATGGCATGAGAGACCGGAAGCCGGTCAAAGACTCCATCCTGGACGACGATCGTGCGGTAGTTGTACGAGGATGCGTCGAACACGGTGGCTCGTACGCAGTTGCTGGTCGCGCCCCCCGTCACGACCACCGTGTCGATGCCCCGGTCCACCAGGTATGCGAGGAGCGGCGTTCCGAAGAAAGCGCTCGGCTTCTTCTTCACGAGGACGACGTCGCCGGGCTCGGGGCCCACCTCGGGCAGCAGCTCGGCGCCGGGCGTACCCTCCAGGCACCAGTCGTCGCGTGCGAGGAAGGCCCGCTTGCGTCCATATACGCCGATGTCGCTGGCATCCGGTGCCAGCGCGAATCGGGTGAGGAAGACGGGCACGCCGGCTTGTCGGGCCGCCCCGAGCACTGCCGCGATCCGGTCGACCGCCGCCCAGCCGGTGGCGCCGCAGGAGGACGGGTAGCGCTCGTCGCTCACGCCGCGCTCGCCGACCATGTAGCGCTGGCAGTCGATTGCGACGACCGCCGGCCGGGTGCCGAAGCCCATCCTGCTGCCGAATCGTCCACGCGCCAGCACGGCCCGATCCGCGTCGCCGAGATAGGGCTCCCAGGGCCTGGTCGTCATCGCCCTGTCGCTCCCGTGGCCGATGCGAGGGCCAGGGTTCGACGCGCGTCGTCGACGATCGGGCCGTCGACCAACCTGCCGTGAACCTGGATGGCGCCGATTCCCTTTGCCACGGCCGCATCGAAGGCCTCGACGATGGCCCTTGCTTCGGCCACTTCCTGATCCGTGGGTGCGAAGATGCGATTCGCGGCATCGACCTGGGTAGGATGAATGCAGCTCTTCCCGCGGAAGCCGAGTGAGCGGGCATCCTGCGCGTCCGCTTCGAACCCGTCGGCATCGGCGATATCGACGTAGGCGCTGTCAAGGGCATGCACTCCCGCCTCGGCCGCTGCGAGGCTGAGCATCACGCGAATCGTCCGAAGGCCTTCCACGGTGGCCCGTATGCCGGTGGACTTGCGCAGATCGCCCGCGCCGAGCTGGAGCGCCACGACACGGGGCGACGCCCGGGCAATGTCCAGCGCGTTGCGCAGACCGGCTGCGGTCTCGATGGTCGGCACGATCCGGATCTGGGCATCCCCGGGTTCCAGGTGGGCCAGCAGGTCCTCGACGAGATGCACGTCCCGCGGCTGCTCCGCCTTGGGCACATTGACGACGTCGATGGCAAGCCCGCCGAGAGCCAGGAGGTCCGCCACGAGCTCGCCGCTGTCGCGACTGTTCACACGGACCCAGACCTGCTGGCTGCGGCTCCCGTCGGACTGCTCCCGCAGGAACGACGCGACCATGGTTCGGGCGGCGGCCTTCTCGGCGTCCGGGACCGCGTCCTCCAGATCGAGACTGAGCGCGTCCGCCGCAATCCCGAGCGCCTTGCGCATCCGTTCGGGTCGATTGCCGGGAACGAACAACTTGCTGCGTGGCAACTGCATGTCTTCGTGGCCTCCCGGCAAGATGATACGGAACCTCGCCTTATTGTCTACAATTTCTATTGACCAAATACCTCGGATGCGGCGGTCATGTGGCGCAGCACATGCCGCTCCATCGCGACGGCAGCGACCGGAAGCTCACCGGCTTCGATCAGGCGGATGATCAGGTCGTGGTCCGCGATCGCCTGGCTGCGATCGAACTGACGGGCGAGCAGTGCGTAGCGGATCGGCTGGGCCGTCTCGTTCAGCGTGGCGAGCGAGCGTTGCAGCGGCTCGTTGGCGGCCGTCTCGAGGATCGCGCGATGGAAGGCGCCATTGGCTTCGAGGTATCCGGCGATGTCATGGGCGGCGAAAAGGGCGCCCATCTGCGCGTTGATCTCGCGCAGCCGGACCACCAGCGCGTCGAGCGGCCGCCCGGCGAGCGATTCGACACCGTGCCGCTCAAGCAGCGCGCGCAGCCGGTAGGTCTGTTCGATCAGTTCCGGCGAGTACTGGCGCACCCTGAAGCCCCGGCGTGGCTCGTGGTTGACCAGCCCGGCGATCTGGAGGAGGCGCAGCGCCTCGCGAACCGGACCTCGGCTCGTCCGATAGGCCTTCTCGAGCATCTGCTCGCGCAATGCGCTGCCGGGGGGATAGCGTCCGGTGATGATTCCGCGCCGTATGTGCTCCATCAGCCGGTAGGGGATCGGAGCGGAAGTCACGGCGGCGGATGCTGCGCATGCCAATGGCGGGCAACGTCGATGCGCCGGCATACCCAGACCCGGTCGTGGCGCTGAACGTGGTCCAGGAAGCGTGCCAGGGCATGGGCCCGCGCGGGACGGCCCGCGATCCTCGGATGAAGCCCGATGGACATCAGGCCCGGAGAGCGTTCGCCTTCGCGGTAGAGTTGGTCGAACGCGGCGGTCAGATAGTCGGCGAAGTCGCTCGCCGAGGAAAAGCCCGCAGGGGTCGCGTACTTGCCGTCGTTGGTCTCCATGGAGTACGGGACGACCAGATGGGACTTGCCCGCGACGTCCACCCAGTACGGCAACTCGTCGTTGTAGGCGTCCGAGTCGTAGAGGAACCCTCCCGTTTCCACCAGGAGGCGGCGGGTATGCTCGCTCGGGCCGAAGCGGCAATACCAGCCGAGCGGGCGGCTGCCGGTGAGGCGCTCGATCGTCTCGATGGCCATGCCGATACGCTCGCGCTCCTCCTCGACGGTGAGCTTGAAGTGCTCCTCCCAACGATAGCCGTGGCAGCACAGGTCGAAGCCCGACTGCGCGATCGCGTCGACCGCCTGCGGGTTGCGCTCGAGCGCAACGGCACAGCCGAAGATCGTCGCGGGAAGCTGCCGCTCCTGCAGCAGTCGCATCAGGCGCCAGAAGCCGACCCGGCTGCCGTACTCGTACATCGTCTCGAAGGCAAGGTCGCGACGACCGGCCGGAACCCGACCGCCCGGCGATTCCGCGAGCCCAAGCTCGGTCCGATTGTCTCCATCGACGGTGTTGTACTCGGAGCCTTCCTCGTAGTTGATGGCGATCTGCACGGCGACCCGCGCGCCGCCGGGCCACCGGGGGTCCGGGCGATGCGCGCCATAGCCGACGAAGTCGCGGGATGGGGTCCAGGTGGATGGCATCGTCGCTCCGGATCAGATTGACCGGGCCAAATTGTAGACAATTTCACACGGTGTCGCGACGGTGGGTCGCCCGCCGCCTAGGCGCGATACACGAGCTCCCCACCCACCGCTGTCGCGTCGACTTTCAGGTCGCGCAGCGCCATCGGGTCGATCGCCAGCGGATCCTGGGAGAGCGACACCCAGTCGGCGAGCAAGCCCGGCCTGATCATGCCGCGTTCATGCTCGGAGAACGAAAGCCACGCCGAACCGCGCGTGTACATGGCAAGGGCCCGCTCCGTCGACACGGCTTCGTCGGCGCCGAGGGGCCCGCCGAGCGCGTCGACATGACGGGTGACCGCGTGCCACATGCCGAGCAGCGGCGGATACAGCGTCACCGGCGAATCGGAGCCGCCGCCGACGACGATGCCGCCGTCGATCCAGGTCTTCACCGGCGTCGCCTTGCCGACCAGGTCCCGGCCGAACCGCCTCACCAGCAGCGGCGCGAACTGGTACTGCATCGAGGCCTGCGTCGCGACGCAGACGTTCAGGCGCCGGGCAGCGGCGATGTTGGCTTCGGTCGGCCAGAGATACGCGTGGATCAGCGAGAACCGGAGGTCGCGGATGGGGTAGCGACGGTCGACCTCCTCGAACACCGAGAGCGCGATGTCGATCGCCTTGCCGCCGACCGTATGCACCCCGAGCGACCAGCCGGAGCTGGCGCAGGTCTCCACCAGCCGATGGAAGAGATCGGTGTGGGTCACCTGGATGCCGCACTGGCACTTCTCGTCCGGCCATGGCTCCCGCATGAGCGCAGTGCCCAGCGATGCGCCGCCATCGAGATACACCTTCACCGCGCCGAGCTTGAGACGCTCGTTGCCGAATCCGGTGCGAACGCCCCAGGCGCGCAGGGCGGCGATGACACGGTCCGGATCGTCATGGGTCTGGGCCAGCGGCATCACGACCGAGCGGACGGTGAGCTCGCCGGCGCGGTGCAGGTCTTCGTAGACCGCCATGTCGTCGGGCGCGAGGCCTGGATCGATCACGCCGCAGATCCCTGCGGCGTGATAGGCCTTCTGGACCTCCCGCAATGCCTGCCTTCGCTCCTCGCGGGACATCGGCGGCACCAGCCGAGCCACGAGATTGAAGGCCGGCGGCTCGAGCAGCAGCCCGTTCGGCTCGCCCTGCGGGTCGCGCTCGATGCGCCCGCCCGGCGGATCCGGCGTGTCCCGGCCGATGCCGGCCCGGCGCAGGGCGGCCGTGTTCACCGCCGCTGCATGGCCGACACGCGGCAGGTAGATCGGCCGCGTACTGCTCACCGAGTCCAGCTCTTGCCGGGTCGGATAGCGCTTCTCGGCAAGCCGCTCGACATGCCATCCGGAGCCGGAGACGATCCATTCCCGGTCAGGATGCGTCTCGGCGAAGCGCCGCAGTGACTGCAGCAGCTCGGCGATCGAGCCGCATCCGGCGATGTCGGCCTGCATGCGCTGGATCCCGGTCCAGAGCATGTGGTTGTGCGAGTCGATCAGGCCGGGGACGATCGCCCCGCGCTCGGCACGGTACTCCTCGGCCTGCGGGCCGAGCGCCTCTCTCACGCTGTCGCGGTCGCCCACGCAGACGATCCGGCCGGCGCGCGTGCCGAAGGCCTCGGCCCGGGGCATGGCCGGGTCCATGGTGATCACGTTTCCGGATACGATGCACCCGGGCCCGGTGGCACTCATCGCGCGGACTCGTGGATCATGGCCGTGACATCCACGTCGGTCTTCAACAATCCGTGCTGCTTCATCAGCGCGATGGTCTTGCGGATGGACTCCGCATCGACCGAACGCGGCGGCTCCACCATCGGCGCCATCCTGGCGAGCAGGTCCGGGCTGATGCGCGTGTAGCTGGAGAGCAGATCGCGGGCCTCGGCCGTGTTCAGGTTCTTGCTCACCCATTCGATGCCTTTGCGCAAGCCGGCATCGAAGCGCTTGAGCGTCTCGGGATGCTTCGCGATGAACTCCTCGGTCGCGACATACTGCGCCACCGAGAGACCTGGCTGTACGACGACGTAGGGCGAACCGAGGAACGTGAACGCCGGATCGCCCTTGACGATGGTGAGGAACGGGTCGACGGCGAAGACCGCGTCGACCCGCTTGCCGCGCAGCGCGTCCACCATCTGGGGGAAGGGCACCTCGCGATAGGTCACCTTCGATGGGTCGGCGCCCGCCTTCTCGATCCAGGCCCGCGCATAGAGCCAGATGATGTTGTTCTGGTTGTTGACGCCGAGGGACTTGCCGGCGAGGTCGGCCCCGCTCTTCAGCCCCTCACCCGAGCGCGCCAGGATGCCGGCGCCGGCGGGCCCGTCCGTCGCGTCGCCCACCGAGCTCGCCGGGGCGATGATCTTGACCGGCAGGCCCTGGGCCCGTGCTTGCGCCGTCGAGACGACGTTCGTGAACACGATGTCGTACGCGCCCGCGAACAGGGCGGGTATGCCGACGGCGCCTCCGGTGGTGGGGGCGGTGTCGATCTCGAGCCCCTGCTCCCGGAAGTAGCCTTGCCGGATTGCCGCGAACAGCGGCGCCACGTCCGAGATCGGGATGATGCTGACCTTGAGGGTCTTCTTCTCCTGGGCCTGCGCCGGAGCGACCGCCAACATGCCCGCCGCCAGGGCGGCGCTGATCCACTTCTTCCAAGGGCTCACGACTTCCTCCTCCTCATCGGGTTCATCGCTTCCAGTTCCAGAAGACCAACCGCCGTTCCATCCACTCGAAAACCAGTGCCAGTGCCAGGCCGAGGATTGCCAGCATCGCGGTCCAGGCATACATCTCGTAAACGCGAAAGCCCCGTTGCGCGTCCATTGCCCGGGCGCCGAGCCCCTGCTCGCCGGTGAGCATCTCCGCAAGCACCACGAGAACGAGGCCGAGCCCGAGGCTCACCCGCATCCCCGCAAGGATCATCGGCAGGCTCGCAGGCAGGATCACGCGGAGCACCGTGCCCATCGTTCCCCGGCGATATGTGCGCGCGACGTCGATCAGGATGGGGTCGACCGAACGCACGCCCTGGATGGTGTTGATGAGGACCGGGAAGACCGCCCCGAGGAACACGATCGCGATCTTCATCGGTGCCCCGAGACCGAAGAGCAGGATGAGCGGCGGAAGCAGCGCGGGCTTGGGGATCGGGCGAACCATCTCCAGCAGCGGCTCGAACAAGGCATTCGCCCGGCGACTGCAGCCCATGGCAAGGCCGAGGACGATGCCTGCCACGCACGCCGCGGCATAGCCGGCGGCAAGCAGACCGACCGTCGACGCCAACGGGCCGGCGAAGCTGCCGTCGGCCAGGATCCGCCAGAGACGCAACGCGACCTCCGAAGGAACCGGGCTGAACACCCGGTTGATCCATCCGGCCCGGGCGGCGATCTCGAGCGCCGCGACCCAGGACAGGATGAACCCGATCCCGTACGCCGAGGCCGCGCCCCTCGGACCGGAAAGCGGCGGTATCGCCTTCATGGCGTGCGCAGCAGCCGCGACAGCAGCTCGTGCCGCATCTCGAGGAAGCGTGGGTCCTCGCGCGACTCGACCGGATCCCGCGGCCGGGGCAGGGGGTTGTCGAACACTTCGGCGACCTCCGCCGGCCGCCGGGTGAGAAGCGCAATGCGGTCCGAGAGATAGACCGCCTCGTCGACATCGTGCGTCACCAGCACGACCGTGAAGCCTGCCTGCGTCCAGAGCCCGAGCAGCAGCTCGTGCAGCTCCATGCGTGTCAGCGCGTCCACCGACGAGAACGGTTCGTCCATCAGCAGCACTCGGGGCTCGGCGGCCAGCGCCCGGGCGATCGCCACGCGCTGCTGCATGCCGCCCGACAGCTGCCAGGGGTAGTGCGAACCGAAGTCGGCAAGCCCCACCATGCCCAGGTAGCGCCGGCAACGCTCGGCATCGTCCCGGGGCGACCCCTTCCGCAGGTGCTGGAAGCCGAAGCGCACGTTCTCGTCGGTCGTGAGCCACGGCATGAGCGAGCGGGAGTACTGCTGGAAGAGATACACCATGCCCTCTGGCGGCCGCTTCACCGGTGCCCCGTCGAGGCGGACCTCCCCGGTCGAGGCCGGCAGCAGGCCGGCGCAGATCTGGAGCAGCGTGGACTTGCCGCAGCCGCTTGGTCCGACGATGGCGAGGAACTCGCCGCGGCCGACCTCGAGGTCCACCCGGCGGATCGCCGCCGACTCGTCCGCCTGGGCTCCGAAGGATTTGCCTACCGCACGGAACGACAGCACCGGCTCGGCTGGTCGCGCCGTCGCGTGGCGCACCGGGTGAAACGCGGCGTCATTCATCGCCGCGCCTCGCCTCGGCCTGCCGCGCCCAGTGCAGCATGCGGGATTCCACCGCAAGGAAGAGCGCATTCAGCCCGTATCCCAGGATAGACAGAAGGATGATCGCGGCATACATGTCGTCGGCGCGCATTGCGTACTGCATGGAGACGATGTAGTAGCCGACCCCCTCGGATCCCGCGATCATCTCCGCGACGATGGTGACGATGAGGCTGATCCCGAGGCTGATGCGGCAGCCGGCGAAGACATAGGGTAGGGCGGACGGCATCTGGATCTGCCGCAGGACGCGCAGCGGCGGCACCCGGAACGTGCGTGCAACCATCAGATGCACCGGGTCGACGGCTCGCATGCCGGCCAGCGTGTTGAGCGCGATCGGGAAGAACGCCGCGAACGCGATCACCGTCACCTTGAGCGGATCACCGATGCCCAGGAAGAAGATGAGCGGCGGGATGACCGCGGGGATCGGCAGGACGCGGAAGATCTCGACCGTTGGGAACAGCGTGCGGTATGACCGCGACGAAGCCCCCATGGCCGCCCCGACCGCGACGCCGAGCGCCACCGCGCTCAGGAAGCCCGCACTCATGCGAAGCAGGGTGGATCCGAAGATCTCCGCCCAGCCTTGTGACTGGAAACCGGCGGCAAGCGATCGCAGCACCCGGCTGAAGGCCGGCCAGCTGTCGCTCCGGACCGCGCCCGAGACCACGCTGATCTCCCAGGCACACAGCAGCGCGGCGACCAGCGCGAAGCCGGACCATGCAGCCGTGACACGGCGGGCGGACAGGCGCGCGATTCGTCGTGCTGTTGCGTTCAAGCTGACGACCTCGACGGAAACGGGATCCGGAGCGCGGTGACGAGGCTCGCATCCACCAGCGGCGGGGATCGCCACGCGCAGCGGAGCGAGACGCGCCATCGTCGCGAAGGCGGGGGCTGCATCCCGAGCGCAGAATACGCGATCGGGTCCCGATAGGAAATAGGGCGGGGATTGCCCTGACTTCCCCGGTGTCGCCGCGCTCACCGAGAATCGCCGGTACCTCCGGCTCGCTGTGGCCTCGCGATGGTCCGGTCGGCTGCCCATGCGATCCCGGCCCACAGCAGCGTGCGCAGCGTCATCGCGCCGACGGTTCGTGCCTCGTACTCACCGCCGGTCAGCGCATGGATGCCGAAGGCCACGAACACCAGGGCGGTTGCCAGCGCGATCGCGATGGCGAGTGGAACCGACCAGCGCCGCCGCGCCCACAGTCCGATGCCGCAGGCGACATAGGCGAACCCGGCGCCGAAGTTGAACCAGAGCACGAACGGCACGACGGCTCCGGCGGCGACGCGTGCCGCCTCGCCACCGAACAGCGTGCGACCGCCGGAGAAGAGCGTCAGAAGACCGAACAGCACCGCCACCACGGCCGCTGCCTTCAGCAGCATCTGCATCTTCGGTGTCTTCATCGTGTCGGTCCTGCTGAATGCCACTGAACCGCCGCTGCGGGTGATCGGAGTACAGTATCGGCACCGATGGGACCGGCGCGCAACTGCCGGGCGGATACGGCAACACGGAGGCTGCAATGAACAAGCCCATTCCGGCAAATATCCTTGAACCGCAGGCCGATCGGTACCGCACCCACGCGGTGCTGAACCAGGCCCAGCCGGCGGCCGGCTTCAATGCATTCTCCGACGACGAGGTGCTGCGCGAGGCAGTCGCCCGGGAGGCGCCCTGGGCCGCGGACCGCTGCGCGGCGTTGGGTGCGGTTGCCGGCGACGAGGCAGTGCAGGAGCTCGCTCGGCTGGCGAACCGGCACCTGCCGGAGCTCCAGACCCACGACCGCTTCGGCAACCGGATCGACTGGGTCGAGTTCCATCCCAGCTGGCACCAGCTGATGTCGCTCGCGTGGAAGCACGAGGTGCCCAACCTCGCCTGGCGCACCGGGGAAAGTCACGGCCACTTCGCCCGGGCCGTCCTCTCCTATCTATGGAATCAGGTCGAGCACGGCACCGGCTGCCCCACCGGCATGGCGTATGCCGCGCATGCCGGTTTTGCGTCCGAGCCGGCGTTGGCGATCTGGGCGGAGAAGACCAGGGGGACGACCTACGAGTTCAGCCGTCGCGAGGTCGCGGACAAGCCATCCGTGGTCATCGGCTATGCGATGACGGAGAAGCAGGGAGGATCGGACCTTCGCCAGACCCAGACCACCGCCCGCTTCTCGCACACGAGCGACTACCACGGCGCATCGGCCGACTGGTACGAGCTGACCGGCCACAAGTGGTTCTGCTCCGTGCCCCAGTCCGACGGCTTCTTCACCCTGGCCAAGGTTGCCGGCGAGGTGACCTGCTTCTTCCTGCCCCGTACGCTTCCCGACGGCAGCTTCAACCGGTTCTTCGTGCAGCGGTTGAAGGACAAGGCGGGGAACAGGTCGAACGCGTCGAGCGAGGTCGAGTATGCCGGCACGCTGGCAATTCGAGTCGGCGAGGAGGGCAGGGGTATCCGGGAGATCCTCTCGCATTCCCATCTGACCCGGCTCGACTTCGCCATCGGCTCCGCCGGCCTGATGCGACAGGCGCTCACGCTGGCGCTCTGCCACACCATGACGCGCAGCGCCTTCGGCACCTCGATTGCCGAGCGGCCGATGATGACCAACGTGCTCGCCGACATGGCAGTCGAGGTCGAGGCCGCCACGCTGATGGCCCTGCGCGTGGCGAAGGCGACGGATCTCATGAACGATGACGAGCACGAGCGGCTGCTGGCTCGCGTGGCCACGCCGGCGGCGAAGTACTTCAACTGCTCGCGGGCGCCTTCGATCGCCTATGAAGCCTTGCAGTGCCACGGTGGCAACGGCTTCATCGAGGAGAATCCGATGGCGCGGGTGTACCGGGAGGCGCCGCTGAACAGCGTCTGGGAGGGCACCGCCAACATGATGTGCATGGACGTCCGGCGGGCGATGATGAAGGATCCGCGCACGGTCGAGGCGCTGCTCGACGAAGTCCGGCCTCTCGCGAGCCAGGACCGCCGCGTCGCAGGCATGGTCCAGCATGCCGAGCGACTGATCCGGGCCCAGTCGGACGACGAGTTCCTCGCCCGCCCGATGACCGAGGCGGTCGCGCGCCTGCTTCAGGCGTCGGAGCTGATGCGCCACGGCAGCCAGGATGTCATCGACGCGTTCCTTGCCAGCCGCTGCCCCGCGGGTTCCGGGGCATGGGGATCCCACTACGGAACGCTGGCCGGTGCCGTCACGGCACAGGCGGCCCTGCGCATCATGCGTCGCGCCACCGTGGCGACCGGGGACAGGCCGCAGTCCGGATAGACCGCGGAACGACCGGGAACGACATGTCCGCCGCCGGGTTCAAGCGCGCCTGCCGCCTGGAGCTGGCAAGCGGATGCCGTTCAGCCGAGCGTTGTCGGGCGCGCGGCGAGGCCTGGCTCGGTTGCTCAGGCGCTGCGACGGAGATCCTTTCCACCATAATGCGGTGCTTCGCGACAAAGGAAGGGAACACAGATGGCAGAGGCAGGCATGGCACAGACCATGGGACCAGCAGTCGTGCTGCTCGCCTCGGCCGTGGTCGCGGTTCCGCTCTTCCGGAGGCTCGGACTGGGATCGGTCCTCGGGTACTTCGCGGGTGGCTTGCTGGTGGGCCCGTCCGTGCTCGGGATCTTCACCGAGCCCGCCACCATCCTCCATATCTCGGAGCTGGGCGTGGTGATGTTTCTGTTCCTGATCGGGGTCGAGATGCGTCCACAGAAGCTCTGGGGCATGCGGGGGCAGATCTTCGGCCTCGGCCTCACTCAGGTACTGATCTGCATGGCGCTGCTCACCGGCGCGGGCATGCTCCTGGGCCTGTCGCCGGTCGTCGCGTTCATCGCCGGTTCGGGCTTCGTGCTGTCGTCGACCGCGGTGATCATGGCGGTGCTGAAGGAGCGCGGGGAAGTCGCCGGGCGCGAGGGGCAGCAGGCCGTCTCCATCCTGCTGCTCGAAGACCTGATGATCGTGCCGCTGATCGCCCTCGTGGCGATCATCGGGTCGGCGGCCGGAGGCGATGACGGCTCCGATGTCGCGTCGATCCTGCTCGCCGTCGGGGCGATCGGACTTCTGATTGCCGCGGGCCGCTGGCTTCTCGATCCGTTCTTCGCGCTGCTCGCGCGGGCGCGCACCACCGAGGTGCTGACCGCCGGCGCGCTTCTGGTCGTGCTGGGCTCGGCCCTGCTGATGGAGGTCAGCGGCCTGTCGATGGCGCTGGGCGCCTTCCTGGCGGGCGTGATGCTGTCCGGATCGAGCTACCGCCACCAGATCGAAACCGACGTCGAGCCGTTCAAGGGCTTGCTGATGGGCCTGTTCTTCCTCGCCGTGGGTATGTCGCTCGACCTCGCAGTGGTCGCGGCGGAATGGGCGAGGATCCTGGCGCTACTGGTGCTTTATGTCTTCGTGAAGTCCGTCGGGATCTATCTGGTCGCGCGGCTGTTCAAGTCCGGCCATCTGCAGGCACTTCGACGCGTCGCGCTGTTCGCGCAGGGCGGGGAGTTTGCATTCGTGCTCTACTCCGCGGCGAGCGGCGCCGGCGTGATCGACGCGTCCGATCACGCGGTCTTCTCCAGCGTCATCATCCTTTCCATGGCCCTCACTCCGCTCATCCTCCTGGGCGCCGACCGATGGCTGAAGCCCGAGGCCCTGTCGCTGGAGGACGTCGAAGCGGCGGATGGTCTCAAAGGTTGCGTGCTGATGATCGGCTTCGGGCGCTTCGGGCAGATCGCCTCACAGATGCTGCTCGCGCAGAGCGTCGACGTGTCCCTGATCGACAATGACCCGGACCGCATCCGCGAAGCAGCGGCGTTCGGGTTCAAGGTCTACTACGGCGACGGCACCCGACTCGACACCCTTCGTCATTCAGGTGCGGCGACGGTGGACACGGTGATGGTCTGCGTGGACGATCCAAAGTCGACGGACAGGATCGTGGAGTTGGTCGCCGAGCATTTCCCGACTTGCCGCCTCCTGGTGAGATCGTACGATCGGGGCCATGCGATCCGCCTGCGCAAGCGGGGAGTGGATTTCGAGGTGCGCGAGACGTTCGACTCGGCAATTGCCTTTGGCGGCGCCGGGCTTCGGTCGCTGGGCATGACCCCCTTCGAAGTCGCGGAGGTCGCCGCCGACATCAAGAGGCGCGATGCCGAACGGCTGGAGGCACAAGTGCAGGGCGGGATGCTGGCGGGGGGCGACAAGCTGCACGTCGTGCCACGCCCGGAACCACTCGTCAAGCCGCGCAGCCTGCCCGTGTCTGCCGTACCGGGGAAGTGAACGCGACGGCGCCGAAAGCGCGCCCGCCACCGGGGTCATGTTCGCTCGTGAGGGCGACTGCGAGCTCGATTCAGGTCAACCGGGCAGGGTGTCTCTCGTCAAGCGGGATACTCCACGATGGATTGCACCAGCTTGCGGAACTCCTCGCCAAACGGCGCGCCGTCGCGGGCGTCCAGGTATTGCACCTTCCGAAGGTACCGCTCCGGGATGCCCGACGGGTCGCGGGCGATCGGGAGGAACTGCAGGCGGCCCTCGATGCGCAGCTGATCGGCGAGCTCGATCTCCTCCCGGCAGTACGGCCGCTCGAAATACCTGGCGCACAGGACGGGGACGAAGCAGCGCGTCCCGAGCAGCGCCAGCTCGATCTCCCGCTTCCAACGGCGTCCCGGATTGATGCCGCTTTCATCGAAGAACACCCGGTAGGGGCGGCCATCGGGATGCCGCAGCGCCGCGAGCCGCGCCATCACCTCCTGCTTGACCCAGCGCTTGTTCTCGGGGGGATCGTGCGCATAGCTGACGAACACGTCGTAGTCGATCGCACGCTCCTCGGACTCCAGTTGCAGGCTCATCCGCGCGTCGGCGTCGTCGACCCAGCGGAAGGCCGAATGGGTCACGAGCGCGCTCGCGAGCGCCGCGCATGCGAGCGGGAAGGCGATCGGCGCGACCCGCCCGCCGCCGATGAGAATGGCGTTCAGCGCCAGGAGCGCTGCGCCGGCCACCACGAACGCGGCCAACCCGAGCACGATCGCGAGTAGGCGCCACCGGCGAGGTGCGACCCGCGGTCGCAGCGGGTGGAATGCGGCGAGGAACGCCGCGGCGGCCACGCCGGCGGCGAGGAGTGCGACGAAGATCGCCGAAGGGGCATCCGCCAGGGGCACGGCCGCGCGGCTGGCCCGGCCGGCCAGCAGGTCGGACACCGCCCAGGCGAGCAGCAGCGGTCCCGGCCGCGCCAGCACGTTGTCGCTGTCCTCCTCGAGGCTGCCGATGATGATGTGGGTTGCGCCTGGAATTGGCGCCAGCATCGTGTCGGCGGTTGCAGCGGGCGCGCCGGATGCCGGCAGGGCGACGCGATGCAGATGCGGCGCCAACCTGGCGTCCTCGCCGAGCGGGACGACGATGGCCGCGGGCAGGTCGCCAATCCGCTCGGCACCGAGCACGGCCAGCGGCGGGAGCGCCGGCAGGGTGGTCTGCCCCACGATCGCGCCGCCGGCGCGCACCGGCAACGATACCTCCCGGTCGTACTTCAGCAGGCCGAACGCGTGGTCGAGCACCGTGTGGCCGTAGCCGTCCACCGCCCGGTAGATCTCGGGATGATGCAGCGCGAGCGGATTCTCGCTGATCGAGTCGTGGCGGTTCGCCGGATGGACTGCCGCGAACACCCGCGTGCCGCGAGCCTGCAGCGCGGCGATTCCTCGCAGCACCGACGCTTCACCGGCGGGATGTCGCGAGAACCACACGTCGATCATCACCACGCGGGGGGCGGGGCTCCAGCGGGAAAGGTCCTGCAGCAGCGCGCCGATCGCGGCACGAAACGACTCCGGGTTCTCCTCGCGCTTGAGCTCGTCCGGGTAGGGCAGGTCCAGCACGTGCAGGCCCGCGTCGGGGTCGGCCGGGGGCGACAGCCGAAGCGTGGCGTAGGCCGCGTGGTCGGCGGTTTGCCAGAATCCCGGCACGCCGCCGGCCACGGCAAGCAGCACCGCGAGCACGCCGAAGAGCGCGAGGTAGCGAAGCAGGCGCCCGAGCTGCACCGCGTGCTCTATCGCGACGTCAGCCGTGCACGCATGGCCCGCGAGCGGTCGCGCAGCGTCGCGGCGTCGGTGGCTTCCCCTGCCGCCTCGAGCGAGTCGGCCAGGTCGCCGAGAACCCGGGCGACGTTCGGATGGTCGCGTTCGCCGAACACCCGCTGCAGCATTGCCTGCGCACTGCGCTGATCGTCGATCGCCGCCTGGTGCAATCCCGCGATGCGGCGCGCGCGGCCAAGGTCGTTGAGACTCGCTGCGACCTCCGGATGATCGCGGCCGTCGTGGACCCGTTGGCGGATCGAGAGCGCGCGGCGATGCGCGTCGAGCGCTCCGTCCGCATCGCCCAGGGCCTCACGCGTATTGCCGAGATTGGTCAGCGCGGTTGCGATCTCGGGGTGGTCGCTGCCATAGAGCCGCTCCTGGGTGGCAAGCGACCGTTCCAGGCTCTCGAGCGAGCCGTGCAGGTCGCCCAGCTCGCGCTGCACGCGTCCGAGGTTGGTCAGGCTGGCCGCGATCGCCGGATGGTCGATTCCGGGGTAGAGCCGTTCGCGCATCTGCAGCGCGCGACGCTGCAGCCCAAGTGCGGCGTCGTTCTCCCCAAGGGCGCGCCGCACGACGCCCAGGTTGGAGAGCGTGTCGGCGATCGCCGGATGGTCGGCGCCCCCGTACAGTCGTTCGCGTTCGGAGAGCGCCTGCTGCAGCCAGTCGGCCGCCTGCCGGTAGGCGCCGTCGGCGAAGTGGGCAGCGCCGATGTTGTTGAGTATCGCCGCATCGTCGGTCGACGGGCGGCCGTCTGACAGGCGCTTGCGGATCTGGAGCGCCTTCTCGTACGATCCGATCGCCTCGCGGAAGCGGCCGGCGACGTGCTGGGTGCGTCCCAGGTTGCTGTATGCGGCGGCGAGGTCGGGATGGTCCTCCTTCCCGTGCAGTCGCTCGCGCATCCGAAGCGCGCGGCCATGGGCGGCGGCCGAATCATCGAGCTGCCCGGCGGCCGCGTGCGCCGCGCCCAGCCGGGTCCAGGCGGCTGCGATCGCCGGCGCATCGCCGCCCGAGTGGAGGCGCTCGAGCATCTCGATCGCGCGGCGGTGCAGGGCCACGGCGACGTCGCCGCGCCCGGCTTCCGTATACGCCGATCCCAGGTTGCCCAGGCTCGCGGCCAGGTCCGGGTGTGGACGCGTTCCCCACAGGCGGCTGCGAATGGCGAGCGACTGCTCCTGAAACGCGATCGCGGCAGCCAGCCGCCCGGCTGCGCGCTCGGCCGTGCCGAGATTCGCCAGGCTGGCCGCGATCTCGGGATGGTCCGCCGCACCGTACAGCCGCTGCCTCATCGAGAGCGCCTGCCGGTACTCGCGGACGGCACCCTCCAGGTCGCCCAGCGACTGCAGCGCCACGCCGATGTTGTTGTGGCCGGCAGCGATCTCCGGATGGTCCGCCATCGCGAAGACCTTCTGGCGGATCGCCTGCGACTCTCGGAATTTTTCCAGCGCGACGGCTGGCGCGCCCAGCCCGACCTGTGCGACGCCCGACAGGTTGAGGCAGGCCGCTTCGGCATCGGGCGCATGATGGCCACGGGCCTGCGCCAGGCATTCGGCCTCGATGTCCCGGGCCGCTGCGTCCCGGCCCAGGTGATGATAGATGGCCATCAGGTTGGTGGTCGCCCGGAGCACGGCCGCCGGGTCGCCGCCTGACTGCGCCTGCCGGAGCGCGTCGCGAAAGTAGGACTCCGCCTCCGAATAGGTATCGAACGCGGCAATGTAGTTCTCCGCGTCGAGCTCGTAGCTCTTCCGCTCGCCGGCACGAAGCGCGTCGACCACGCGGACTTCCTCGAGGGCGCCGGAAGCAGGCACGCTGCCGGAGCCGCTTGACTCGGCGATCCGGACCGTACCGCGGCGCTCGACTTCGATCGAGCCTTCCCCGACGCTGAAGGCCGGGGCGCGCGGCTCGCTGGCATCGAGCGCGAACACCGTACCCTTCACGCTCGCGCTGATCCGGTCGTAGCGGACGTTGAAGAACTCCAGCGAACGCCGGACGGCGAACTCGATGCGGCCGCCCAGCCCCAAGTGAGCCTCGCCGCGTTCGGTGATCGCCGCTGCGATGAACCGGGCGCCGGCTCGCAGCAGGATCGAGTTGCCGTTGGCGGTGACCAACTGGACGTCCAGGCCCACGGGTACCACGATCTCCGTGCCCGAGGCGATCTCCTGGCCCAGCAAGAGCGCCCCGCGCC
This sequence comes from Pseudomonadota bacterium, assembly GCA_023389175.1. Taxonomy (GTDB): domain Bacteria; phylum Pseudomonadota; class Gammaproteobacteria; order Burkholderiales; family Burkholderiaceae_E; genus Lautropia. The sequence continues at coordinate 6,039 of JAEWEW010000359.1, read as the reverse complement.
TGGCTTCCGGGGACCCGGCCTCGCGGATCAGCACATGGTCGGCTCGTTCGGCCGGCTGTCCTGCAAGCCGCAATGCCTCTACTTTCAGCTGCGCCGCGCCGGCGGCGGCCGGGCAGGCTGCCCCAAGGACAAGGGCCGAAACCGCAAGGACGGTTGCCGCAACGGCGCGCATGCTCGGTGTTCGCTCCGTGTGCCGTGCCGATCGTCGACGAAAAACCAGTATCGCACAATCCCGCACCCGGCCGGCGGAGTTTGGTTACACTCAGCCCAGCCAAGAGGGCACGCCATGTCCCAGCACATCGTCGATCTCCTGCAGCCGTCCGGACCGCGGCGGATGCTGTCTCTCGATGGCGGCGGCATCCGCGGCGTGGTCACCCTGGAAATCCTGGCCCGGATCGAAGCCCTGCTCAGGTCGCACTACGAGCGTGACGACCTGGTGCTCTCCGATCACTATCATTTCATCGGCGGCACCAGCACCGGGGCGATCATCGCCTGCGGGCTTTCGCTCGGGATGCCGGTGGCGGAGCTGCAGCGCTTCTATTTCGACTGCGCGACCGAGATGTTCCGGCGCAGCGGCTGGCGGCGCCGCGCGCACCATCTGTACAGCGCCAAGCCGCTGCGCGAGAAGATGAAGGGCGTGTTCGGCGAGGACACGCTGCTCGGCAGCGAGCGCTTCCGTTCACTGCTGCTGGTCGTAACGCGCAACGCGAAGACCGACTCGCCCTGGTTCATCACCAACAATGTCAACGCGAAGTTCAACGACCCGAGCCTGCCGGACTGCAACCTGAACATCCCGGTCTGGCAGCTGGTGCGGGCCAGCACGGCCGCGCCGATTTTCTTTGCCGCCGAGGAGATCGACCTGGGGCCGAACCAGTTCGTGTTCGTCGACGGCGGCATGACGACCTACAACAATCCGTCGTTCCTGATGTTCCTGATGGCCACCCTCGAGCCGTACGGCATCCGGTGGCCGACCGGAACCGACCGCCTGTTGTTGACCTCCGTGGGCACCGGCGTGACGCCGAAGCTGCGGCCGGAGCTGAACAAGCAGCGGATGGGGATGTGGTTCAACCTGTCGACGGCACCGTCGGCGCTGATCTACGCGGCGCTGGTAGAGCAGGACGTGCTCTGCCGCACCTTCGGCGATTGCCTCGTCGGTCCGCCGATCGACAGCGAGCTCGGCGACCTGAAGGGTCGCACCGGCGTGCTCGAGCACAAGCTGTTCCGCTATGCGCGCTACAACGTCGAGCTGACCGAGCAGTCCTTGAGCGAGATGGGTTTGTCGCTGTCGGCAAAGGACTTCGAGCGCGCATTCCGGCTGGACGCGGTCGAAAGCATTCCGATGCTGCGGGAGATCGGGCGGCGGCAGGCGGAAACGGTCAGCGTCGAGCATCTGCACTGACGGGTATTCACGTGAGAGGGCCCGCAAAGCGCAGGGCCTGCCGGTCGGCAGCCGGCGGCAACCCGCGGGGAGCGGCGGCATTCGGCGGCAAATGACGACCGAGCTCATTGGGAGACTTCGATGAACCGGCGATTCCTTCCGACCATCCTGAGCGCTTTCGCAGTGTGCGCCCTTGCAGCATGTGCCGCGGCTTCCGCGCCGGGCCCGTCGTCGCCGGGGCGTACCGCGACGCAACCGGCGACCCAGCCTCCGCCTTCGGCGACCGCGGCCGCACAGCCTTTGCCGGCGACCGGAGACGCGGTACCGCGTTATCGTCCGCCGGTACAGCAAAGTGCCGGACCGGCGCGATTGCTCAGCAGCCGGACCCGCAACGTGGGCGAGGCCGCCCTGGCGATCGCCGTGATCGCGCCGGATCACACCGGCCTGACAACCCAATCGCAGCCGACGCTCTACTGGTATGCGTCGCAGCCGGTGTCGGGACGTGTCGCGGTAACGATCCAGGACAAGCGAGGCATCGAGCCGCCGGTCGAGAGGCAGCTTTCGCTGAGCGAAGCGGTCGGAATGATCCCGGTGCGGCTCGCGGACCTGGGTGTGCAGCTTCGACCCGGAAGCGAGTATCGCTGGACAGTCGCCGTCGTGGCCGATTCCCCGAAGCAGCCGCGCAACCTGCTCACCAGCGGAACCATCCGCCAGACCGACAGCCGGGACACCATCCAGGCACACCTGACCAATCTGCCGCCGGAGCGAGCGGCGTTCCTGCTGGCCGAGCAGGGCTTGTGGTACGACGCGCTGGCTCAGCTCGGTGAGCTGATCGAGCGGGCGCCGGCCGACCCGCGCTGGCGTCGCTACCGTGCTGCGCTGCTCGAGCAGGTCGGCCTGAACAGCGCTGCGCAGTTCGACCGACGCGACTTGCGATGACGAGCGTCGCGCATCGACCTGTGGATCGGCGGTACCGCGTGACGTGAAGCTGTTCAGACCGTCGGATGGCCGGGGCTTCATGCTGGGGCGCCAGCACGGCAGCGTCCTGCACGCGCATTCCCGGCCGATCGAAGTCAGCGTCGAGATCGCGCAGGTCAGCCAGTCGGTCGCGACCGCCGAGGGCGATGTCGCCGCGGGGCCAGGCGACGCGATCGTCACCGGCATCTTTGGCGAGCGCTGGCCCGTCAAGCGAGCCCGCTTTCTCAGGACCTACGACGCGGTGAGGGACACCCGCCCCGGCCACAGCGGCTTCTACCGGAAGCGCGTCCGTCCCGTGCGCGCATTGCAGGTCCACGAGCCGTTCAAGGTGGTCGTCGAGGCAGGCGTGCGCGAGCTGATCGGCCAGCCGGGCGACTGGCTTCTCGACTACGGGAACGGCGATCTCGGGGTGGTCGCGGATGAGTTCTTCGATGCGCTCTACGAGCGAGGGTCGGCCGTCGGTAGATAGCCGGGCGATCCACGCGATCCGTGGCACGCCGACGAGCCCGGCGCCGTAGCTTCGAGCGCCGTTGCGCTACAACGTCGCAACAAGTCCGGCGGAGCCGGATACCGGCGCGATACGTCCCTGGCCCAGACTCCCGCTTTCCTCAAAGGACAGCTCAGGAGTGCACCCATGCGTGAGTATCGCCCAACCGAGATCCTGCGAAGCAACGACGGCTCGATCGACATCGCTTTCTATAGGGCAAGAGCGAATCTCGCACGTCTCGACGCAATGAGAGAGGCGCTGCGCACCGGGGCGCGGCTCCTCAAGACGTTTCTGCGGGCGATTGCTCGACGCTCCGCATCGTGGAGGAGCCCGCTCTCCCGCGGCGCTCCGCCGTCCTTGACCTGATTCATCGCCGGTGCGCCAGTTGCGCTACAAGGCCGCAACAACGTCAAGCCGAGCCGAACATCGGCGCGATACATCCGCGTCTCAGGCTTTCGCTTCCTGGAGGGCAACCGATGTCCTCCTTCAACACATCCGGAGGAAATCATGCCGACGCCTGTCGATCTGCTTCTCGATCCGATGACCTGGATACTGCTGGCGATGTTCGCCGGGCTGGGTGTCTGGGAGATGGTCGCGCCGGGCCGCGACCTCCCACCGATGCGCGGCTGGAGGGTGCGCGCGCTGACCTCGTTCGCCGTCTACTTCCTGCTCTCGTCGTACCTGCCGCTGCTCTGGGGTGAGGCGCTGGCGCATCTGCAATGGTTCGACCTCTCCGGCTGGCCGACCTGGGCAGCGGTCGCCGTCGGTCTGCTGCTCTACGAAGCCGGCGCCTACGCGTGGCACCGCTCGATGCATCGCTTCACGCCGCTCTGGCGCCTGCTGCACCAGATGCATCACAGCGCGGAGCGGCTGGACGTCGTCAGTGCGTACTGGTTCAGCCCGTTCGACATGGTCACCTGGACGCTGCTGCCGAGCCTCATCCTGACGGTCGTGGGCGTGCCGGCACAGGCCGCGACGATCACGTTGATGACGGTTGCCTTCCTGGCCATGTTCCAGCACACGAACATCCGCACGCCGCGCTGGCTCGGCTATCTCGTCCAGCGACCGGAGATGCATGTGGTGCATCATGCGCGCGGCGTTCACCGGTACAACTATGCCGACCTGCCGTTCCTCGACATCCTCTTCGGCACCTTCCGCAATCCGGCCGGCTACGAGCATGCGACCGGCTTCTGGGATGGCGCGTCGTCACGGGTCGTGGATATGCTGATGCTGCGCGATGTGTCGCAGGAGGTCCGGAGATGAGCCTGGGCGATCCGGTCCATGGCGAGCACCGCGCTGAAGCTGCTTCGCACCTCGACGTTGGATCGCGCTACCCGGCCCGGGAGGTGCGGCTACCCGGGCGCCTGACCATGCAGTATGTCGAGCACGGTCCGAGCGACGGCGTGCCGGTCGTTGCCCTGCACGGGGTGACCGACACCTGGCGATCCTTCGAGCCGGTGCTGCCGCACCTGCCCCGGGCGCTGCGCTGCTTCGCCTTGTCCCAGCGCGGGCACGGCGGCAGCGAGGCGCCTGCATCCGGGTATCGGTTGGCGGACTTCGCCGACGACGTCGTGGCATTTCTCGACGCGCAACGGCTGGAGCGCGCGATCATCGTCGGCCATTCGATGGGTTCGGCCAACGCGCTGCGGCTGGCCATCGACCATCCCCAGCGGGTGGCGGGGCTCGTCCTGCTCGGAGCCTTCGCCGGCTTTCGTGGCAAACCCGATCTCGAGGCCTTCGTCCAGCATGAGGTCAGCCAGCTGGTCGATCCGATCGACGTCGAGTTCGCCCGGGGCTTCCAGGCGAGTACGCTGGCCCAGCCGGTGCCGGCGGGGTTCTTCGAGATCGTGATGGAGGAATGCCTGAAGTGTCCGGCACGGGTCTGGCGCGACGCGTTCGACGGCATGTTCGCGGATTCCTTCGTCGAGCAGCTGGCCGCGGTCACCGCGCCGACGCTACTGCTGTGGGGCCGGCACGATGCGTTCTGCAGCAGCGAAGACCAGCAGCGGCTGCTTGCCGGGATCGCCGACTCACGCCTTGTCGAGTACGCCGATGCCGGGCATGCGCTGCACTGGGAGGAACCGGCCCGCGTCGCAGCCGACCTCGCCGGGTTCATCCGGCAAGCCTGGCCCGGGACGCTCAGGCGCGACGATTCGCCGGGCCCCGCCGCCGAAGCGGCGTGACCGCCGCCGGGTTCCCTTGGGCGCTGCGGGCCTGCCGGATGAGATCCGCGTACCAGCGCGCCGAGCTCTTCGGCGTGCGCTTCTGGGTTTCGAAGTCCACGTGGACGATCCCGAACGGATTCGTGTAGCCGGCACCCCACTCGAAGCTGTCGAGCAGCGACCAGACGAAATAGCCGCGGACGTCGGCGCCGGCGCTGATGGCATCGTGCATGGCGTCGACGTAGGTCTCCAGGTAGGCCACGCGCCTGGGGTCGTCGACCACGCCGGTGGCATCCGGCGTGTCGAGGCTGCCGCAGCCGTTCTCGGTGACGTAGACCGGCAGCTTGTAGCGCTGCGACAGCTCGATCAGCTCGTCGCGGAACGCGTCCGGGAAGATCGCCCAGCCGATCTCCTCGCGAACCGGCGAGTCGGCCGGTGCATCGCCCCAGGCGAAGCCCCAGATCGCGGTCGGGTCGGCCTTGGCGAAGATCGGCCCGTAGTGATTCAGTCCCAGCCAGTCGATGCGCCGGCAGATCTGCGCCATGTCGCCGGCCTGCACCCAGGGCTCGATCGCCTCGGCCAGCAGCGCGGGATAGGTCGCGCGCAGCTGCGGCTCCGGAAAGGCCTGGTTCCAGTGGGCATCCAGCATGGCGGCGGCGCTGCGATCGGCATCACTTGGCGTCGCCGGCCGCACCACCTGCCGGTTGTGGATCGCGCCGATGGAGGCATCGCGCACGTTGTCGCGCAGCACGTCGACACAGCGGCCGTGCGCCAGGTTGACATGATGGATGGCACGCAGATTGGCGGTGCGATCCACCACGCCCGGCGCGCACCAGTCCATCGCATAGCCGAACAGCGTGAACACCGAGAACTCGTTGAAGGTGATCCAGCGCTTGACCCGGTCGCCGAGCCGCTGCGCCATCAGCGCGGAGTAGTCGGCGAACCAGTCCGCGCTGTCGCGCGACGTCCATCCGCCGAGGTTCTCGAGAGCCTGCGGCAGGTCCCAGTGGTAGAGGCAGGCCCACGGCTCGATG